>JAGXIM010000057.1 GCA_024635665.1 Salinimicrobium sp. | reverse complement strand
TGTGCCCTTGTCGGCTACAATTTTGGTTCCTGCGGGTATAGTTAATGTGTTACCTGCAAGTACTTCAAAAGATCCTGTAAGTTTATACTCTATGGATGAATCAAGAGTCATATTTTCTGATAGTTCTCCATTTAATTCATCATTTTGAACATCAGGGTTTTCAATAATTGGATCATCATTCTCACTACAGGCTGTAAAGATTAAGCCGCTGAATAGTAAGAAAAGGACAGCAAAATTTTTGGTCATTTTTTTCATTGTGTCTGTTTTAATTAAATTTTAAATGTTTAGTGTAAAAGATTAAAAGTTGTAGTTGATTCCCAGTGACAATACTGCGCCCCGGGTATAGGATCTCACGGTTTCGGTAGTTTCTATTCCTGTAGTAGAAGGCCTAACATCCTGCACTCTTTTTACTGTTGGATTTAGAAGGTTTTTTCCGGTGAATTTTATTCCCCAGTGTTCCCCCAGATCCTTACTTAGAACTGCATCGAGAGTAACGAAGCCTTTTTCCACGATGGCATCATTGTAAAAAGTTTCACTTTCGGTCTGCCTTTCAGGGGATCCAAGGGCAAATATTTTATCTGAAGCATAGTTGGCTACCAGGCTTGCCATAAAAGGGTTTTTTGTTCCAACCACCAGGTTGAGAGACCCATTAAAGATCCAGTCAGACGCTCCCTGCAAACCTGTTTCAGTAAGACCTTTGTATCTAAAAGTGCGGAGCAGCTGTCCATTCTCATTTCTCAATTCCTTGAGATCCTGAGAATGCCACATACGAGAAGCGTTAAAGCCAAAGTTGAAATCGTAGGCTGCGCCATTTTCCATTTTAATCACCTCCAGCCGGGTTTCCAGTTCAAGCCCATAGATCTCTGCCTGTTCCCCTGCGTTAAAAAATGAAAAGATCCCTGCAGAACCCCTGTCCTGAACTTTGTTGATTGGTTCTTCGATCCTTTTGTAAAATCCGGTAAGGGATAATAATTCGCCACCAGAGGGGAAAAATTCATATTTAAGGTCAAGATTATAATTTGTGGATGCTTGTAGATCAGGATTACCTCTGGTCACCTGGCCGGTTTGAGAAACGTACTCAAAGGGAGCTACTTCCTTAAATTCCGGGAGGGTTAGAGTTTTGCTCGCAGCCAGTCTAAGGTTTGACCTCTCATTTAATGCATAACGCAAGTTAACCGCAGGATAAAAGTTGTCGTAACTCAAATTTGACATACCTGTTCTCCCGGGAATGTTCCCTACATTATACACCACGTCCAATGCGTCCCTTTGATAGCGCACCCCGGCATTGATGTTTAACTTACTGAAGCCAAGGTTAACACTCGCAAAACCTGCAGCCGATTCTAATTTCCCCCTGTATCTGTCGGGTTGAAGGTTATTATTGATCTCAAGAGAACCATTATTGAAGTTTTCTTCGGAGAATACTTCTGTAAGGTTGTCTATTGAAGAAGGAGTCAAAGTTCTGTTAGACGATTCCTCTAACCCAAGAAATCGGGAAATAAAATCTCTCTCTTTGTACCTGTAGGTCCCGCCGAAGCTTACTTCGAGCTGTCTGTCTTTAGAGGTAAGTATTTCTAATCGATCTTCGATCCTTCCATTGAATTCATAGTCGTCAATTTCCTGATAACTTTTTCTTTGTTGGTAGCCTCCCGTGTCTCCAAGGTAAACCACGTCATCATTAAAATTTACTTCATTTCTTATACGGTTGGGTTCGTCTGCATTTACGAGATTTAGGCCGGCAGCCCAATCAAGGTTGTTTTTATCTCCAAGCCAATGTTCTCCCAGAAGTTGATTCACCCAAAGACGGGTTTGCCGTGTATTTTGATCCCTTACAAATTGTGAGAGCCCGTCACTGGGATCTGTTTCTTCAAAAATAAAACCCTTCTGGTTTCTTCCTCCTTCGTACACATTATCTGAAAGTTTATTTATGAAAAGACTATTAGCCCTAAGGTTATTGTTTGCATTAAGTTCATAGGCAATAGTTGCCAGACCTGTAGTGTTAATGGTTTTAGAATAAACCGTAGCATCTGTTATTGTATCTGTAACAAAATTGGCTCGAAATTCACGGAAAACTCCTTCGGTATATTGATAATCTACATCTTGCGAAGCTGTTAGTAATACCTCAAGTTTTTGTCCAAATCTTTTACCGGCTGTGAAATTGTATTTGGAATTGATTGGCAACTTTGCAACACCTGGATTCCAGTCCTGGTAGATTAGTTTATATTCTGTAGCCTTTCCTCCAGTGTAGAAACCAAAATCGGTATTTTGAAGGTTTGGAGAAACTTTAAAATTATCAAATACTTCTCCTTTTATTACATTGGTATTAATTCCTGTACTTACACCAAAACTTAGTTCATTTGCTCCAACCAGCTCCCGCGTTGTGATATTAATATTTCCTGAAGCCTGGTCGGCTGAAATATTTGGAGAATATGTCTTACTTATGGCTACACTTTGAATAATTCCTGTGGGGAAAAGTTCAAGATCTATGTTCTTTCTATCAACATCGTCTGATGGGATGGGAAGTCCGTTAAGCGTGGTGTATAAATAACGGTCTCCCAACCCTCTTACAAAAATGTCACCTGATGCTTCACTGCTGGTCACACCCGAAATACGGGTAGTAGCCTTGGCTGCATCAGAGACGCCCAATTTGGCTAATTCACGGGCTCCAATACTTTCTTTTATATTAATTGCACTTTTTTGTTCCAGTAACAAGGCAACTTCAGAATCTTTTCTTGATACAGTATTGATCACTACTTCATCCAGGGAAGCCGAACTGGATCCTAATTCCGTATTTATTTCTGTCACTTTATTAGCGACCACCGTAACATTTGGCAGTTCCAGGGTTTCATAACCTAAAAAGCTGAATACAACTGTATAAGTTCCGGGTTCAATGTTGTTAAGGGAATAGAGCCCCTCCATATCTGTAGTGGCTCCCTTAGTAGATTCCTTTATTATTACATTTGCAAAAGGCAAAGGTTCGCCTTTCATTTCTTTGTCTGCAAGTTTACCTCCAATAGCGCCGGTATTTTCCCTTTGCGCGTGCAGTATATTATTTGCCATCAATACTGCGACGATTAAAATCAAAATTCTCTTCATAATCTTGTTATTGTCTGATGCAAATAAACACCGCCAGTGTAAAGCCAGCGTTAAGTAGAAATTATGGCTTTGTCATGATATTGTTAGCTAAAGGTTATTAAATGAAAGAGCTGTATGTCGGCTGGATCACATCCTACTTTTACGATAAAATTTATTGGTAATATTTAATGTGAGATAAATCCTGTTTTGGAAGAAAAATAGATTAGATTTTTCCTCCTCAAATCAGAACTTCTTATAAGCAACATGAGATATCAGGAATAGAAAAAGTGAACTAAAGCAAACCAAACTATAAATCAGCAGCCTTTCATTACTTTCCATGTTGATTAGGCTCAGGGTCCCTAGCAAATAAGACAGAAGAAATGTTACAAAGGTCGAAACTCTAAATGCGGTGCTGGTTTTCATGATTTCCTGATTAGAAAATAAAATTAGCTTATGCTGGGAGGAAGTTGATAAAGAGAAGATTACTAATTTGTCAACTTAAGGTTACGAAATTTTTTTCCTGAGTCTGACAGCTAATTCTCTTCAAGGACATTTTACAGGAACTGCTAGGAGGGTATCCAAAAAAGAGGTTTTGGTTATAAAAATTTGACATTTTGGTAATTTTCTCTTTACATCGGCAGCTTCCGAATTAAGTAATATTGTAATTCTTAATGTGCATTAAGAGATTCATGTCATCTTAGTTTTTGTCGATTTGGATGTATGAGAAGGTTGTCCTGGCCAGGCAACCTTTTTCTTTACATAAGCTTAATTCGGTGGTAACATTAGCTTAACATAGATGTCTGTTATTTGCAGTGACAAAAACTAATAGATATGAAGTTTAGACATGGTCTGTTACCTGCACTTCTGCTCGTAACTTCTTTTTACGCCAAGGCTCAGGATGTTTCAGATAACACCTTTGGAAAAGGACTTGTGAACGTCGTGGCCAAAGACAGTTCTTATAGTATGTCTTTTGCGGCCCGTTTTCAATCCCTTTACACCTCTCAGTGGGGATTCCCTGAATATGGAGAATTTGAATCGGGAGAATCCAGTATTTTAATTCGCAGAGCCCGCCTAAAATTTGGTGGTTTTGCTTATACGCCAAAATTGACCTACAAACTGGAACTAGGTTTATCAAACAGGGATTTATCTGGAGGCTCTGAATTTACTCATGATGCCCCCAGGTTGATCCTTGACGCCGTTGCTAAATGGAACTTCTATGAGAATTTTGAATTGTGGGCGGGACAGACCAAACTTCCCGGAAACAGGGAAAGACTGATATCGTCAGCAAATATGCAAACGGTAGACCGGTCTTTGGTGAACAGTCGCTTCAATGTGGACAGGGATTTGGGTGTGCAGTTACATCATTATTTTTTGCTGGGAGAAGAGGTTCTGGTAAAAGAAGCTTTCGCACTGTCTCAGGGAGAGGGCAGAAATGTAACCAGAGGAAACCTTGGAGGCTATCAACTGACAGCGAGAGCGGAAATTTATCCTTTTGGCGATTTTGCAGCCTACGCAGGTGGCGATCTTAGGAGAGAGCCGACGCCGAAACTGGCGCTGGGAGCCAGCTATGACCATAATATGAACGCTGTAAGAACCAGATCCAACTCTGGTAGTTACATGTTCACTGATACTGGATTTTTTGAAACCGATATCAGCACCTTTTTTCTGGATGCAATGTTTAAGTATCAGGGCTTTTCCTTTATGGGGGAGTATGCAAACAGAACATCGGAAGATGCTGTTGCAAGAAATTCAGACGGGAGTTTCACAGGAGACGTTGTGAATGTAGGGGAGGGCCTAAACCTTCAGGCGGGTTACGTCTTTAAGAACAACTACGAAGTAGTGGGACGATATACCAACATATCCCTGGATCAGGAAATAACAGGTCTTGGTGTCGAAAATCAATACACCGTTGGTCTGTCGAAGTACATAGTGGGACATAAATTAAAAATACAAACAGATCTAAGTCTGAATGACTTTGAAGACAATCAGGATAACAGTTTAATGTACAGATTACAATTTGACCTTCATTTTTAAAATAAACACTCATGAAAAAAATTTTAATGATCACCGCACTGGGAACTTTGATGTTGTCCTGTGGGAACAACAAAAAAGAAGACACTAATAATTCTATTGCCATTGACGGCTCCAGTACGGTTTATCCTATTACTGAGGCCATGGCTGAAGAATATAGAACAGAACAGCCAGATGTAAATATTACTATCGGGGTATCGGGAACTGGAGGTGGTTTTCAGAAATTCGGAAGAGGGGAAGTAGACATAACAAATGCGTCAAGACCCATTACAGAGGAAGAAAAAGCAATTGCTGCAGAAAATAATATTGATTATTTGGAGCTGGAAGTGGCCTATGACGGCCTGGCGGTCTTAGTGAATCCCGAGAACGACTGGGTGAACTGTATTACCGTAGAGGAATTAAAGATGATTTGGGAGCCTGAGGCACAAGGAAATATAACCAGATGGAATCAGATAAGGCCGGAATGGCCCGACGAGGAAATCCATTTGTTCGGTCCTGGTGTAGCTTCCGGAACTTTTGATTATTTCACGGAAGCCATTGTTGGAGAAAGCGGTTCAAGTCGGGGCGATTTTACTGCAAGTGAAGATGATAATATTCTTGTACAGGGAGTAGCAGGAGATAAATATGGTCTTGGATTTTTTGGACTGGCCTATTTTGAAGAGAACAAGGATAAGCTCAAGATGGTAGCTGTAGATGGAGGAAATGGTTGTGTTAAGCCAAGTGTGGAGACTGTTAGTAATGGCACTTATACGCCTCTTTCCAGACCTTTATTTATATATGTGAACAGTTCTTCACTTCAAAATCCGATGGTAGTTGATTTTATCAATTTTTATCTGGATGAGGCTTCAGATCTTTTGGATGACGTAGGATATGTTCCCCTTCCTGAGGCAGAATACAAAAAACAAAAGCAGAATTTCAATGAATTCGTAGAGAGAAATCAAGGCGAACCGGCAGGCGAGTAGGGAGTATCATCTTTCAGGTAGTACTCACCTGTAATAAATTTTTTTATGCGAAGAATAAAGGAATTGGTAATTGAAAAGGCACTTTTAACGAGTGCCTTAATTACCGTTGCCATTACTGCAGGGATCATTCTGGTACTATCTTTTGAAGCTTTTGCCTTTTTCAGGGAAGTTTCCATCGTGGACTTTTTCACCGATACCGAATGGACCCCTCTTTTTAGCAATAAACATTACGGGATATTGCCATTGCTTTCGGGAACCCTTTTAACTTCTTTTATTGCTGTGGCATTTGCGGTACCTGTGGGCTTGTCCATTAGTATTTACATAAGCGAATATGCTCCCAGGAGTTTCAGGACAAGCATTAAGCCCGCTTTAGAGCTTTTGGCGGCAGTTCCTACAGTTGTTTACGGTTTTTTTGCTCTTACTGTAGTAACTCCTTTCCTTCAGTCCTTTATCCCTGGACTTTCGGGTTTTAATGCCCTTTCAGCCGGTTTGGTTATGGGCATTATGATCATTCCTTTTGTATCATCTTTAAGCGAAGACGCCCTTCATGCGGTGCCTGATTCTCTTCGGGAGGCATCTTTCGGAATGGGATCCACAAAGCTGCAGAATGCCTTTAGAGTAATGGTGCCGGCTGCTTCTTCGGGGATAGTAGTGTCTGTAATCCTTGCCATTTCAAGAGCTATTGGCGAAACCATGATTGTCGCTATTGCGGCAGGGCAGCAACCAAGACTAACTTTAGACCCCACTGTTCCGGTCGAAACCATCACGGCATATATTGTCCAGGTAAGCCTGGGGGATGTACAACATGGTTCCCTGGAATACAGGACCATTTTTGCGGCTGGAATCACTCTTTTTGTTTTTACTTTTTTGTTGAATACGGTCAGTTACAGGATCCGAAAAAAGTTTCAGGAGAAATATGAATAATATTAAAAAGAACAGATGGAAAGACCAGGCTTTTAAGTTCTGGGGGATCTTCTGTACGCTGCTCGGACTGGTATTGCTGGCTATCTTCATAGGTTCTATCATTGTGGATGGCGTACAGCGGATAGACTGGGATTTCCTTACAAGTCTTCCTTCAAGGAAGGCTGATAGAGCAGGAATTTATACTGCTTTGATGGGCAGTGTATGGGTTCTGGTTTTGACCACCATTATTGCGCTTCCGGTGGGGATTGCAGCTGCGATCTATCTTGAAGAATACGCAAAGAAAAACAGGCTTTCCTCTTTACTGGAGGTGAATATTTCAAATCTCGCAGGGGTACCCTCCATCATTTACGGATTGCTGGGACTGGAAATTTTTGTGAGAATTATGCAAATGGGAGCCAGCGTACTTGCAGGAAGTTTTACCTTAGCCTTGCTTATTCTCCCTATCGTCATCGTATCGACGAGGGAGGCGATCAAGGCGGTGCCAAAATCTATCAGGGATGCTTCCTTTGCGTTAGGAGCATCGAAATGGCAGACGGTTTCAAGGCAGTTACTTCCGGCGTCTTTTGGAGGGATCCTGACCGGAGTAATCCTTGCCCTCTCAAGAGCCGTGGGAGAAACAGCTCCTTTGATCGTTATTGGGGCACTTACCTATGTTCCTTTTGCACCCAAATCCCCAATGGACGAATTCTCTGTACTGCCTATTCAGATATTTAATTGGATATCCCGGCCCCAGCATGGCTTTGAGGTGAATGCGGCGGCAGCGATCATAATCCTGTTGCTAATAACTTTTATGATGAATGGAATTGCCGTATATTTTAGAAATAAATGGCAGAGAAAATTGAAATAAATAAGCTTGCTTAAAATGGTCAAAGAAAAAAAAGAAAATATAATAGATAGTAATCTTCAAAGAAAACACAAACTTCGGACAAAAGGAGTAAAAGTTTGGTACGATGATTTTATGGCGATCAAGGGAATCGACATGAATATAAAAGCCAATAAAGTTACCGCTTTCATTGGCCCTTCCGGTTGTGGTAAGTCCACATTTCTGCGCTTGTTCAACAGGATGAACGATTATGTGGACGGTTTTCGCCTGGAAGGAGAGGTTACTATTGATGGAGAAAACATCTACAAGAAAAAGGTGAATGTGGAGCAGCTCCGTAAGCAGGTAGGAATGGTTTTTCAAAAGCCGAACCCTTTTCCGAAATCTATTTTCGAAAACGTAGCCTACGGCCTGAAGATCCAGGGGCTGAAAGATAAAAAGTTCCTGCAGGAGAAAGTGGAGCGTTCTTTAAAGCGGGTAGCGCTGTGGGATGAGGTGAAAGACGACCTTAACAAATCGGCCCTTGCCCTGTCAGGAGGACAACAGCAGCGATTATGCATCGCCAGGGCACTTGCAGTGGAGCCATCCATCATTTTAATGGATGAACCTACTTCGGCTCTGGATCCTCTGTCTACCTCCAAGATAGAAGAACTTATTTACGAGCTTAAAAAGGATTACACTATTGTCATTGTAACACACAATATGCAGCAGGCTAGTAGAGTAAGCGATTACACCGCCTTTTTTTACCTGGGGGAATTAATCGAATACGACAAAACCAAAAAGTTGTTTACCAATCCCGAAAAGAAGCAGACAGAAAATTATATCACCGGAAGATTCGGATAAAATAATAAACATGACTAGTTTAGACCAACAAAAGGAAACTTTAAATCAAGCCGGCCTGGAGATGCTGCATCTTTGCAGCAAACAGCTGGACAACGCCCGGGAAGCCTTTTTCACTCACGACAGTGATTTAGCAGAAGAAGTGGTTCATACAGAAAACAGGGTAAACGCACTCGATTTGAAAATAGACCGCGATTGTGAACGTTTTATTGCCCTGCACAATCCTGTAGCCAGTGACCTACGGTTTGTACTGGCTTTGAGAAAGATCAATTTCGACCTTGAAAGGGTTGGGGACCACGCCTACGGGATTTCGAAGTATATCATAGAGTTGAATACCCCTATTGATGAGGAATTACTGATCAAAATGAGGGTGCACGAAATGTTTGATAGTGCCCTCTCGATGCTGGAGGATATTACGGGCGCCTATGATGAAGTAGACACCAAAAAGGCGAGAAAGGTTTTTAAAAAGGATAAGATCCTGAATGAAATTAACATGGATTCCTTCCGGATCATTTCTGAAGAAGTAAAGAAACAGCCGGAACTTATAAATCAATTTTTGATAACGTTCTCTATAATTAAAAAACTGGAACGTATTGGGGATCTTGTTACAAACATAGCAGAGGAGATCATTTTTTACCGGGAAGCTGAAGTCCTGAAACATCGTAAAAAGAAGAAAATTAACCGCAGTAAGGAATAGAATTATTTAGTTTACATGCAGCTTAATGTAATGTAAAATTAGTGTTAGCTTTAGGTTACCAATTAGGTTCATATAAGCCAGGTGTGATTTTACCTTTACTTTTACCTTTTGCATAACAATTTTCCTGAAAAAGATGAAAAAGAAAGACATTTGTATTCTTTTGGTTGATGATGAACCAGATATTATCGAGATCATTCGCTATAATTTATCTGCGGAAGGTTATAAAATAGCTACTGCCGAAAATGGTAAAGAAGCCTTGCAGGTCGCCAAAAAGGAAAAGCCACAACTTATCATCCTCGATGTGATGATGCCCGAAATGGACGGAATTGAGACCTGCCAACAAATCAGGCAGGACCCCGAACTTAAAGAAACGGTCATTGCCTTTCTGACTGCACGTGGGGAAGATTATTCTCAAATGGCGGGATTTGATGCGGGGGCAGATGATTATATAACAAAACCGGTCAAGCCAAAGGTATTGGTAAGTAAAGTAAAAGCCCTGCTCCGGCGGTTTAGGGGCAATTCTGCTCCATCCACTGTTCTTGACGTGGGTGGCCTTGTGATCAACCGGGAACAATATAAAATCTCAAAAGATGGCAAGGAGTTTATGTTGCCCCGCAAAGAGTTTGAACTCTTGTATTTGTTGGCATCTCAACCCGACCGGGTGTTCAAAAGGGAAGAGATCATGGATAAGATTTGGGGCAATGACGTGGTGGTGGGAGGCCGCACCATTGATGTGCATATTAGGAAGCTGCGTGAGAAAATCGGCGACGACAGGTTCCAGACGATTAAAGGAGTAGGTTATAAGTTCGTTTCTTAATGGCAAAAGATTTCAAACGATCATATAAATTTGCAGTCAAAACTTCTTTGTATTTGACCCTGTTCATGGGCTTTATTTCTGCCCTTTTGTTAATTTTTGCTGGAGTTTTTTCCTGGGTTTTACTCTTTGCCTTTGTGATCTCCTGCTTTGTCTTTTCTTTTCTGATTATCCAGTACAGGGTGGAATTCTTCATTTACAAAAAGATCAAGAAGATATACCAGAACGTAAGCATTCTAAGCGCAGTCCCGCTGAAGCCGGGGCAGGTATCCACAGATATGAACACTCTTTCACAGGAAGTTGAAAAGTTCGTGGAAGGGAAAAAGCTGGAGATAGAAACCCTCAAAATAAGGGACAGTTACCGGAAGGAATTTATGGGCAACATTTCTCATGAACTCAAAACCCCGCTGTTTACGGTCCAGGGATATATCCTTACCCTGCTGGATGGAGCGATGAAGGACAAAAAAGTGCGCAAACAGTATCTTAACCGCGCAGCAAAAGGGGTGGAACGACTTATTTATATTGTAAAAGATATGGATATGATCTCGAAACTGGAGACCGGCGAATTGAACCTAAAATTCGAGAAATTTGATATTGTTGAGGTGGTACAAGGGGTTTTTGACCTTTTGGAAATGAAAGCTGCCAAAAAGAACATCACCCTGGTCTTTGACACCGAATATGAACCTGTGTGGGTGAAAGCCGACAAAGAGCGCATCCAACAGGTGTTGACGAATTTGATAGTAAATTCTATCAAGTATGGCAAAAAGGATGGGACAACCGAAGTCACTATTGAAGAACTTTCTCAAAAGAAAGTAATTATTCGTGTGAGCGATAATGGGGAGGGTATAGAAAAGAAACATCTTCCGAGGTTGTTTGAAAGGTTCTACCGGGTAGATAAAAGTGGCTCCCGAAAAGAGGGAGGTTCTGGATTGGGTCTTTCCATAGTGAAACACCTTATTGAAGCCCACGAAGAAAAAATATTTATAGAAAGTTCTTTTGGTATAGGCAGTGAATTTTCATTTACCCTTGAAAAGGCCGAAAAACCTCGAGGGATCACCGATAGTCCCGAAGGCGCTTAACCCGCTGTACCCGCTGGTTTCTTCCAGCATCGAAAGTTTAAAATCTTCTTGCTTACAAAAAGGAGCTAATCCCAGTTTTTTCATTCGGGAGGCTAAATAGTCCTGTTCTGGTTGTCCCGGTGTTGGAATAAAAAATGCTTTTTTCTCCAGTTTTGCGAGATCCATTAAAGTAGTGTAGCCAGAACGTGAAATGATCATTTCGCTACTCAGGATGGCTTTTTCCAGCTCAGTTCCATATAAGTAGTTTAGTATTTTAATGTTCTTGTTCCTAATTCCAATGGCTTCTTCAGAAATCACCCCCCGCACAAAAAGGATTTTTTTGCTGGTTTTTTCAAAAGCCTTTAAAAGGATGTTTTCAAGTAAAGTTCGTTGTGGTTCCGGGCCGGAGAGTAAAACCATGTAGTCAAAAAGTAGCGGGAATTTACCCTTTTTGAATCTGCTGAGAATACCGAGGTACTTTATATTCTCCTGCTGATTTTTTAGGTGACCCAAATAACCGCTGAGGTTTTGCGAACCGGCTGCATCGGGAACCCAGCATTCATCGAATTTTTTGATAATACGTTGATGTATCCAGCTGCTCAAAAAGGTGGTTTTTCCAGATAAAACATGTAATTGGTGTGTGACAAAGGCACATGGGATATCTTCATGACGCACCCCAAATCTGTTGTCGGAAATAATTCCTGAAATATTTTCTTCTGCCACCAATTTTTTGGTCTCATTTTGCTCTTTTTGGATGGTATTTAGAATAGAAGGAGTATGTAAAAGTAGTTTCCACTTTAAATTTGCGCCTTTATAGGTGTAGCTAATGTTATAGGAGGGCAGGCTGAAGCTTTGCAGATGCGGGAACTCTTTTTGCAGGAGGAGCAATGCCGCCCCATCTGACGCCAATACAGGCGTGAAGTCTTCTTTTTCCAAACTTTTTATAAGTGGGATGCAGCGGGCAGCGTGGCCAAGTCCCCAGTTTATCGGGGCAACCAGGATTCGTCTACGTGTCATAGACCTGATTATATAGCATTCCTGTGCAGGATTTTAATTAGTTTTGCCAAAATATCAAATTTTAAGGTGGGAAGTAAGAATAAACTGAAGCGATTTAAGGAAAATGAGTCTTTTTCCAACGTGGTACAACCTTCGAGGGAAGAAGTTGTGGAAGGCAGGTTTTTATTAAAGGGAAACTGGAAGCAGGATTTCTTCAAAAATGATAAACCCCTCGTCCTGGAACTGGGATGCGGAAAAGGGGAGTACAGCGTAGGACTTGCGAAGGCGAATCCCGACAAGAATTTCCTGGGAATTGACATCAAAGGCGCCCGTTTTTGGCGTGGTGCAAAAACCGCCCTCGAAGAAAACCTTGAAAATGTCGGCTTTTTGAGAAGCCAGATAGAGTTGGTGGACTTTCTTTTTGCTGAAAATGAGGTGGAAGAAATCTGGATCACTTTCCCCGATCCACAAATAAAGTACAAGCGTACCAAGCATAGAATGACCAATTCAGAATTCCTTCAAAAGTATAAAAAGATCCTGGTGCCGGGTGGGGTTGTGAACCTGAAAACCGACAGTGAGTTTATGCATGGTTATACATTGGGAATTTTGCACGGGGAAGGGCATGAGATCCTGGACGCGAACCATAATGTCTATAAAAATGAGTATTCCCCGAAAGAAGTAGTGGAGATCCAAACTTTCTACGAAAAACAGTACCTTGAACAGGGAAAACCCATAACTTACATTCGGTTTAGGATAAAATAGGCACTCTTGGAGGAAACCAAAATATTCCTTATTACATATTTTACTGCTCTGTTAGGAGTTGTGCCACCCGGGCTTGTGAATATGAGCGTAGCCAGGACCTGTTTGAAAAGGGGCAAGAAAAACGGCATTTTCATGGCCGCCGGGGCTTCTTTTGTGGTGCTCATCCAGGCACTTATCGCCATTCTCCTGGCGCGGTACATTTTCAACAACCCGTTTGTGCACAATACTTTGCTGAGGGCCGGGCTGGTGATTTTCCTTATCATGACAGTGTATTTTTTTGTTATGGCAAAACGAAAGAGGAGACCAGTCGAGGTAAACCCTACTACGGGCGTGAAAAGCATCCTGAAAGGAATGGCGATTGGCGCATTGAATATTTTCCCTATTCCCTATTTTGTTGCACTTGGTGCCGCTCTTAACGTGAATGGAAACATCGAATATCACTTGCTCAACAACACAGTTTTTGTGTTGGCCGCTTCCCTTGGCACTTTTACCACCCTCTATTTATATGCCCTCTTCTTTGCTAAAATAGAAGCTGATGATAACCTTTTCGCCCGAAAATCAAACTATTTTATGGCGGGGCTCATGTTTATCCTGGTCGTAATTACTTTCATCAGAATTTTTACACAGTAATGGCACAGGACGCAGGTTTTTTCGAAAGGGTGTATGATGTGGTGCGGCGCATTCCTGAAGGTCGTGTCACCAGTTACGGGGCCATAGCAGAATACCTTGGAGCTTCCAGAAGCGCCCGAATGGTTGGCTGGGCGATGAACAATGCCTCAAAAATGGAAGATATACCCGCGCATAGGGTGGTGAACCGCAACGGACTTTTGACCGGGAAACATCACTTCCCCGGTACCCGGGTGATGGAGCAGCTTTTGGAAGAAGAAGGGATGGTGGTGACAAATAATAAAATTGAAGATTTTCAGCAACATTTCTGGGATCCTTCAAAGGAACTTTGAAGCGTGTTTTCCTAACATTTAATTCCCTTATCAAAAGAGCGCAATAACTTCGTTATCTTAGCTTTTCGGCTTATATTTGCATTTAGAATGAATCTACATAAGCGAATAAAAATACAGGCAAAGCATGAAATTAGATAAGAAGGATATCATAAAAGCCCTTGAGACGATTTCCGTTTCTGGGGAAGGAAAAAACATGGTCGAAAGCGGGGCCGTGCAAAATATAATGAGCTTTGGGGATGAGGTGGTAGTTGACCTTTTATTGTCCACACCTGCACTCCATATCAAAAAGAGGGCTGAAGTAGACGTGATGAAAGCCATTCATGAGCACGTTTACCAAAAGGCCAAGGTCAAAGTAAATGTGAAGGTGCAGGCAGCAGAAAAACAGGAGATTAAAGGAAAATCGATTCCTGGAATCAAAAATATAATTGCGGTAGCTTCAGGGAAAGGCGGGGTTGGAAAGTCCACAGTTACCGCAAACCTTGCTGTTAGCCTCGCAAAAATGGGTTTTAAAGTGGGTCTTTTAGATTCCGATATTTACGGGCCTTCTATGCCAATGATGTTTGATGTGGAAGCAGAGAAGCCGCTTTCGGTGAACATTGACGGAAAGTCAAAAATGAAACCTATAGAGAACTATGGCGTGAAAATGCTTTCTATCGGTTTTTTCACCAAACCAGATCAGGCAGTGATTTGGAGGGGTCCCATGGCAGCAAAAGCCTTGAACCAAATGATCTTTGATGCCGCCTGGGGCGAACTGGATTTTCTCTTAATCGATCTTCCTCCGGGAACCGGTGATATCCATCTTTCCATCATGCAGTCTATGCCTATAACTGGTGCCGTCATCGTAAGTACGCCGCAAAATGTTGCCCTGGCCGATGCCAGAAAAGGGGTGGCCATGTTCCAGCAGGAGAGCATCAATGTCCCGGTGTTGGGGATAATTGAAAATATGTCTTATTTTACTCCGGAAGAATTGCCGGAAAATAAATACTATATTTTTGGAAAAGAAGGCGCCAAGAGACTGGCCGAAGATCTAAAAGTGCCATTTTTAGGAGAAATTCCGCTGGTGCAAAGTATTCGGGAAGCAGGTGATATTGGCCGTCCCGCAGCTTTGCAGGAAGAAACGGCATTTTCAAAAGCTTTTGAAAAATTAACGCAGAATGTAGTGCAGGAAACCGTGGGCCGAAATAAAAGTTTGCCTCCTACCGAAGCAATTAAAATCACCACTATGGCTGGCTGTAGTGCAGTTAAAAAATAATCATGACAAGCGAAGAAATAAGGTCAAATGTTGAAAGAGCGCTGGAGGAGATCCGGCCGTTCCTTAGGAGTGATGGCGGTGATATCTCCCTTATCTCCATAGAAGATGACCGCGTGGTGAAGGTGCAGTTAGAAGGCGCCTGTGTGGGTTGTAGTGTAAACACCATGACTTTAAAATCGGGCGTGGAAATGACCATAAAAAGATATGTTCCTCAAATAGAAAAAGTGCTGAGCATCGAAAAATAGCATTTTGAGGACCGATTTAAAATAAAAGCAATGATCAAAACAGATATGTTGATTATCGGTGCGGGGCCAACAGGCCTTTTTGCCGTATTTGAAGCAGGATTATTAAAATTGAAATGTCACCTGATAGATGCCTTACCGCAGATTGGGGGGCAATGTTCCGAAATTTATCCCAAAAAGCCCATTTATGACATCCCTGCTTTCCCCGAGATCCTCGCGGGAGACCTGGTAGATAACCTTATGGAGCAAATTAGACCTTTTGAACCCGGGTTTACCCTGGGGGAACGGGCAGAAACCATTGAAAAGCTGGACGACGGTTCTTTTGTGGTCACCACCAATGAGGGCACGAAGCATAATGCGCCGGTTGTGGTAATAGCCGGTGGCCTGGGCAGTTTTGAACCGCGAAAGCCACCTATTCCAAATATCGGGAAATACGAAAAAAACGGAGTTTCCTATATGGTGCGGGAGCCCGAAGATTTCCGGGATAAGCGCATTGTGATTGCCGGGGGCGGCGATTCGGCGCTGGATTGGGCGATCTATCTTTCTGAAGTTGCTTCGGAAGTTTCCCTGGTACACCGTCGGAATGAATTCCGTGGAGCTTTGGATTCAGTTGAAAAAGTTTCAGAATTGGCGAAAGAAGGAAAAATAAATCTTATCACTGGAGCTGAAGTAGTGGGATTAAAAGGAGAGGATCAACTGGAAGCAGTTGTTGTACGTCATAAGGGAGATGCTTCCGAAGAAGAAGTGAGAGCAGCCGACCATTTTATTCCGCTTTTCGGATTGTCACCCAAGCTTGGACCTATTGCAGACTGGGGGTTGGAAATTGAAAAGAACGCGATTAAAGTTGACAACAGCTATGATTATCAAACCAACATTCCGGGAGTGTATGCAATTGGCGATGTAAACACCTATCCAGGCAAACTTAAATTGATCCTGTGTGGATTCCATGAAGCGGCGATTATGTGCCAAAGCGCCTATCAACGGATATTTCCCGATAAGAAATACGTGATGAAGTATACTACTGTAAGCGGTGTGAATGGCTTTGATGGTAGTAGGAAGGAAGCGAAAAGAGAGGTAGTAAAGAGTATAAATTAAAGTATAAAATCCAGACCTCACAGGTTTTTGAAATCTGTGAGGTCTATTTGTTTATTAAATGTCAGATATCAAGATAACGATTATTGACCGCGAAGGAGAAGCCTACTTCGTGGATGCACCTATAGATATGAATATGAACCTTATGGAGGTGATTCGCACCCACGAACTCGCTCCCGAAGGTACCATAGGAATTTGCGGCGGGATGGCCATGTGCGCTTCCTGCCAGTGTTACATCCTCAATAAGGAATACCTCATGCCCGGGAAAAGCTATGAGGAAGAAGATATGCTCGACCAGGCTTTCTTCGTCCAGAAAAACAGCCGGCTAAGCTGCCAAATCCAAATGGAAAAAGAACTTGAAGGACTGGAAGTTAAGATCGCCCCATACAACGCTGACTAATACCTTCCAAAAAGGGCAAATTAGAAGAACATTTTTT
>JAGXIM010000056.1 GCA_024635665.1 Salinimicrobium sp. | reverse complement strand
CTTAGAATCGCGGACTTTTCTTCTATGTATAACTATTTCCCCTTTTTCGGTATCTACCACCGTACTGGTGTCGATCACTTTGTCCTCCAGCGCCACGACCATAGCCATCAACTTGAAAGTAGAGCCTGGCTCATGGGCTTCGCCAACAGCATAATTCAGTTTTTCGTAATAGGTGCCCTCAGATGTACGGCCGAGGTTAGAAATAGCTTTGATCTCCCCGGTACTGGTTTCCATCACGACTACCGAACCGTGATCGGCTTCATAGATTTCAAGTTGTCGCAAAAGGGCGTGGTGCGCAATATCCTGGATCTTTACATCTATGGTAGAAATAAGGTCGTACCCGTCTTTTGGCTCCACTTCATTATTGTCGCTAATGGGTTTCCACTGGCCTTTGGCAATACGTTGTTTTAAACGTCTGCCTTCCTTGCCTTGCAAGTATGGGCCAAAAGCACCTTCCAGACCAACCCGGGTGTAATATCCCTGATTGTCCTGCCGCTCGTAGCCTACTGTGCGCTCAGCCATCTTCCCGAGCGGATGCTCCCTCACTGTGCGCTGCTCTACGATAATGCCGCCGCGGTTGGATCCCAATTTGAACATGGGAAAATCTTTCACTTTCACATAATCTGAGTAGCCTAAATTCTTCGCAATGGAAAAATACCGGTGCCTGTTGATGCGTGCGGACCTTAAAGAGTGTGCCCAGTGGGAGCTTGATTTCCCAAACATGGCGGAAAGCTTCTGCGAGAGTGGAATAATATTTTCCTCGAAATTCTTGTCTGAGACTGTCACCGCATCAAACCTAATGTCATATTTAGGAACTGAAGTCGCCAGGAGATTCCCGTTGGAATCATAAAGGTTTCCACGGTTCGCAGGAATGACAAAATTCCGGTAGGTCCGCTCCTCTGCCATTTCCCGGTATTGTTCACCCTCCACAATCTGTATATTGAGCAGTTTCGCCCCTACTGCAATTGCAAAGAGGAACATACATGCTGCAATAAAATAGATGCGGTACAATATGTGCTTTTCGGTGGTGGCCATGCAGCGGTTATTGTTTTTCTTTGATTATTATTTTTGTAGGTGGCACATCAGAAGGTTTGATCCCTTTACTTGCCATTCGCCTGCTAATCGTGGACTCCATTTTTAGCCGCATAAGTTGCGATCGCCGATCCAGGAATTCACTTCTCAACTCCAGCACATCTTCATTGAGCCTGGCGATCTCGTGCACCTTTTGCTCTGCACTATGTGAGCTTCCAATCATAATAATAGCCAGCAGCGTACAGAACAGTATAAAACGCCAGTTGTTAAAGGCGTCGTTGCTTATTAAGAATTTACCTTTTAATATGTCGTAAAAGCTTGTCTTCATTCTCTTAATCCGCAATTTTTTCAGCTATCCTTAATTTCGCACTTCGGGCACGATTGTTTTTCCTGATTTCTTCAGAAGAAGGCACTATCAACTTTCCCACTTTTTTAAAGGGCACTGAGATATTTCCGTAGAAATCTTTCTCCGGCTCCCCCTCGAACAACCCGCTCCTAATAAATCTTTTCACCAGCCTGTCTTCCAGGGAGTGATAGGAAATAAGGCTAAGCCTTCCGCCGGTTTTGAGTAGTCCTTCTGTCTGTAATAAAAATTCTTTTAGAGCCTCTATCTCCTGATTCACTTCAATCCTTATCGCCTGATAAACCTGCGCGAGGATCTTATGTTCTTTCCCCATAGGCAAAAAAGGCTGCAACACCTCTTTTAGTTGTTCACTCGTAGCGACTTCCTGCTCTTTTCGTTTAGATACAATAGTTTTTGCAATTTTGGGAGCATTCCTTAGTTCCCCGTAATTACCAAGCACTGCCCTTAGCTGCTTTTCCTCATATTTATTAACCACATCGTAAGCACTAAGGCTGTTCTTTTGATCCATCCGCATATCCAGTCTGGATTCAAACCGGGTGGAAAAACCCCGTTCGGCCACATCAAATTGATGTGAAGAAACTCCAAAGTCCCCCAGGATCCCATCTACCTTGCGAATCCCATAAAACCTCAAAAAGCGTTTGATGAACCTAAAATTCTCATTGATCAACACGAAACGTTCATCGTCAAAGGCATTTTCCACCGCATCTTTATCCTGATCAAACCCGAACAATTTGCCTTTTGGCCCCAATCGGTCCAGGATCTCCCGGGAATGTCCGCCACCCCCAAAGGTGACATCCACATACACCCCGTCGGGCTGTACATTGAGTCCGTCTACCGTCTCCTTTAATAAAACCGGATTATGGTAATTCATTTCTATTCGAGTTCGTATTGCCCATTACTTCCTCGGCAAGTTTTGCAAAATCATCTGCCGGGGTATCAATGGTATTTTCGTACTGATTCTTATCCCAAATCTCAATAATGTCGATGGCCGAAGTGATCACAATCTCCTTCTCAATACCCGCTATCCTCACCAGATCTTTTGGGATCAACAGCCTTCCATTGGTATCCACTTCTACTTGCTTTACGCCCGCATTGAACTTTCTGATAAAATCATTATTTTGTTTGACAAATCTATTAAGCGTGCCTATTTTGGCCATTACTTTGTCCCATTGCTTCATTGGATACAGCTCCAAACACGGATTAAATACCGAACGCTTCAACACAAAACCATCCTGCAGGATTGGCACCAACTGCTTCTTGATAGCCGCAGGCACCATAAGCCGGCCCTTTGCGTCTATCTTGCATTCATATGTACCAATGAGATTCACCACTTCGAATAGTTTACGATTCAAATATATCGAAAATTAAACCACATTTTACCACTTTTTACCACTTTGTTGATAAATAAACCACCTGTGTGGTACAAAGTTCCGCGGAAACTAACTATTTGAAGCAGTTTTAGTTGAAAGAAGGAATTGTTGAAAAAAATTAGTTGGTGAACTTTTGTTTTGTTTACAAAGCAGAAAATGCGTAAACTTAAAAACTCGCTAGAATTACGTAAAATCTGTAAACTTATAGTGAATTCACTATATTTGCGAAGCTAACAGCAAAGGCCATCCATGAAAAATAATTTACGGGAAGACGGAAAATACAGTTATGTAGAAGAAGGTGAAGGGACACCAATAATTATCCTACACGGCTTAATGGGCGGATTGAGCAATTTTGAAGGCGTGTTGGACTTCTTTCCCAAAAAAGGCTATAAAGTCATTTTGCTCCAACTTCCGCTTTATGAACTTTCCCTGCTTAAAACAAGTGTTGCCACTTTCGCCAGATACCTCAAAGATTTTATTGAATACAGGGGTTACCAAAAAGCCATTTTATTGGGGAATTCCCTCGGGGGCCACATCGCCCTGCTTTGCACAAAATTATATCCCCAGTATATCAAAGCACTCGTGATCACGGGCAGCTCTGGGCTATATGAAAGCGCTATGGGGGAAAGTTATCCAAAAAGGGGGGATTATGAATATATTCGGAAGAAGGCTCAAAATGTTTTCTACGATCCCGAAATAGCCACCAATCAAATCGTAGATGATGTGTTTGAAACCGTCAACGACCGCAACAAACTTATCAGGACCCTGGCGATTGCTAAAAGTGCGATTAGGCACAATATGTCAAAGGATCTTCCAAAAATGTTGACCCCCACCTGCATTATTTGGGGAAGGAATGATAATGTGACCCCACCTGAAGTAGCCGAAGATTTTCACCGCTTGCTTCCCGATGCCGACCTTTTCTGGATCGAGAAATGTGGACATGCGGCCATGATGGAACATCCTGATGCTTTCAACGAGATCCTTTACAAATGGTTGACAGACCGGAATTATTAATTCTCAGGTATGAAAATAAAATCGGCCGAATTTGTTATTAGCAATTCCGAAGTTTCCAAATGCCCGGATAGCAAATTACCTGAATACGCTTTTATAGGCCGCAGCAATGTGGGGAAATCTTCCCTTATCAACATGCTCACCAATCGCAAAGACCTGGCGAAAACATCGGGGAGACCAGGAAAAACCCAGCTTATAAATCACTTTTTGATCAATGAAATCTGGCATCTTGTAGATTTGCCCGGCTATGGATACGCCCGTGTTTCAAAATCATCCAAGAAAGTTTTTCAGAAGTTCATTACCGCTTATTTCGAGAAGCGGGAACAAATGTTGTGTGCGTTTGTGTTGATAGACAGCCGACACGCACCACAACCAATTGACCTGGAATTCATGCAGTGGCTGGGGGAGCATCAAATTCCGTTTTGCATTATTTTTACAAAGGCCGATAAAATGAAGCCGAAGGCACTGGAGCGTAACATCAACGACTATCAGGCAAAAATGCTGGAATCCTGGACTGAAATGCCCCAATATTTCGTCACCTCCTCTTCAAGTGGATTGGGCAGGGACGAAGTGCTTGATTTTATTGAAAGCATCAACAAAGGCATACTTCCAAAGCAGTAAAACCGCCTTTGTTCTTTATTCTTAGTTCTTCAGCAAATCGGTCTCCAATCCTGTCCTCTAGAGACAATGATTACCCCTACTTCTTCTTCAAATCCATTTTGTCTGCAAAAAATTCGCAGAAATCTTTCATGGTATCCCGCATTTTTTCGTCTTGTGTAGCACGATAGAAACTATCGCTCATGGTCACCAGGGTTTGGTGGAAGAACATCTTCATGTCATCCAGGGGCATATCTTTTGTCCAAAGGTCAATTTTTAGCGTTTCTTTTTGCGCCGCATCCCACATTGACAACATCATAGCCTTTGCTTCCTCATTTTCCACCCCGCCATCTTCGGCGCTCCAGTGCAATTCTTCGGGTACTCGGTTTTCATCCAGGGAAACCTGGATGTTTATATTCGATTTCTTTACTTCAGCCATTACTTATTCGGTTTATAATTTGATTTATTGAAAATAGTTTCTGCATCCTGGGCTATCATTTCCCGAATAGAAACTTCGTTCTTACCCATATACTGCCGCACAATTTGCCAGCCTAAAAACTGTCCCAACCTTGCCGGGGCTTCATTGTCCAGCTCCAAATAGAATTTGGAGAAGGGTGCCGGGTAGAGGAACCTGGTGTACAAATCTGAATCTGTTGAATACAAGAGTTCGTTTTCCACAAAATACCTCCAGATTTGCTCCTCATTGGCTTCTGCCCAGTCGAGTTCTTCGGAAGAAAAGTCCATTTTTTCAGCATCTGTTTTAAAAGGCACCAGCAGGTCTTTGAGGTACAAAAGTTTTCCGTAGTAGACCATATGCGCAAGGAAACTTCGGGAATTTGGTCGTGGCACCACAGTTTCCGCAAAAGCCCCGGCTGCATGTGGCACAATACGTTCTTTTCTGAAATTTTTCCGAATATATTCCTGCACCCCATCATACAATGGATTTTCAACGCCCAGATAGGTGTCCAGGGAAATTAGCAGCAACGAATCTGCCCAAACCACCTGGTTCCTGTAATCCACATCTGAAGTCAGGGTCACCACTTTGGGAATCTCTACCTCGGGAAAATAGTATTTCACGTGCTGAAAAAGCCTTTCCAAACCCAGCTTTGTACTTTCCAGCTCCGGAAATTCTTGAGCTACCGCAGCATTTAGTTCGAGCTGAATCGTATCCTGCATTTTTTCAACCCACACGCTGTCCGGGAACTGTCTCGGAAATAAGTACGGAAAATCCCCTTTTAGAGTACCCAGACTATCGGCAGTTGCCCGGGCAAAACGTTGATCAAACCGCGAAATCTCCACTTCCACCGGGATTTGTGCAATTTCTGCCGCTCTTTCATCCTCTTCGGCACAAGCCAGGAAAAACAAAAAGGAGCAACAAAAAAAGAATTTCTTCAACATATCCAGAATTAAGAAGGGTTTAACGCGGGCTATTTCAGATAAATAGACCTTTGCGCTATTTTTGTTAACAAAGATATTGTTTCCAGCTCAAAAACACGAACATATGCAAACTGAAAAAGTAATAGACCATATTGTAAACTGGCTAAAAGAATATGCGGCGAACGCCCAAATGAATGGATTTGTGCTGGGCATTAGCGGCGGAGTAGATTCCGCTGTGGTTTCTACCCTTTGCGCAAAAACCGGGCTTCGCACATTGTGCGTAGAAATGCCAATCCACCAGGAGACTTTGCAGGTGACCCGCGCCCAAAACCACATTCAGTTTTTAAAGAAAAAATTTGCTAATGTAAGCAACGTGGAAGTCAACCTTACCCACACCTTTGAACAATTTAAAGATACGATTCCCGAGGTTACCGATAGTCCCAAACTCTCATTGTCCCTGGCAAATGTACGCGCCAGGCTAAGGATGACCACGTTGTATTATTTCGCCGGGATGCACAAATACCTGGTGGCGGGAACCGGAAATAAAGTGGAAGACTTTGGTGTCGGGTTTTTCACGAAATACGGAGATGGTGGCGTCGATTTAAGCCCCATCGCCGACTTGATGAAGAGCGAGGTATATGAGATCGCCCGCACGTTATTAATTTCTGAAGAAATTACGGGGGCTGCACCTACAGATGGATTATTTGTAGATAGCCGAAGTGACGAAGAACAAATTGGCGCTACATATGACGAGCTGGAATGGGCGATGAAAAAAGCCGAAAAGGGCAAAACTGGAGAAGATTTTTCTGGCAGGGAAAAAGAAGTTTTTAGGATCTACAAGATGAGGCATCGGGCCAATAAACATAAAATGGTACCCATTCCTATTTGCAAAATTCCCTTTAATCTAAAATAAATGTAGTTGGTCGAAAAAATTCGCTTTCAGCGAAATAAGGTCTTATCTTACATTCTCCCCCAGTAAATTCTTTATTAACTAACAACCAGAATTTTACCCGACCCTCACGAATGAAATTCTTTGTGCTAAAATTCAAACAATGACCAAAATTCTTATTGCCGACCATCACCCGATTACCCGAATGGGCATTTCTTCCTTATTGGAAAGGGAGGGGGTTTATGATGTTGTGGGAAAGGTGACCAATGGGAAAGACCTTTTTAAAGCGCTCAGGAACCAAACACCCGATGTGCTGATCCTTGAACTCGATCTGCCAGATATTAATGGCATTACTGCCCTTAGGACCATAAAATCTGAAAATCCGGGGGTAAAGATCCTTATTTTGAGCTGCCATCCCGAAGAAATGTATGCATTAAATACGATCAAAGCCGGGGCTGCCGCTTATATTTCGAAGACGGCCTCCACAGATATATTACGGGAAGCTGTGCACCAGGTGGCACGGGGAGGTATTTACCTCAACAAAGAAATAAGCGACAAGATCAATTCCGGTTCGTCACGTTCCAACAACCTTGTTTCCCGCTACAAAAAACTTTCCACCCGCGAGATTGAAGTTTTGAACCTGCTGTCAACCGGCAAAAGGAACAAAGACATTGCAGAAGCGCTGGACATCAACGAAAAGACGGTAAGCACTTACAAAACCCGGCTCTTGAAGAAGTTGCGGGTCGACAACCTTGCCGATCTTATCAACCAGTCGCGAATTTTGCAAATAAGACCAGCTACATCACACGGTTAAGCTTGTTGGAAAGCACCTTTTTAAGGGATAAATAATCCATAATGTCCTGAAGGATCCCAGGCGAATCTTCGGCAGGAACTTCTTTTATTTCCTGGTTAAGCTCATTGATCTTCTGGTTCACCAAATAACGCCGTAGCGATAATATGGTTTCGTTTACCAGCCTTCCAATTCCCTCGTTTTTGCCTTTCACAAAAATATCCATCCGCTGCCAGTCATGCAGCACATACTGCTCTTCTTCCATAAGAATTGTGGTGATTTCGGAAGCATTTTCCAAAGCCATTTCATTGATGAAACCCTCCAGTGAAAAATCTTCCTCTGCATTATAGCGGTTGATCACCTCCTGGTAAATCTTCTGGAAGTGCTCATTTGCAAAAGCGACTTCATCTTCCTGAAGGTCTAAAAAGACTTTTTCGTAGACCTTGGATTTTTGGACTTCCGGCTCCAGTACCATTTTCCCATCCTCGTCCATTTTCACCACCAGGTCTTCAAACTCTTCCTCTAATGACCCGTACAGCAATAAAAGGCTAATAATTGTCCTTTCCAGTACGTACAATTCATCCACCTTTTCCCCTGGCGTCGTTTCATCGCGCACCACCTCAAGAGATTTTGTCTTTCTTGGTGCAGCTTTACCGGTTTTATTCCCGGAAAGCTGCGCAAGGGTAGTGAAAAGCACTTCTTCCGAAATATCCATGATGCGGGAAGTTTCCTGCACGTAAACTTCTTGCTGAATGTTATCGGGAATCTTCGAAATACTACTCACCATATCCCGAATAAGCGAAGCCTTTTTTACCGGATCATTCTTCGCTTCTTCCATCAACAGCGAAGCTTTGTAATTGATAAAATCCTTGGAATTGTTCCTTAAATAAAGTTGGATTTCGTCTTCAGAATTCTTTTTGGCAAAACTATCGGGATCCTCCCCTTCAGGAAAGGCGCAGACTTTCACGTTCATTCCCTGTTCCAGGATGAGGTCAATCCCCCGAATCGAGGCCCGTTGGCCGGCCGCGTCACTGTCAAAAAGTACCGTAATGTTTTTTGTAAGCCTGTTGATCAACCTAATTTGTTCGGGGGTGAGGGAAGTCCCCGAAGATGAAACCACATTTTCAATACCCGATTGATTGAACTGGATCACGTCTGTATAGCCTTCTACCAGGTAACAATTATCTTCTTTCGCAATGGCTTGTTTGGCGTGGTAAATCCCGTAAAGCACTTTGCTTTTATGATAGATTTCGCTCTCGGGACTGTTGAGATACTTTGCCGCTTTTTTATCATTGGTCAGGATACGGCCGCCAAATCCCAGGACGCGTCCCGACATCGACTGGATGGGAAACATCACCCGACCCTTAAAACGGTCGAACTGCTTTTCGCCTTTCACGATGGTGAGCCCCGTCTTTTCCAAAAACTCCAGTTTGTATCCTTTCCGGATGGCTTCAGAAGTAAAAGCATCCCACTCGTCCAGGCAGTAGCCCAGCCCAAACTTCTTGATTGTTTCATCTGTAAAACCACGTTCCCTGAAATAACTCAGTCCAATGGCTTTTCCAAGTTCGGTTTTAAGAAGGTTGTTCTGAAAATATTTTGCGGCAAATTCAGAAACCAGGTACATACTTTCCCGCTCATCGGCCTGCTCCTTCTGCTCCTGACTTTGCTCGGTTTCCTCCACCTCGATGTTGTACTTTTTAGCCAGATATTTTATGGCTTCCGGATAGGTGAAATGTTCGTGTTCCATCAAAAAAGCTACGACATTTCCACCTTTTCCGCTCGAGAAATCTTTCCAGATTTGTTTTACCGGCGAAACCATAAAACTTGGGGTGCGCTCGTCACTAAAAGGACTAAGACCTTTATAATTGCTCCCCGATTTTTTCAGGTTCACAAAATCGCCTAATACCTCCTCAACGCGGGAGGCTTCAAAAACACGGTCTATGGTACTTTTTGAGATCAAAGTTTTTCTTGCAGAAATTTTTCAAATGTAAGATAATATAAAAGGAAAAGGTCCCCAAAACTGGAAACCTTTCTCTTGGAAAATTTAACTTATTCCTTTAATCCATATCAAACCGTAACCCTATTGACATGTTGTGCAATTCGGGGTTTGGATCTTCAAAAATCGGGTTTAGATCGTATTTTACATACAGGGCGGTTCCTCCCCAGCCCAGGTAGCCACTAAGACCATAGACAAAATCGTTGGTGTTGTAATCGCCTTTTAATTTTTGCTTCACGTCTTCCCCATCTTCTTCAAACTTCAACTTTTGACGTTCGCCCAAAACAAACCCGGCATACCCGCCCAGTCCGATTTTAAGCTTGTGTTTTGTTGAAAACCACATGCCCTTTTCGGAGTCAATTTTAGTGGAAGGTCCAAATTCAAAGTGCACCGGAAAAACCAGGTTATCCATCCTAAACTTTGATTTGTCCAGGTCCAGAGGATATTCTTCCAGCCCGGTTAGGTCCCCGTCCTTCACAAAATAGCGATTATCGGTTGGCTTAAGGCCGTTAAATTGAAATGAAAACCCGTACCTAAACCGCAACCAATTGGTTTCTTCGAAAACGCGTGTCCTCCAGGCAATCCCCAATTCGAAAAACCTGCTCCCGCCCACTTTAAAATCGGAATCATTCAGGCTTTGCCCTTCTGTCAAGGCATTATTAAAGCCTGCTGCCACTACCAGTTGCGAGGAAGTCCTGTCATAACGATCTTTGTTGTACCATTCATCATCCTCCTCATCCTCCTGGTCCCAATCCCAATCCTCATCTTCGTCTTCCCGGGTAAGCAGGGCGATTTGATTATCAATAATAGCAACCCTGTTATGGATGTTGAGGGCGTGTTTTTTGGCCGCTTCACGTTTCAACTTTTCTGCTTCTTCCCAGTCGATTTCCTTCTTCTCGACCCGCTGATTGATCTTTTCAACCTCTTTTTTAAGAGCTTCCTTCTCTTCTGCAATGATCTTTTCCTTTTGTTGCTCCAGCCGCTCAATTTTTACAGCCACCGGGGTTTCCTGTGCCTGCAAAGGATTATAGGTAAGACATAAAAAAAAGAACGCTAAATAAATTGTAGAATTTTTCATGATAATTTGATTTTTGTCCCTTTTCACCATTTTCAGGAGGCAAAAAGGCTATTGATTGATTGATTGATTGATGATTTATTTTTGATTATTAGAAATTTCTATTTGCAACCGCTGTTTTTGCCACTGAAAAGCCGTCTTTTAACACTTCAAAAACCTTCTGTCTAAAAGATTCTTCCAGCTCATATTCGACCTCGTTTAGAAGGCTTTTCGCACTCGCTGTTTGGGTATAAATCCCGTAGTTTATATCCAGCTCTGCCGTGGCCTGTTCCAAAAGCGTATCGATTTCGGCATTGCTGACTTTTGTTGAAGTCGTAGCCGGTTTAGCGGTCTCTGCGATGGCTTCGGCGGACTTTGTGGGTGCTGCTTTGGCGATTTCTACAGGTTCGGGATTGACTGGAATATTTTCCCGCTCTGTTTCAGTTCTTATCTGAATGTCTTCCCTGACATCTTTCTGCGGAATTTCCCCTGCCTGAAATGTTTCCTGTTTTTGCCCTTTTTGGATACCTACTATAACCTCTTTTTCTGGCGTCTGTTCTACTTCCTGTGGCATAATTTCTTCAGAAGCATTTTCTTCGACCACCACCGGATTTTCTTTCAATCCAGGATTGCCAAAGAAGCTTCCCAGCACAAAAAATACGATTCCAATGGCCGCCGCCACTCCTATCCACCAAAATTTT
>JAGXIM010000055.1 GCA_024635665.1 Salinimicrobium sp. | reverse complement strand
GTGCTGCTGAAATGATTTGAGGGAAGCTTAGCTTCTTAATCCAGTTTTTCTGCCAGCTTTTTGAAAATTTTCTTGGGCTCTTTTCCTTCGTAAAGTACTGCGTAGACTGCGTTGATGATAGGGGTTTTTGCTTTAGTATCTTTAATGATCTTATAGGCGCTTTCGGTGGCGTAATAACCTTCGGCGATCATGCTCATTTCCATTTGTGCACTCTTGACTGTGTAACCTTTTCCAATCATGTTCCCGAACATCCTGTTTCGGCTAAAAACTGAATATCCGGTCACCAAAAGATCTCCCAGGTAGGCCGAATCGTTAATGTTCCGCTTCATTTTGTGCACTTTTTTGATGAACTTTTTCATTTCCCGAATTGCGTTACTCATCAAAACACTTTGGAAATTATCCCCGTAGCCTAAACCATGGGCGATACCGGCCGCAATGGCGTAAATATTCTTCAACATCGCAGCATATTCGGTGCCCACAATGTCATCACTGGTTTTGCAGTTGATGTAGTCGCTGCTCAATTTATCGGCAATTAATTTCGCCTTTTTCTCATCAGAGCAGGCGATGGTGAGGTACGATAAACGTTCTAGCGCGACTTCTTCGGCATGGCAGGGGCCGGTGATAACACCAATGTTATCGTATGGAAGATTATAGGTTTTATGAAAATGTTCCCCCACGATCAGGCTGGTCTCGGGAACAATCCCTTTTATGGCAGAAAATATGATTTTGTCGTCCAATGGTTCTGTGAGGGCATCCAGTTCCCTTTTCAGAAAAACTGAAGGAATGGCAAAAATGAGGACATCGGCTTCCCTTACAGTCTTATTGATGTCGCTGCTTAAATGCAGCTGGTCGTTATCAAACTCCACCGAACTGAGGTAATTGGGGTTGTGGTCTTGCTTTTTGATGTGTTCAATGGCATAAACGCTCCGCATATACCAGCCCACTTCATCCAGGTTTTCACATAACATTTTCACAATAGCTGTAGCCCAACTACCTCCGCCAATCACGGCAAATCTAAGCGATGTCTCCATAAACTGTCTTTTCTATACCCAAAAATAAGGAAAATAAAGAGGTTCTCGAGAAGGGCGGCAGCAAAGAAAAATCTAAAACCCAAAAATGGCACCTAAAACTTTAACACTCAAAAACCTGGAAGCGGGTACGAAGAATTAAATGTAGACGTTTTAATAACAGAAGGATAAGCTAAGAGTTATCTTTTTTTTGGTTGGTTAGTTAGTGAAAAAGCCCCTGGAATTTTTTTCAGGGGCTTTTTTTAGCGGTAGAAGTTCATTTCGTCAATGTAGCGCCAAACCTTTGACGGCAGTAAAGGCCGCACGTCTTTTCCTTCCTTAATAGCTTTTCGAATGAAAGTGGAGGTAATTTCAATCCTGGGCGCATCGATACGGATGATCTTTGGATGATCCTCAAATATTTTTTCCACTACTCCTTCTGAATATCTTGGGTAAACTAAAATTTCGTGCCTTTCCAGGATCACCTCATAATTTTTCCACTTCGGGAAACTCTTTAGGTTGTCTTCCCCCATGATCAAAGAAAAATCATAATCGGGATATTTTTCCTCGAGGTGTGCGAGGGTAGAAACGGTATAGTTTGGCTGCGGGAGGTGAAATTCCACGTCGCTCGGCTTTAACCCGGGATAATCTTCGCACAGGTTCCACACAAGATCATATCGATACTGGTCGTTGAGCAGGCTGCTTTTTTGCTTTAGCGGATTATGTGGCGTCACCACAAACCATATTTCCTTAAGTTCGGAATACTGGAGCAGGTGGTTCGCTAAAATAAGGTGCCCCACATGTACAGGGTTAAAAGTGCCAAAAAACAGACCTATTTTTTTCTTCACTTTCCCACCTTTTTTTGGGCTCCAACAAAATCTGAAACTAAAGTATATGCTTCCTCCAGCGCTATGTTGAGGTCGTTGTTCACGATAATATGATCAAATTGTGGCGCGGTGGCCAATTCAATGGAAGCTTTTGCAACCCTCATGTTGATCTTTTCGGGGGATTCTGTTTTTCTCTTTTTCAGACGGATCTTTAATTCTTCAATACTTGGGGGTTTGACAAAAACCGCCAGGGTTTGTTCGGGATAGATATGCTTAATATCAAGACCTCCCACCACATCGATATCAAAAATCACATTTTTTCCTTTTCCCCAAATTCGGTTCACCTCACTTTTGAGTGTGCCGTAAAAATTGTCGCGGTAAACTTCTTCCCACTCCAAAAATTCTTCATTTTTGATCTTGTCTTTGAATTCCCTTAGGTTCAGGAAATAATAATCCTTTCCATGTGCTTCATTCCCTCTGGGTTCACGCGAAGTGGCAGAAATTGAAAAATCGAGTTTCAATTCTTCCTGAGCTAAAAGAAACTGTACAATAGTGGTTTTACCCGATCCTGAAGGAGCCGAAAAAACAATTAATTTTCCGCCTGCCATTAGAGTACGTTTAAAAGTTGTTCTTTGATTTTCTCCAACTCATCTTTCATCTGTACCACCAGTTGCTGCATGGGTGCATAATTGGATTTGCTGCCAATGGTATTGATCTCGCGACCCATTTCCTGGGAAATGAATGCCAGTTTCTTTCCGTTGGAATCTAAAGAATCCATTGTTTTCAGGAAGTAGTCCATGTGGTTTTCCAGCCGCACTTTTTCTTCGGTAATATCAAATTTTTCAATGTAGTACACCAGTTCCTGTTCAAAACGGTTTTCGTCCACATTTTCTTTTAATTCAGCTACGCCTTTAAGCAGTCTTTCCCGTACCCCATCAATGCGCTCCGGGTCCATGGCGATCACTTTTTTAAGGAGGTCCTGGATGTTTCTTGCCCTTTGGACGAGGTCATTTTCGAGGGCTTTTCCTTCAGCAGTACGAAAATCATTGATCTCCCTTAAGGCTTCCTCTACCGCCTCTTCAATGCTTTCGAATTCTTTGGTGTCAATTTCCTCACGTTCAGTTTTGAGGGCATCGGGCATTTTAATGGCCATTTTAAGCAACTCGGTTTCGTCTCCTGGAACGATTTCATTTAGCTGGGCCATATATTTTTTGACCACTGCAGGGTTCACCACGGCCGTGGTATCTTCGCCGGTGACCTCAATAAATACTGAGAAATCCACTTTTCCGCGGGTAAGGGCGCGGGAGATCTTGTTGCGCAGCAGCAATTCCTTTTCCCGATATTGGGACGGAATGCGAGCATTGAGGTCCAGGTTTTTACTATTTAAGGATTTGATCTCTACGGTGATCTTTTTGGAAGGAAGTTGAAAAATGCTCTTTCCAAAGCCGGTCATTGACTGAATCATACATGGGTTTTAATGATACGGCAAAGATAATGAATTATGTAGCAGTGCAAAGTCCTTTCCAGCTCAAGCTCGAACTGGATATTAAAATTTCAGGAATTGAAAAAATACACCCTCGTTTTAATAATATGTCCCTTCCCTGAAAAATGGAAAGGTCCTGTCGTCAGATTTGCCAAATTCCTAAATCACATTATCAATTTTAAGTTGGTAATAATTGCTTCTATGGTTGTTAGTATTTCAAAGTCATCAAAATCTTCTTTTTTGAAATTCTGCTGAAGGCTGTCAATTTTGGGCAACCTTTTTTGATGGTACTGCCAAACTTAAATCATAGACCTGATGAATTCCAGCGCCCGTTCCTCATTGTAATTTAGGGCACCTGCCTGGAGAAAGCCCATATGGCCGCCGTACTCGGGTATCTCGAGATAGAGGTGTTCGCTTTTTTCGGCAAGCTCTATGGGATAACAACTCGGCGAAAGGAAACCGTCGTTTTTGGCATTTATGATAAGGGTGGGAATTTTGATGTTGGGAAGGAACTGCAGGGAACTGTTCACCTCATAATATTCCAGGGCATCTGCGAAATCGTGCGCTTTGCTGGTGTAAAGGTCATCAATATCCAATAGGCTGTTGCAGGCGTCGATTTCCTTCCTGGTAATTTTCTTCGGAAATTTCTCAGCCCGTGCAAATAGGTGCGTTTTTAATTTTCGAATAAATCGCTTTGAGTAAATAATATTCCGGGTTTCTTGTAACTTTTTTAATGATCCGTGGAGGTCGCACGGTGCGGAAACCATGACTGCCGCTTTTATTTGCTGCGGAAGCTCCCGTTCTTCGCCAAGATACTTCAGCATTAAATTTGCACCCAGGCTGAAGCCATTCAGCGCGATGGTGTTGTATTTTCCAGTAGACAAGATATGCTGGATCACCTCATCAAGATCGCCTGTCGCACCGGCATGGTAGGATTTAAATTTTCTATTCAATTCGCCGCTACAGCCGCGAAAATTAACTGCGGCGACGTCCCAGCCATTCTGGGTAAAATGATGTGCCAACCCGGTGACATAAGGCCTATTGGCACTTCCTTCCAGCCCATGCATCACCACCAGCACTTTTTTGCAGTCTTTTTCCTGCGTAAAACTCCAGTCGATGTCGAGGAAATCTGAATCTGTTAATTCCAGCCGCTCCCTTTCCTGCACCACGGGTGCTTTCCTCAGGGTCGAGGCGTACACTGTGGAGATATGGTAGTTCCTGAACATGGCAGGAGGCCAGTATTTACTTTTTATAACAGGCATAGATACGGTCTGAAGCTGTAAATGAACGAAAAACAATTATGCGTGCATAGTAAATTTTAGTAATTTTGGCTTAAAATTGATATATGTACAAGAAAGAATTCGAAATACGCTGGAGCGATATTGACGCCAACGGACACCTGGCGAACACTGCCTATATAAACTTTATGAGCCACACCCGCATGGGCTTTTTAATGAAAAATGGCTTTGGGCAACAGGAAATGGCAAAACACAACATTGGACCGGTAGTGTTTTATGAACACATCTATTATTTCAGAGAAGTTTTTGCGGGGAAACCGGTAACGGTGACACTTCAGCTAAAAGGCCTTTCTGAAGACGGGATGTATTTTGAATTCGCGCATGATTTCTATGACCATAAAGGCCGAAATTTCGCCAGTTGTGAAATGATGGGTGCATGGATAGGTCTTAAGGACCGAAAATTGACCGGCTTGCCTTCTGAACTGTTTGAAAACCTGAACAGTCTTGACCATACTTCAAATTTTAAAGTATTGACAAAAGAAGACACCCGTAAGTTTGGGAAAAAACCGAAGGAAGACCAACCCGGGCTATCCTAAAATGGCATTTTTGAAGTTCTTTTTTTGGAAGTCCAATTACGCCCTGATTTCCGTCTTTTTCTTGGTGACCATATAAACACCTGCAAACACGAGTAATCCTGCAATTACTTTTACGGCAGTGAGCTCATCGGCGCCGGTAGTGATCGCATAAATGATCCCAATCAATGGCTGTAAATAAATGAAGGCGCTAATAGTAGAAGCTGAAAGTTCTTTGAGGGCAAAAATGTTCAGCAAATAAGTGGCAAAAGTGGTTCCCAAAACCACAAAACCCATTTTCCAGATCGCCTCCCACGGAAGGTCCTGCCAGGCGACATCTGTGAATTCTCCAATAGTAATTGGTAGATTGATAAAAACGGCAATGCCAAACAACCACTTCATCAGGGTTAACGGGTGGTATTTTGCCGTCAAAGGCTTTACCAGAATGAGGTAAATTCCGTAGGAAAAAGCGTTGACCATAAACAGAATATTTCCCAAAGGGATGTTGGGGGCGTCTGCCTTGCTTTGTACACTAAAAAGCACCAGTACCAAAGCACCGGCCAGTCCCACAACAATCCCGGCAGTTTTCAGTAAGGTGATCCTCTCTTTTATCAGGATAGAGGCCAGGATAAGGACCATGATGGGAGAAAGTGTTACAATGACCGAACTGTTGATGGGCGTGGAAAGACTAAGGCCTTTAAAAAAGAAAAGCATGTTGATGACCATTCCAAAAACGGCGCATGCGAAGATTCGCGGCCAATCGGAGGTGGCGATTTTCTCTTTTGGCCCTAAAAAACTGATCGCCCAAAAAAGTATGGCAGCGCCAAAAACCCTCAGGAAAATAAATCCGAAAGGTTCAATATAAAGAGGCATGACGCCTTTTGCCACCGTATGGTTGATCCCGTAAATGGTGCTCGCCCCAATTGCGGCCAAAATCGCCAGCAATCTTTTACTCATGAAGCGACTTTTTTGCGACGGCTACCGTCTTCTTGGAATTGCCTATAAATATTTCGTTTCCATTAACGACCACAGGGCGCTTTAAAAAAGTATAGTGCTCTAAAATGAGGTTTTTGATGTCTTCTTCAGAAAGGTCTTTGTTCTTAAGGTCCCTCTCTTTGTAAAGTCTCGCCCTTTTACTGAACAAAACCTCAAAATTTCCCGCCAAAAGTTTTAGTTCTTCCAGTTGTGCCGCTGTGAGAGGTTCTTTTTTGATGTCCTGCAGCTCAAAACCGGGTGGCGCATCAATTTCAGACAAAATGCGTTTACAGGTATCGCATGTGGACAGATAATAGATTTTTTTCATTCCTTTTTTTATCAAAATTATTGAAACTTGAGGAATGGCCGCACCTTCTCCATGGGAATTTCCATATAAATATCGCCCGCGGCATAAGGGGCAATCTCGTAGGAGTTATACACCAGGATCACGTTATCTTTTGTAAACCCAATATTTTCGGGCAGGTGAAAACTGTCATTTTCAAACCAGAATCCGGTGCTGTTAATGTTTTCTTCAGCTGGAATTCCGTGTTCTTTTCGAAATCTTTTTTCTACGTAATTCCGAAATTCAGGTGAAAAAAGCCCTTTTTGAGTGTATAGTTTTCCGGTGGTTGGATCGAAATTTAGAAAAGTCTGGACTTTGTAGCCGTGCGCCCCGCCGGTGAAAATTTCGGTGCTAACGCCAATGGAAACAAGGGAATCTGTTTTCAGAAAGACACTTTCATTCACATAAGCTTCCCAGGGCGGTTCTTCAGAAAAATTCTCGGCTGCCTGCCGGTAATCCAGGATAAATTTGTTGGCCAATCTTTCCAAATTCGGAACCGACGGATCTTCTTCTGAAGAAACGAGGCTAATCACGTGACTGTCCAGCGCCTGGTTGATTTCTTCCGAAACTTCCGCAGGACCTTTTGCCCGCACTACTTCCAGAGAAATTATTGTACAATCGTATTCCCGGGTGTCACAGTTTTCACCCGTTTTCTTTACGATACTTTCTTTTTCAAAACGTAAAGGGACTTTTTTTTCCTCTTTCCTGTCCTGTTTTTCGTCCTGACAGGACACAATAAAAATGAAAAGCAGGAAGATCCTGAAAACCGGGCGCGACATAGGGATATTAGTGTTAAACTGTTCTGAAAGGTACGGGCTATTTTGGGAATGCACAAAGCGAACATTACATTTATAGCTTAAATTTTTGAAAAATATGAAGTTCAATACAAAGACGATCCACGGCGGTCAGGAGAACATAGATCCTGCCTATGGCTCGGTCATGCCACCTATATATCAAACCACTACTTACAAACAATCCACACCGGGAGGACACAAGGGATTTGAATATTCCCGAAGTGGAAATCCTACGCGCGCAGCACTGGAAAATTCCCTCGCAAGTATTGAAAATGGCAAATTCGGATTGGCTTTTGGGTCTGGCCTTGCTGCGATCGATGCGGTGATCAAACTCTTCAAGCCCGGGGACGAAATTATTTCCACAAATGACCTTTATGGAGGTTCTTACCGGCTTTTTACCGGGATCTATGAAAAATTTGGGATCAAATTCCATTTTATGGGAATGCACGATGCTGAAAAAATTGAGGATCACGTAAATGAAAATACAAAGATGATCTGGGTAGAAACCCCCACCAATCCGATGATGAACATCATTGATATTGAAGCGGTTTCAAAGATCACAAAAAAACACAACCTTTTGCTGGCTGTGGACAATACTTTTGCAACAGCCTATCTACAAAGACCTTTGGATTTGGGAGCCGATATTGTGATGCACAGTGCCACGAAATATCTCGGAGGTCATAGTGATGTGGTGATGGGAAGTTTGGTGGTTAGAGATCAGGAATTGGCGGAGAAATTATACTTCATTCAAAACGCCAGTGGCGGGGTGACCGGTCCACAGGATAGTTTCCTCGTGCTGCGCGGGATCAAAACCCTTCACCTTAGAATGCAGCGGCACTGCGAAAATGGCGAAGCTGTGGCGAAGTTCCTGAAATCACATCCTAAAGTAGATAAAGTCTTTTGGCCTGGTTTTGAAGACCATCCAAACCACGAAATTGCGAAAAAGCAAATGTCTGGTTTTGGGGGAATGGTTTCCTTTACAACTGCTGAAGGTACTTTGGAGAGTGCAGTTTCCTTGGTGGAAAAAGTGAAGGTTTTCACCCTCGCCGAATCTTTGGGTGGCGTAGAATCCCTTGCCGGGCATCCTGCTAGTATGACCCACGCGTCCATTCCGCAGGAAGAAAGGGCAAAAACAGGAGTGGTGGATTCTTTGATCCGCCTCAGCGTTGGGGTTGAAGATGAAGAAGATCTTATCAATGACCTGAAACAGGCTCTGGGATAAGACTAAAATAATTTTGTAAAAGACTCTTCAAAAATGACATTTTTGGAAGGTTTTTTTGTGAAGAATAAGAAGAATAATTAGAAGTTCAAATAGTAGATATATCCGAAATTCAGCCAGAAGATCATGTCGTTGAATTTATTCTGCGGATTGTCGTGATCCAGCCCATCCAGCCAGTCGGTGTCGTAATACCGCCACTGTATATTCATTACGAGATCGCTCACAACATTTAGTTTATAACGCATCCCCGCTCCCAAAACTATAGACCAGGTGGAACCTGCATCCTGGTCTACATATCCTTGAAAAGCGGGGAAAAGATTATTTTCTAAGGGACCCATCGTAGAATAGGTATATGGATCGAAACTCACAAAATTTGCCCCCAAACTAACATAAGGTGCCACAGGATACGCAAAAGCGGTATAGTCGCGAATACTCAAAGGATAATATTCCAAATGTGCACCCATTTCAAAAACCTGGGCTTTTCCAATCATAGCACGCAGTTTTTCCCCATTCAGGTTGTTTTTCTGCGAAGTTTCTCCAAAATGGTGTAGTTCGCCCTGGTGGTAATCAATTTCTGCGCGAAGCCTAAAGTGGTCATTAAAATAGGTATAGGTGGCGTAGCAATTACAATCGGCTTTATAAGCGAAATTAAGGTAATAGACCAGGCCTACGCCCAAACCTGTGTTGGAAGTGTTGGTTTCCAGGTTGTAGCGCAGACCATAATCGGTATAGTAGGCCACTGGTCCTGCGACAATCCCTATTTCCTGTCCTACCATCCCCACTTGTGCAAATGCCGTGGCTTTTCCGAAGAAGAGCAGGAGAAAACCCAGCAGTAAAGATTTGGAAATGTTGGTCATAGAAATCAATCGCGTCTTGGCAAATATATAAAATCTACCATAAGATTGACCGAATTGTTACCATTGTAGGATTTGAGGAATTATAAAAGGAATAACAAAAAATTAGGCACTCTTTTTTGAGGAAAACGTATATTTGTGCCGAATCGTAAAAAACGTTTTCGTTAAAAAAATTTAGCCAAAACTATGGAAAAAAATGTACAGGATTTCTTAGATAGTGTATCAAAAAGGAATGCAAATGAACCCGAGTTCTTACAGGCCGTTCATGAGGTTGCCGAGACTATTGTTCCTTTTATAGAACAAAACAAAAAATACCAGAACAAAAAGTTGCTGGAGCGCATGGTGGAGCCAGAAAGGGTGATCATGTTTCGTGTGCCGTGGTTGGATGACAGCGGGGAAATACAAGTGAACCGTGGGTTCAGGATCCAGATGAATTCTGCGATTGGACCTTATAAAGGTGGTTTACGCTTTCACCCATCTGTGAACCTGAGTATCCTCAAATTCCTGGCTTTTGAACAGGTTTTCAAAAACAGCTTGACCACTTTGCCAATGGGCGGTGGAAAAGGAGGATCTGATTTTGACCCAAAAGGGAAATCAGACAATGAAGTCATGAAATTCTGCCAAAGCTTTATGACCGAATTACAGCGGCATATTGGTGCAAATACCGATGTCCCGGCTGGTGATATTGGCGTGGGTGGACGTGAAATTGGATATTTGTTTGGTCAGTACAAAAGAATTCAGAATGAATTCACCGGAATTTTGACCGGCAAAGGCCTTTCTTACGGCGGATCTTTAATTCGTCCCGAAGCCACAGGCTATGGAAACGTGTATTTTACTGAAAACATGTTGAAGACCAAAGGAGATTCCATAAAAGGAAAGACCGTGGTGATTTCGGGATCTGGAAATGTAGCGCAGTTTGCTGCTGAAAAAGCTACCCAGCTAGGCGGGAAAGTAGTAACAATGTCCGATTCTTCCGGATACATTCTTGATGAAGAAGGAATCTATTCTGAAAAGCTTGCTTTCGTGATGGACCTTAAAAACGAGAAAAGGGGCAGAATCAAGGAATATATTGAAAAATATCCAAACGCAAAATACTTCGAAGGGGAAACTCCATGGGGTGTGAAATGTGATATTGCAATGCCATGCGCTACCCAAAATGAATTGCATGAAGAAGACGCTCAAAAACTAATCGAAAACGGCTGCAAAGTGGTTGGAGAAGGTGCGAACATGCCTTGTACTCCCGAAGCAATTGCAGTATTCCAGGAAAACAAGATCCTTTTCTCCCCGGGAAAAGCTTCAAATGCCGGTGGGGTGTCTACTTCAGGACTTGAAATGTCACAGAACTCGATGAGGTATAACTGGACGGCTGAAGAGGTCGACGTCAAACTAAAACAAATCATGAACGACATTCACGAGCAGTGCGTGACGTATGGAACCGAAGATGGTGGTTATGTTGACTACGTGAAAGGTGCAAATATCGCCGGATTTGTAAAAGTTGCCGATGCCATGTTGGCTCAGGGAACTGTGTAATCCTGCTAAAATAATTTCTGAAAAGGCCGCTTTTGCGGCTTTTTCTTTTGGATTCTTTTCAGCCTAATTCGTGTGATTTTGGGACGACTTCAGGAAAAATATCTATAGGAAATGCCATTTTTGACACCTGTTTTTCTGAAAGAAATAGTTTGGATTAGATTTTCCTGATTTTAAAGAATAATGTTTCAAAAAGGCCTTTTTGAAATATTGTTTTTTAAAATCTTAATCAAGTTTTTATGTTGGTAAAAACCAAGGCTATCGTTTTTAGCGCCCTCAAATATGGGGAAGCAGATTTGATTGTAAAATGTTTCACAGAAAAAAGCGGGCTCAAGTCCTATTTGCTGCGG
>JAGXIM010000054.1 GCA_024635665.1 Salinimicrobium sp. | reverse complement strand
CCGGCAGAGACCGGGGGCACGCCCAGCTTAAAAAAAGACAGTTAAAATTACTAGAATATAAAATTATGAAAGAAGGATTAGCAGGCAAAATTGCCAAAGGCTTTATACATTCCAAACTAACTGTATTACTCATGATCGTTTTCATGGTCGTTGGAGTGTACGCTTCGTTTTTAATTCCGCGCGAGGAAGAACCACAGATCGATGTGCCAATGGCCGATATTTTTGTGGGTTATCCAGGTGCCAGTCCCACAGAGGTGGAACAGCGTATCATTAAACCCCTGGAGAAAATGGTGTCCAATATTCCGGGTGTGGAGTTTGTCTACTCTACCTCAATGGAGGAACAGGGAATGTTGATCGTGCAGTTCTATGTGGGTGAAGATATTGAACGTTCTTATGTTAAGCTCTATAACGAGCTGATGAAGAATATGGACCAGTTCCCACGAAACGTTACCCAGCCGCTGGTAAAAACCCGTGCTATTGATGACGTACCGGTACTGGGGCTTACCCTGTGGAGTGACAACTACGATGATTATCAGCTGCGCCAGATGGCGAATGAAATGCGGCATGAGATCGAAAAAGTGGAAGATGTTTCCATAGTTAATACCATTGGCGGCCGCAACAGGCAGTTGCGGGTGGTGCTGGACAAAGAGAGAATGGCGGCCAGTGGTGTCGACGTGCTGGGAGTGGCCGAAAAAATTAAGGTCTCCAACCAACAGCTTTCCTCGGGAAGTTTTGATCGTAATGACAGCGAGATTCTGGTGAGCACCGGGAGCTTCCTGGAGTCACCTGTAGATGTAGAGAACCTCATCGTTGGCGTGAACGATGGCCAACCGGTGTACCTGAAGCAGATTGCTACAGTCCTGGACGGACCTGAAATCCCGAAATCTTACGTGAACTTTGGATACGGGCAGGCATTAGATGCTTCGGAAACCTATCCCGGAGAGTATTCGGCAGTGACCTTATCTATTGCCAAACGCAAAGGAGCCGATGCGATGAAGATCGCCGATATGATCCTGGAAAAAGTGGATCACCTGGAGAATAATCTTATTCCTGCCGACGTGCATGTGGAAGTTACCCGAAACTATGGGGAAACCGCTTCAGACAAAGTAGGAGAATTGTTACTGCACCTTTTAGGTGCAATCATAGCCGTTACCCTGGTTGTAATGCTAGCCATGGGATGGCGTGGAGGACTGGTAGTTTTCCTTTCGGTGCCTATCACTTTCGCACTTACCCTGCTAAGCTACTACATGCTTGATTACACGCTGAACAGGATCACCTTGTTTGCTCTTGTTTTTGTAACGGGAATTGTGGTGGATGACTCCATCATCATTGCCGAGAACATGCACCGCCACTTCAAGATGAAGCGCCTGCCGTTTAAACAGGCCGCGATCTACGCCATTAACGAGGTAGGTAATCCTACTATCCTCGCTACTTTTACTGTGATCGCTTCGGTATTGCCAATGGCCTTTGTTAGCGGCTTAATGGGACCATATATGAGCCCGATGCCAATTGGAGCTTCTATAGCGATGATCCTGTCCTTGTTCGTGGCGCTGACTATTACACCTTACCTGGGTTATATTTTCTTAAGAGAAAAGACGAAAAAAGGAGAACCTGAAAAAGAGTCTGAAGAGAAGATTGAAGACAGTATGATCTACCGTATCTACAAGCGCTTTGAAGAACCGCTTATAGAAAATAAGAAAATACGTTGGACTTTCCTCGGAATTACAGCTCTCCTCCTGCTGGGATCTGTAGCCTTATTCTTTACCGAAGATGTGGTGGTAAAAATGCTACCCTTTGATAACAAGAATGAATTCCAGGTGGTCATTGACATGCCCGAAGGAACTACATTAGAGCGAACCGCGGTGGTTACAAAAGAGGTAGGACAGTACCTGAGCGAAAGCGCACAGGTGGTGAATTACCAAACCTATATAGGTTCTTCGGCCCCCATTACGTTTAACGGACTCGTACGGCACTACGACCTGCGTGGAGCCAGCAACACAGCTGATATTCAGGTGAACCTGCTGCCCAAAGGCGACCGTAGCCTGCAAAGTCATGACATTGTGAAACTGCTGCGGCCAGATATACAGACGATAGGTGATAAATACGGTGCAAACATCAAGCTGGTGGAAGTTCCGCCGGGACCTCCGGTGCTGTCTACCATAGTCGCAGAAGTCTACGGACCCGATTATGAGACGCAGATCGCACTTGCTGACAGCATAAAAAACATTCTTCACAATACCGAAGACGTGGTGGATATAGACTGGATGGTTGAAGCCGATCAAAAAGAATTCAAGTTTGAGATTGACAAGGAAAAGGCTATGCTGACTGGTATTGCTCCGCAGCAGATCGTTCATACACTGAACACTGCACTGAGTGAAAGAGCCATTACGCAGCTCTATGATGAAGATGCTACCCAAAGTGTTGGAATCGTGCTGACCCTGGATGAAGAGGAAAAGTCTTCGGTTCAGGATATCATGCAGATCCAGATCGCTTCACAGAATGGTCAAATGATCCCAGTGGGCGACCTGGTGGAAACAAAAGAAGTCATAAGAGACAAAAGCATATACCGCAAGAATCAGAAACGTGTGGTATATGTGCTGGCCGATATGGCGGGCGAACTGGAAAGTCCGGTTTATGCTATCCTGGGAATGGAAGAAAAACTAAAGGAGATCAACATGCCTGCCGGCTATGAAATCAGTGAACTGTATATGGACCAACCGAAATATGAAGATGACTACACCGTAAAATGGGATGGGGAATGGCAAATCACCCTGGAAGTGTTCAGGGATTTGGGTATTGCTTTCCTTGGGGTGATCGTGATCATCTACATTTTGATCGTGGGTTGGTTCCAGAACTTCAGAGCTCCAATTGTAATGATGGTTGCCATTCCGCTTTCCCTGATAGGGATTGTGCTGGGCCACTGGATCATGGGTGCGTTCTTTACCGCAACCTCCTTTATTGGAATGATTGCGCTGGCCGGGATCATGGTGCGGAATTCGGTGCTGCTTATTGACTTTGTAAATCTGCGACTGGAAGACGGTATACCATTAAAACAAGCGGTGATCGAGGCCGGAGCTGTAAGAACAACACCTATTTTACTAACTGCGGGAACGGTAGTGATTGGAGCCTTTGTAATCCTGTTTGATCCAATCTTCCAGGGACTCGCTATATCATTGATGGGTGGTACCATTGTCTCTACCGTCCTTACGTTACTGGTAGTGCCACTGGTTTATTATATGATTGAAAAGAAAAATCACCAATAAAAATTGTTGGAAGGAGGCTGACAAAAGCTAAAACTCTTGTCAGCTTTCACTAACTTTAAAAACATTCAGAAAATGAAATTACTAATTGTAACAAGTGTTTCGGAATTCCAGAAAGAGATCCTGGACATTTTTAAAAAGGCAAATATCGAAGCCTTTAGCCGTACAGAAATAGACGGATATAAAAATGCGAACTCGGTTATTGCCACTATGAGCTGGTTTCCGGGAGAAAAAAAAGGGAATGAATCTCTCATGTTTTTCTCCTTTACCGAAAAAGAAAAGATCGACCTGCTGTTTGAATTGGTTTTAGAATTTAATCGAAACCTCGAAACCAACAACCCTTTAAGGGTGGTAGTGGTCAACATTGAAAATTATATTTAATCCAAAAACCTTAAAAAAATGAAAAACAGAATCGTACGTGGTATCGCAGGAACTTTTATTCTAATAAGCCTCCTTTTAGCTGTTTATGTAAATATAAACTGGTTGTGGTTTACTGCCTTTGTAGGAGCCAACCTACTACAATCTTCCATAACCCATTGGTGCCTTATGGACAAAATACTTGAAAAATTCGGAGTGACAGATGAGTTGAATCCGGGCCAGAAATGCTAACCAGTTAAAAATCTGATTTAGATAAACCTGCAGTTCTCCCTGTTCCAGTAATTTAATAAAGCCTCCCCCCCTCGGCAATATTTGCACTGTGGAAACTCCGACCCTCATATCATCGGCCGGATTGGGGATTAATGCTATTTCGGAACCGGATTTTTTATTATTATAAGTATTTAGTAATTTCAAACCTGGGAAAGCTTTTTTCCTATGTGATTAATGTTACTTTCATTCCTTTGCTTTTGTTTTATCTTTAATGTAACAATTAAAAAATTACGATATGAATAAAATAGGGCTAATCGGCGGAACTTCCTGGCACTCCACTATTGTTTATTACCGTCTTATCAATGAAATGGTTGGAGAAAAAATAGGAATTCAGGGCAATCCCGAATTACTTATTTATAGCCTTAACGTTGAACTGATGCGGGAGCAGAATAAAGAAAAGATCAATAATAAATACCTGGAAATTGCGCAGACACTGCAATCTGCAGGTGCCAAAGCCGTTGTGATTTGTGCCAATACGCCCCACATGGTATATGATTTCGTGCAACCAAAAATAGATATTCCGATACTGCACATTGCCGATGCCATAGGAAAAGAAGCGAAAAAAAAGAGCCTGAATAAACTCGGACTTCTGGGTACCCGCGCCACTATGACAAAGAATTTTATTTCTTCTTTTTTAAAAGAGAATTATGATATAGAGACCATTATCCCGGATGATGAATACATAGAGCAAAATCATCAATATATCTCGGAAGAACTTACAAAAGGCATATTCAGCGAAGAGGCAAAAAAGTTTTACATGGAGCAAATGAGATTACTCCGCGCCAAAGGAGCAGAGGGTATTATTCTTGGTTGTACAGAGCTGCCAATGCTGATTGAACAGAAAGATTTTGATTTGCCCTTGATCGCCACCACACAACTACACGCGAAAATGGCTGCTGATTTCATTATGCAAGACTCTGCGACTTAACAAATTTGGCAGATCCTTTTGCAGCATCTGTTATTTCAGGAATTCTAACTTGTAAAAGAACCTGCAAAGAAAGGAGCATATCCATAAATTCACATAAAATTAATACTCCCTTTTTCTGTTGACGGAGTAAAAATCTTAAATTAAACAACTGAATTAAACACAAAAATTATGAGCTACTATTTTTCAAAAGTCCTCGATGATTCCTTTGAGGCTGCAATTGATAAAGTAACTAAAGAATTGAAGGAAGAAGGTTTTGGAATCCTCACCGAAATTGATGTAAAGGAAACCTTCAAAAAGAAACTTGATGTGGATTTCCGGAAATACAGGATACTGGGAGCATGTAATCCACAGATGGCACACAAGGCAATTTCCGCGGAAAGTAAGATCGGTACAATGCTGCCCTGTAATGTAATCGTTCAGGAAACAGAAGATGGAAGAACTGAAGTTTCTGCGGTAGATCCTGTTTCCTCCATGACCGCTGTCGAAAATGATGAACTGGGAGGAATAGCTCAGGAGGTACGCTCTAAACTAAGAACTGTTATCGAGCGGCTTTCTTAGATCTTAAATCTCCGCAATTGCTAACCGCGCGTCTCAGGGATAAAAAAGTTTCTATAGAAAATCTTCCATTGGTGCAGCCTTTAACCTATTATTCGGCTTTGATATTTCAGAAAGGGCTTTTCTCTGCTGAAGGTTCCATTGAAGGATCTTTAAAACAGTCTGAGTTTAGTCGGGAATTTGGGGAGAACCTAACGCCGGCTTATACGTTGGTTAATTTATCAGCTTCTCAAATACTCTATCTTAATCAGCAAAAAATGACCATCGAAATAGGTGCAGAAAATATATTCGATACCTATTATTCCACTTTTTCAGACTGGAATAACATCCCCCGGAGAGGACGAAATATTTTCGTTAATCTTAATTATATGATGTTCTAAGCAGTTTTTTGCTTAAACGCGAATTCAGGAGGAACGTTCTGAACTTAAAACAGGGATCGAGCGGCTGTCCTGAATTTCAGGCCGCTGGGTAGTCAAAAAGGTCAATTTTCGATAGGATTTTCTGAATTTGATAAAATCCCGGAAGGTGAATGCTTTTCATTTTCTGAAACTTTAGAAATGCCTGCTATGCTGCTCTTCAGCTAACCTGAAGTAACCTTCAAAATATCGCCTGATTTTTATTTCATCTATCGTCATTGACCATGGTTCTTATGTAACAAAAGTAACTGTGGCACTTCAACTTTAGATTTAAATTTGCATCTGTAATTCAGTAAGCTTTATGCACTGAGATTAAACAAGTCTAAATCAAGAATTTACCAATAATGAGTAGAGAAGAAATAATTAAAAATAACCAGGGCACCATAGTGGATGTTCGCACTCCCAGAGAATTTAGAGGAGGAAGCGTTTTTGGAGCTGTTAACGTACCTTTAAATGAAATTCCGCAGAGGCTGAATGAATTAAAAGAGATAAAATCTCCATTAATACTTTGTTGTGCTTCAGGTAGTAGAAGTGGGCAGGCCACAGATTTCTTAAGCCGCCAGGGAGTTGAATGTATAAATGGCGGATCCTGGCTGGAAGTGAACCATTTAACATCAGAAAAGGTATAAACATGATCGCCAAACTAAAAGAACTCTTGGGAATAAAACCTGCACCCGACTATCGTCAATTACTAAAAGAAGGTGCAGTTATAGTGGATGTGAGAAGCCGGGGTGAATATACCGGCGGCCACATTAAAGGGTCAAAGAATATTCCTTTACTAGCGCTCAATGCAAACCCTCTAATACAAAAAGATAAAAATAAACCTATCATCACCTGTTGCGCTTCCGGGATGCGAAGCGCTTCAGCAAAAAACGTTTTAAGATCCAACGGGTTTACCAATGTTCATAACGGCGGAGGCTGGATCTCACTTAAAAGCAAAATATCATCATAATATGCTAAAAAGAATTTTTACAGGTTGGACCTGGATTAGGGCAATCTATCTTTTTATAGGGGCCTGGGTGATTATTCAAAGTGCCATCGAAGGACAATGGATAGGAACAGTACTCGGCGCCTGGCCGGCTGCTATGGGGCTTTTCGGTATTGGTTGTGCAGCCGGAAACTGTGCCACCGGAAATTGTGATCTAAAACCTGATGCAAATAACAAACGGTAAAAATAACATCCGATACATTTAAACTTTTAAAAAACTTATATATGGAAGCACATAAATATCATGTAGATCTTGAATGGAATTCAGACAGAAAAGGAGAAGTTTCTTCTCCCGTATTAGACCAGAAAATAGAAGTGGCGACCCCACCGGAATTTCCTAAGGGCATAGCCGGGATCTGGTCTCCCGAACATCTTTTTACTGCAGCAGTAAGCAGCTGTTTTATGACCACATTTCTGGCAATTGCTGAAAATTCAAAGTTAGAATTCACGAATCTCTCCTGCCCTGCAGAAGGAATTCTGGACAAAAAAGAAGGGAAATTCGCAATGACAGAGATCGTACTAAGACCTGTAGTAACGATTTCAAATGAAGAAGACCGGGAAAAAGCAGAGAAGATCATGATCAAAGCAGAAAGAGCCTGCCTTATCTCCAACTCTATAACCTCTGAAATTCATCTAGAAACTGAAGTACTTATCGCAGAAAATCAAAATACTTAAGTACGCCTAATTATAAATTCAAATCCCGGATCCTGATTGGAATCCGGGATTTTTTTTGTGATCTCCCGCTGCGCAAAATTTCCCGAATTTCGAACAACCAACGGCTGATTACACCCATAAAAAAAGATCTATAGTTTTTTTCTCCTACAGGTTAGAGATTTCCAGATGGCAAAATTGTTGGGCTGTGCCGGGCTATTTCTATATAACATATTTAAATATCTTAACCAGATTATGAACAAAAACTGTATTTAGCTATCATATGTGCCGGCCAGATCTTTTTATGCTCCCACCTGCTGACAAATGAACTGTCTTTGCTTAAGATGTTCAGCAAAATAAAAATTTGAAGGTTCGACATATTGGATAGATTCCTCAGCAGAATGTTGCAAGGCCCAGGTAACGAATTCTTTAATGGTAGAAAAATTCTGCCGTACCTTGCGTGTATCCAGCAAATCAAGAGCAAAATGTTTTTCAAATAATAATAAAATCTCTATAAAATCAAATTCGCATTGAACCAAAGTATCAAAGTCATCCTTTAGGTTCACTTTATATCCTGCCCAGGCAGACAAACAGTTGAGGTG
>JAGXIM010000053.1 GCA_024635665.1 Salinimicrobium sp. | reverse complement strand
TATTAAAGAGGAAATTACCTTTAACCTGTCCGGTTGTAGCCTTACCTTTGTTTGTTTTTTATGAGCAAATGCTTATTTTGATTTGAAAGATTTTTTCTACTTCATTAAAGGGAACTTCAGGACTGTCAGTTTTGGCTGGTTGCTCACATTTTTATCCAGTTTTGGGCAGACTTTCCTTATATCTTTGTATGTCCCGGAAATCATTCGGGCTTTCTCAATTTCCGAAGGAACCTTCGGCGGCATTTACGCAGCCTGTACTTTAGCGGCATCGGTGATAATGCTCACCGTGGGCCACACAGTAGATCATAAACAAGTCAAAAAAGTAACCGCATACACTATTTTGGGACTTGCGCTGTCGTCTCTCCTACTTGGCTTCTCATACAATTTAGCTTTTCTTTTTGTGGCTCTTATGGGGCTGAGATTAACCGGGCAGGGGTTGCTTAGTCATATTAGTATGACGATTATTTCAAAATATTACGAAAAGGATAGGGGCAAGGCATTGAGTATTTCTTCTCTGGGATATTCGGTGGGCGAAGCAGTTTTCCCGATTCTTATCGCACTTGCGATCTCGTGGTTTGACTGGAGGGTGGCCGCAATTGCGAGTGGCGCCGGTTTGCTTCTCTATCTTGTGCGGTTAAAGTTCACCAATCTACAGCAGTTCGATAAGCAGCTTTCTTCAGAAGGCCGGCCATCGGCCTTTTCCCTTATGAAAGACTATAAGGGGGTGGTCTTTGATAAAAAGTTCATGGTCATGATGCCCGCTAGTTTTATACTGGGATTTTCAAGTACGGCTATCTTCTTTTACCAATATGTTTTTGTGGAGGATAAAGGCTGGTCGGTTCAATTATACGCGACATTTTTTACGGTCTATGCAGCCACCCGCTTCCTGTTTTCGTTATTTGGTGGATTGTGGGTTGATAAATATACCGCCAAAGTCTTGTTTAGATATTATCTGGTGCCGTTTGCTTTGGGGCTGATTCCTTTTGCGTTTATGGAAAGTATAATGGGGGCATTTATATTCCTCATCCTGGCAGGGATTACCACGGGTTTGGCCGGGACAGTGAAAACTTCTGTAATTGCTGAAATTTACGGAACAGAAAAATTGGGTGCTATACGAAGTGTTTTTACAATGTTCATGGTTATAAGTACTGCCATTGGGCCGCTTGTGGTGGGGCTTTTAATCGATGCCGGAGTAAGCTTTGAGAACATTATGCTCCTTATTTGCGGCGGAATGGTACTTACCATTTTAAATTGCCAGAGAATTCCGGGTTTGAGGTCTGTAAGATGATGGCTCGCTTCTGAAAGAGACTGCTTTTCAGGAGAGCGCGCCTTCTATCTTTTGTACCCTTCCTACTTCCCCGGTTTCCAGCCGAACTTTTATTCCGTGTAGATGGGCAGGGGATTTGGTAAGGATATCGGCTACGATCCCTTCAGTTAATTGCCCGGAACGCTGGTCGTGCTTTTGAACAATACTGACCTTTGTTCCGGGGGAAATATCTTTCCGCGTTGGCTTCATAAAATATTTTTTAGAACGATTTTTGAAGCAGATTTATTTGCCCTGGCTCAAATTTATCATAGCCGACTTAATGGCTTCTTCGCCTTCTACGGCTTCAAAAGTCATGTTTTGCACAAGTGGATCGGCTAGCGACATGATTAGCAGAAAAGCCACGTCGTCACGAGAGATTTCTCCGGTGTGGTCGAGTTTTGGGGCAATTTCAACTTTACCCAATCCCATGTCGTCTGTGAGGGCTCCCGGTCTCACAATGGTATAGCTAAGTCCACTTTCCCGTAAATATTTATCAGCTTCGCCTTTTGCCTTGAGGTAGTGTTCCAACTTTGGATGGCTGGAAGGCTCATCGGCATTCATTGCGCTGAGCATAATAAATTTCTTGACCTTTGCTTTAGTAGAAGCGTCTATTATTTTTATGGCGCCTTCCTCATCCACAGCGGTTGTTTTATCTGGACCAGTTTTACCGCCAGAGCCGGCTACAAAAATAACCTTGTCTATACCTTTTAGAACGGGGGAGAGGTCGTCCTGCTCTAAATCGCCAAGGACCCATTTCATTTCCATGTCTTCAAAAATGGTCTTTTGCTCCTCTTTTCTTATCATGGCTACAGGTTCAAAACTCTGACTATTGCTTAGTATTTCTATAATGCGTTTCCCGGTGCTTCCAGTCGCACCAACTATTAGTATCTTTTCCATGCTTAAAATGTTTATTAAGGTAATATACTAATCAAAAAAGGGACTTGCAACCGGTGAAATTGAATAACATTTAATTAACAAGTCCTGTAGGAAAGCTTTGATGTTCTAAACCTGTTGATTAACCTCCGGGATTACCGGCCACTTTTTTCTCCAGTTCCCGCTGGAATTCTTCCATCACGGGTTTAACAGTACTTTCCGGAAGATCTGCAATTTTGATGTACATCAATCCATCCACGGCATTATTAAAAAGCGGATCTACGTTAAAAGCGACCACTCTTGCGTTTTGTTTGATGTACTTCTTGATAAGTACAGGGAGGCGAAGGCTTCCGGGTTCCATCTCATCAATAAATTTGTCGAATTTGTTCAAATCTGCTTTTGTTTCGTCGAAAACGAAATCTTTGTCCACATCCTTTAGCTTTACCTTGAATTCTTTCTTTGGCCGGATATACTGGGCCACATCGGGATCGTAATAGTGGGAGCGCATAAATTCGATCATCAATGACTTGGAAAAGTTGGAGAATTTATTGCTGATGCTCACCCCGCCAATCAGGTATTTGTGTTTCGGAAAACGTAACGTGCAATGCACAATGCCTTTCCATAACAGGAATAGCGGCATGGGGCGCTGCTGGTATTCTTTGGTTATAAAAGCTCTTCCCATTTCAATGGATTCGCTCATCATGCCGTGCAATTTAGGATCAAACCTAAAGAGGTCCTGCAGATAGAATCCGTGGATACCGAATTCTTCATAGATTTCTGATCCCATTCCCATTCTGTAAGCCCCGGCAATTTTGTTGGTTTCCCGGTCCCATAAGAACATATGATAGTAATAATCATCAAACTTGTCGAGGTCGGTCGCATTATTGGTGCCTTCCCCAATAGCCCGAAAGGTAATTTCGCGAAGCCGCCCAATTTCTTTCAGGATATTTGGGATGATTTCTTTTTTTACCAGGAAAACCTCATAGTTTTTACTCTCCAGCAGGCGTTTGTCGAGTCTCCGGCAGGTATCGACTTCTTCGAGCATTAGGTTTTCAGAAGTTTCCTCTATGATTTTCTTCGGGGATTTTGGGATTTTCAGCTTTTTCGGAATACTCTTAAAAAAGGGTTTTTTCTCGAATGTATTTGCCAGCATATAGGTTTTGCGCCTCAAAAAAGCTGTCATGCTTTCTGTGTTGGTTATACCTTCCATATCCTGAACCGAAATAGGGTTGCCAATCCTCACTTTGATCTTTCTCTTCTTTTGGGACAACATTTCACTGGGCAATTTGGCCGTGCGCAGGACATCACTCAGGGAAGCCAACCGGTAAAAAAAAGTGCTGTTTTTCGCGTGGAAATAGATAGGGATCACAGGGACTTTTGCTTTCTGAATCAATTTGATGGCTGAAGCATCCCAAGGTCGATCCACAACAATCTGCTCCTGCCAATAGGTGGATACTTCCCCGGCAGGGAATATTCCCAGTGATTTTCCATCTCGCAAATGCAGGATTGTGTCTTTGATTCCTTTTAAGCTCGATTTTACTTCCTTGTGCTCTTCAAAAGGATTGACCGGCATAATGTGGGGCTGGAGCGGCTCAATGCGCTGTAGTAAAAAGTTGGCAATCACTTTGAAATCTTCCCGCCGGGAAAACAGTAGTTTCATCAGGATCATTCCGTCGATCCCGCCCAGGGGATGGTTGGAAATGGTGATAAAAGGACCTGTTTTAGGAATCCTTTTTAAATCTTCTTTCGGAACTTCAAAATCGATCTCGAAAGCCTTCAGGATAGAATCAATGAAATCGGGCGCAGAAAGGTTCTTGCGCTTTTCATATTCCTTGTTGATCACCGAGAGCCTGGTGGTCCTCAAAACCATCCAGCCAAGAGAGGTGCCCAAAAACCCCATTTTGTCGAGGTTCATTACTTTGGCAACTTCTTTTGAACTTACGATCCCCATTTTGTGAACTATATTAAGCAGTCACTATTTGGACAGTCTCCCGGGTTATTTGTTTCAGAAGTATTTTCTTTCCCTGTTCGAGTTCCTTAATTGCGGCATCGTTAAAATGCCGAATGGTAAACAAGGATACGCCTGTGTTATAGGTAACCCTGAAAGTAGCTTTTAATTGATTGATCAATTTATCTAAATTATTAAACTTATTGTCCACACAAACCGAAAAACTAATGGCCGAATTCTGGATTAAATCCACTTTTATTTGATATTTATGAAATAAACTGAAGATCTGACTTATATTTTCCTCCATAATAAAAGAGAAATCCAGGGAAGACAGGGATATCAAGACCTGATCTTTCTTTACAATAAAACACGGGACTTTCGGTAGGATTGCCTGTCCCTTTCGCACAGCGGTTCCTTTAGTTGAGGGGTTTAAAAAAGATCTTACGTATAAGGGGATTTCCTTTCTTTGCAGGGGTTGCAGGGTCTTTGGATGGATGACAGAAGCGCCATAAAATGCCAGTTCGATCGCCTCTTCATAAGAAATGTGTTCCAGCAATTGCGGATTTGCAAACACGCGCGGGTCTGCATTTAATACTCCTGGCACGTCTTTCCAGATGGTAACACTATCGGCATTAAGGCAATATGCAAAAATCCCGGCAGTGTAATCGCTGCCTTCGCGGCCAAGCGTAGTAGAAAAATTGTGATGGTCTGCTGCAATAAATCCCTGGGTGATATTGAGTTTGTCTTTATCCACCTTCCCCACAATTTGCTCCTGTGTTTGATCCCACTGTACCTGGGCATCCCGAAAACTGCTGTCGGTTTTTATACAACTACGTGCATCTAACAAGGCATTTTTCATTCCTTGTGAATGGAGATATTCGCTTACGATCTTGGTGGACAGCAGTTCGCCGTAGATCACCACCTGGTCGTAAACAAAATCATATTGTTGCGATTTGTTGTGTTTTAGGAAATTTTCAAGTTCTGTAAAGTATGTCCTTACTTCCTGAAATATTGGATGTTCATTATTTCCGAAGAGGTCTATAAGAATAGTGTGGTGGTATTCTTTTACCAGCTGTAAATGTTCTTGAAAATTGCCATTTTTGAGATACGAACCTACCACATCTTCCAGGGCATTTGTCATTTTTCCCATGGCAGAAATTACGATGAGCAAGCTGCTGTCTCTATTGTTTGTAAGTACCTTCAGTACATTTCTGACTCCTTCGGCATCTTTGACCGATGCTCCTCCAAATTTAAATACTTTCATTTTTTTGTTCTAACATATTTTGTGATGCCAGCCTCGTCCATTTGTACCGTGTACCAGCCCTTCAGGATGTTTGCCCCACTCCTTTCATAGAAATCTATGGCGTGTTTATTCCAATCCAGGACCACCCACTCCACTCTTTTCAAGCCCTGTTCCTGGGCATATTCAATTACTTTTTGGTACAGTCCATTCCCCAAACCTGTGCCTCTTTTTTCCTCTCGCACAATTAAATCCTCTAAATGCAAGGTACGGCCTTTCCAGGTGGAGAAGCGGTAATAGATCAGCGCCATGCCTTCAATTTTATTGTCCACTTCGGCAACAAAAACCTGAAAAAGCGGATTTTCCCCAAAACCTTCCTCTTCCAAAGTTTCTACAGTGACCACCACCGCATCGGGCTCTTTCTCAAAGGCAGCCAGCTCCTTGATGAGTTCAAGTACGGCCGGCATATCTTTTTTCTTCGCTTTTCTAATGTTAGGTTGCATATGTATTATTTTGGACAAAAGTAGAAATTGATTTTTAGATAAATTTTACGAAATCGTTATAGTTGCTTGAATTAATTGGGCTAATTTTGTAAGTGCAGAAAATTAAAGGTTAAAATGGTCAAAAGAAATCAGACTTTAGGGGAATTTATTATAGAAAATCAGGCAGAATTCCCTTTTTCATCCGGGGAACTTTCCAGATTAATCAATTCCATTCGTTTGGCGGCCAAAGTAGTGAACCATGAAGTAAACAAAGCTGGTTTGGTCGATATCACAGGTGCGGTGGGGGAAACAAATATCCAGGGCGAAGATCAACAAAAACTGGATGTCTACGCCAATGAAAAGTTCATCCAAACCCTTACCAACAGGCAAATCGTATGCGGAATCGCTTCCGAAGAAAATGATGATTTTATTACCATTGCAGGTTCCAACAACGACCACAAAAACAAATATGTGGTTCTTATGGATCCCCTGGATGGCAGCTCAAATATAGATGTAAATGTTTCTGTTGGGACGATTTTTTCAATTTACAGGCGGGTCACGCCAATTGGAAATCCTGTTCAACTAGAGGATTTTTTGCAGCCGGGGAACCAGCAGGTTGCTGCAGGCTACGTGGTGTACGGAACTTCCACGATGCTGGTGTACACAACAGGGCATGGCGTGAACGGCTTTACCTTAAATCCCGCACTTGGTTCCTGGTACCTTTCCCATCCCGATATGCAATTTCCCGAAAAAGGCAGTATTTATTCAATGAACGAAGGGAACTATGTGCATTTCCCACGCGGGGTCAAAAAGTACATTAAATACTGCCAGGAAGAAAAGGAGGATCGGCCATATACTTCCCGCTACATAGGTTCCCTGGTTTCAGATTTTCACCGGAACATGATCAAAGGAGGCATATATATATACCCCACTATTTCAAAAGCACCGAAGGGAAAATTGAGGTTGTTGTACGAGTGCAATCCCATGGCTTTTATTGCCGAACAGGCCGGCGGAAAAGCAAGTGACGGCTTCCGGCGCATCATGGACATTGAGCCAGATGAATTGCACCAACGGGCACCTTTCTTCTGTGGTAGCAAAGAAATGGTAGAAAAAGCCGAAGAATTCATGACCCAATATTCTGAATAACTTCAGATCCAAAAAGGGCATTTTCAAGTTTAATTTTTAAAAAGTCTTGCTCTTTCTTATTAAAGTGGCGTGATCTTGCTTTTGTTCCGAACAACGAGGATTCAATCTTTTTTGTTTAGTAGGTAGAGGTAGTCCTCAAAGCTCATTCTGTTAAAGATTTCAATAGAGCGATTAATAATGCCTTCCGCCACTGCAGGAGAGAAACCCATGCCAAGAGCATACTTCCGGAGCAACAATTCTTCTTCCCGATCGATATTATGGTCAGCATAAATAATCCTGAATAGATCGTGAAGCCGCTCTAGTCGCCCTTCTACGGAGTTATTGGGGTGGATGGGGAAATTGTCTGGATTTTTCATCACCTTTATGTAGTCCTCTTTTTCAATATCCAGTTTTAACGAAAGTCTTTTTAATTGTGCCTCCTCCAGTTCATTGATGGGCCCATCGGCCGCGGCTAAAGTTACAATTGCGGCAAAATGCCCTAAATTTCTAAGGTGCTCTCCAGTTCCAAAAAGGTCTGAAAATGACATAACAACGTATTTTACTCAAATATAGCAAAAATGAAGGATTTTTTTAATGATTCTTTGGGGGTTTCCCCCGCTAAAGCGGTGGCCGCGCTTTCCGCTCATAGTCCCTCGCCTTTGCAGGCTTCGGGAGCTATCCCTGCCTGCCGGCAGGCAGGCGCTGCAATCGCTAACCCTTCAAAAAGGGCATTTTCAGTTCTAATTTTTCCTAATGCCACAGCTGCCCTGCACAAATATTCCTAACTTGAATTTATGTCGCTCAAAAATCAGAAAAAACCTCTGCTTTGTTTTGATGACAAAGGGATCTATTGCGAACCTGCCGGGGTTTACTTAGATCCATGGAAACCGGTGGATAAAGCAATTATCACCCACGGTCATGCCGATCATTCCCGCTGGGGGCATAAAAAATATATCACCCATCATACCAATATCCCGATCATAAAACACCGTCTCGGAGAAATCGAAGTTTCCGGGAAGGAGTATGGAGAAACCTTTATTATATTTTGAGACATAAAGATTGGGCTAAAGCCCTGTTCTGAATTTTTATCTTAAACCACTGGCTTTAGCCCAAATTTTAATCATCCATTAGAACTCTTAACTCCATAACTCATAACTGTTTTTAACTTTCCCTTAATCCCTCCTGCCTTAGCTGAAACCTTTTTACTTGTTATCTTTGTCCAAAATTTTGTTTTTTGAGTAAATCTTCTATTGCCCAAAGCTTTGCACAGTCTGCACAACAGCAGGATCTGGGGAAAGCGCTTGCCCTTCCGCGAAAT
>JAGXIM010000052.1 GCA_024635665.1 Salinimicrobium sp. | reverse complement strand
ATACACTGTACTTGCCACTTTCATATTCATTTACAATTTGTCTCTTGAACTCATCAGAAAACTTCCGATGTTTACTCAGTAATCGAATATTTGACTTCATATAAGTTGATTTTAGTGGTCAACCTATATCAGAGACGTACAAGTGTTTTTTTGTTTTCTGTTTTCTGTTTGATTTCTACAGTCTACAGTCTACCGTCTATCAACTACCGTCTATCAACTACCGTCTATCGACTAATCTAGCTGCCCAGCATATCGTTCATTCCGGGAATATCGGGCATTCCTTCTTTGGCCACGGCAGAGAGTTCTGCTTCGTTTACTTCGGTTGCCCTGGAAATGGCTTTATTCAACGTCAAGACCAAATAATCTTCCAGTTGTTCCTTGTCTTCAAGGAGTTCATCGGCAACGCTTATATTTTTGATCTCCCGGTTGGCGGTGATTGTGACTTTTAGAAGTCCGTCGCTGGATTCTTCATCAATAAGTACGGTTTTTAGTCTTTCTTTAGTTTCTTCAACCTTCTGTTGGGTCTCTTTGATCTTGTTCATCATGCCCATCATATCTCCAAACATAGTTTTTAGTTTTAATTGTTCCTGCAAAATTACCTAAAAAGGCTTAGATAATGGAACTTGCAAGCTGAGTTTAAGTTTTCTTTATTAGAAAGCTTACATTTGCAGCTGTCAAAAAGTTGTGTAGAAAATGAAAGTTTCCGATAACCAAACGCTTGCACCCCATGCAAAGAAAATTCCTGTGAACCTCGAGAAACACGGGGATATTCGTGTAGATAATTATTTTTGGCTGCGGGAAAGGGAAAATCCGGAGGTCGTAGATCATCTCACGCGGGAGAACCTTTACAATGAGGAAATGACCGCCCATACAAAAGCGTTTCAGGAAAGCCTTTTTCAAGAGATGAAGGCTAAGATCAAAGAAGATGATTCTTCAGTTCCATATAAACTGAACGGCTATTGGTACATTACGCGCTATCAGAAAGGGAAAGATTATCCCGTATATTCCCGAAAGAAGGAAAGCCTTGATGCCCCCGAAGAAATTTTGTTCGATGTGAATGAAATGGCCAAAGGTTATGATTATTATCGGTTGGGAGGCCTAAATGTGAGCCAAGACAACAAGCTGATTACTTTTGCCGTGGATACGGTGAGCCGAAGACAGTACACAATTCAGGTAAAAAACCTTGAAACGGGGGAGATCTTTCCGGAGAAAATAAGAAACACTACCGGCAGTTCCACCTGGGCCAATGACAATAAAACGCTTTTTTACACCCGAAAAGACGAAGAAACTTTGCGGAGTGACAAAATTTTTAAACATCGGCTGGGAACAAAGGCCGTTGATGATGAGCTGGTCTATTTTGAGAAGAATGAAGCCTTCCATACATATGTGTATAAATCAAAATCTGATAAATACCTGGTGATTGGTTCGAGCAGTACGCTTACTTCCGAATACCGCTTTCTAGAAGCCAATGAACCAGATGGGGATTTTAAGCTGGTGCAACCAAGGATTCGTGGTGTGGAATACAGCATTGCTCATTACGAAGATTCTTTTTATGTCCTTACAAACAAAGACGGCGCCTTCAACTTCAAACTAATGAAAACACCTGTGGACAAACCAGGTGCAGAAAATTGGCGGGATGTTATCCCACACCGGGAAGAGGTGTTGTTGGAAGATATTGACCTTTTTCGGGAGTATCTTGTGATAAGTGAGCGCAGTAACGGGCTTAATAAGATTAGGATCCAAAAATGGGATAATTCGGCATCTTATTTCCTGCCTTTTGACAATGAAACTTACACGGCTTTCACCGGGACCAATCCAGATTTTGATACCGAAATATTGCGCTACACATACAATTCCCTTAACACTCCAACCCAGGTGGTGGATTTCAATATGCGCACACGTGTTAAGAATGTGAAAAAGGAATTGGAAGTTTTGGGTGGCAAATTCAAGAAGGAGAATTATGTTTCTGAACGCATTTGGGCAACGGCGCAGGATGGGACAAAAATCCCCATGAGCCTGGTGCACAAAAAAGGCATTAAGAGGGATGGTTCAAATCCCGTATTGCAATACGCCTATGGTTCCTATGGTTCTACTATTGATCCTTATTTCTCGACTGTTCGACTGAGCCTTTTGGATCGGGGATTTATTTTCGTGCTTGCGCATATTCGTGGCGGGGAATATTTGGGCAGGCAGTGGTACGAGAATGGGAAACTTCTGAAAAAACGCAATACCTTCACAGATTTTATCGATTGCAGCCGCCATTTAATTGATCAGAAATATACTTCGGCAGAACATCTCTACGCCAGTGGTGGTTCTGCCGGGGGATTGTTAATGGGAGCAGTGGCCAATATGGCACCACAACTTTACAACGGGATCATAGCTTCGGTACCTTTTGTGGATGTGGTGACCACCATGCTGGACGAGTCGATTCCTTTGACCACAGGGGAATATGATGAATGGGGGAATCCTGGCGAAGCTGAATATTATTTCTACATGAAGTCCTATTCTCCATATGACAATGTAGTTGCACAGAATTATCCGAATATATTGGTCACGACCGGCTTACATGATTCGCAGGTGCAGTACTGGGAGCCGGCGAAATGGGTGGCAAAACTTAGGGAGCTAAAAACGGATAACAAGGAGTTGCTGTTCCATATCAATATGGAAGCTGGGCATGGAGGTGCATCAGGACGTTTTGAAGCGTTGTGGGAGGTGGCTGAAGAGTATGTTTTTCTATTGGATTTAGAGGGAATTCGGGAATAATTCAAATATTTGACTTAAATTTGCTCCGTTTAGTAATTCTGTTTTTTATAAAGTAATACAGGATTACATAAATAACTTCATTTTATGAGAGAAGATTTGCAGGTTTATGATAACGTGTTGCAGCTCATAGGCAATACGCCACTTATCCAATTGAACCGTATTACCCAGGACTTAAAAGGCGAATTTTTCGCAAAAGTTGAAGCCTTTAATCCGGGACATTCCACAAAGGACAGGATTGCCTTATACATTATAGAAGAGGCTGAAAAAAAAGGAATATTAAAACCTGGCGACACCATTATTGAAACTACCTCGGGCAACACAGGTTTTAGTATTGCCATGGTGAGTATAATAAAGGGCTATGAGTGCATACTTGCTGTAAGCTCTAAATCTTCCAGAGATAAAATTGATATGCTGCGTTCCATGGGGGCAAAGGTCTACGTTTGTCCGGCGAATGTATCTGCAGATGATCCACGCTCGTACTATCAGGTAGCCAAAAGGATGCATGACGAGATAAAAGGATCGGTATACATCAATCAATATTTTAACGAGCTCAACATAGAAGCCCATTATAAAACGACCGGGCCTGAGATTTGGAAACAAACCGAAGGAAAGGTGACACATCTTGTTGCTTGCAGCGGTACCGGCGGAACGATCTCGGGCACTGCAAAATTTTTAAAAGAACAAAATCCTGAAATTCGCATTTTAGGCATTGACGCCTATGGTTCGGTTTTGAAGAAATACCACGAAACAAAGGAATTTGATTCCGCAGAAATATACCCATACCGCATTGAAGGCTTAGGAAAAAATTTGATCCCAACTGCTACCGACTTTGAGAGCATTGACAAGTTTGTGAAGGTGACCGATGAAGAAAGTGCCCACACCGCCCGCGAATTGGCTAAAACCGAAGGCCTTTTTGTTGGCTACACCAGTGGCGCTGCCATTCAAGGCGTGAAACAACTTGCCGAAGAAGGGGAGTTTGATGAAAACAGCAAAGTGGTTGTTATTTTTCCAGATCATGGTTCCCGCTATATGAGCAAAGTGTTTAGCGATGAATGGATGACCGAGCAGGGCTTCTTTGACAGCAAGAATGTTAAAGCCGCCAACCAAATTGAATTTATTAAGTAATTGATCTTCAATATTTTGTTTACTAAAATTTTTTGTAGGAACTTTCTTAGTGAATCCTATTAATAAAAGAATTAACAGATAAACGGTATCCGTGAAGCAGCGGGTAATCTCAATTTATATCGGAAAATGACCTTTTTGACTATCCTTGAGTGCCATAAAAAGTATGCGGTTGCTTTTAATTTCATACTTTTGCTAAAGTTAAAAAAATTATAAAATGGCAGATTTATTCGATAAAATATACAAGGACAAAGGACCTCTTGGAAAATGGGCCGAAGTAGCAGAAGGTTACTTTGTATTCCCAAAATTGGAAGGTCCAATCTCCAACCGAATGAAGTTCCAGGGTGAGGATGTCATCACATGGAGTATTAATGACTATTTGGGACTTGCCAACCATCCCGAAGTGCGCAAAGTAGATGCTGAAGCTGCCGCCGAATGGGGTTCTGCCTATCCTATGGGTGCGAGAATGATGAGCGGTCATACCGTATTGCATGAAAAGCTACAGGAAGAGCTGGCTTCTTTTGCTAGCAAAGAAGCGTCTTACCTTCTTAATTTTGGCTATCAGGGAATGGTTTCCACTATTGACGCCCTGGTTTCGAAAAAAGACGTCATCGTATATGATGTAGATGGGCATGCCTGTATAATTGACGGCGTACGTTTGCATCTGGGACAACGCTTCACCTATCAGCACAACGACATGGAAAGCCTTGAGAAAAACCTGCAGCGGGCTGAAAAGATCGCTGAGCAAACCGGAGGCGGAATTTTGGTCATTTCCGAAGGTGTCTTTGGAATGCGTGGGGAACAGGGAAAACTGAAGGAAATAGTCGCGTTAAAAGAAAAGTATAATTTCAGGTTTTTTGTAGATGACGCACATGGCTTCGGAACCCTTGGTGCAACCGGGGCAGGAGCAGGCGAAGAACAAGGTGTACAGGACGGAATAGATGTTTATTTTGCCACTTTCGCAAAGTCCTTGGCCAGTACAGGTGCCTTCATTGCCGCCGATCAAGAAGTCATCGATTACCTGAAGTACAACCTACGCTCACAAATGTTTGCTAAATCCCTCCAAATGCAATTGGTGGTGGGAGCTTTAAAGCGTCTTGATATGTTGAGGACCATGCCCGAATTAAAGGCAAAGCTTTGGGAAAACGTGAATGCACTTCAAACCGGTCTTAGGGATAGCGGTTTTGACATTGGATCTACCCAAAGTTGTGTGACCCCGGTCTATCTTAAGGGAAGCATACCCGAGGCAATGGCTTTAGTCAAGGACCTGCGGGAAAACCACGGGATCTTTTGTTCTATTGTGGTTTACCCGGTCATTCCAAAAGGTATGATCCTTTTAAGGCTTATTCCAACAGCTACACATACATTAGAGGACGTGGAGGAAACCCTTGTCGCATTTTCAGCAATTAGGGAACGCCTGGAAAATGGTACTTACAGAAGGCTTTCTGCTGGTGTCGCAGCAGCTATGGATAAATAGAGTATTAAAAAAATATATTTATAAAATCCCCTTTTTGGGGATTTTTTCATTTCAGGAAAGTAGGATTTTAAGTTTATAAAAATTTTAGCAGAAAAAGGATTTCAGGTTTGTATTTTAAATAAGAACAAGAACAAAAGAATGTTCGACTTAAAAATTAATCTCATTATGAAAGACTTGAAATTAGCTATTATTTATTACAGTTCTACAGGAACAAATTATCAATTGGCAAAATGGGCCGAAGAAGCGGCTAAGGAAGCCGGAGTAGGAGAGGTGAGATTTCGTAAAGTAAAAGAACTTGCGCCCGAGGAGGCGATTGCCGCGAACGACGACTGGAAGAAACATCTCGATGCCACTAAAGATGTGCAGGAAGCCGGTATGGATGATCTTGAATGGGCAGATGCCTATATCTTTAGTGCCCCAACACGTTATGGAAACCTCCCGTCCCAAATGAAACAATTCCTTGACACCACCGGTGGACTTTGGTTTAGTGGAAAACTTGCCAATAAAGTCGTAAGCGGAATGACCAGTGCCAGTAATGTCCATGGAGGGCAGGAGAGTACTTTGCTTTCGCTTTATAAGACGATGCACCACTGGGGTGCCATTGTTGCTGCACCGGGCTATACAAACGAAGCCATTTTTGCCGCAGGCGGGAATCCATATGGGGTGAGCGTAACTGCCGGGAAAGATGAGCTTAACCAACCGTTAAAAACCGCCGTCGCACACCAGGTCAAACGTACGCTGCAGATCGCAGGATGGGTGAAAGCCGGAAATAAATAATTGGTGATCTCAAATAAAAATTTTGCAGATTAAAAAAGTGGGCTTATATTTGTACATACAAATGTTGTAAATACATACATGAAAAAGAGTTCAAAAGATATCGATTCATCACTTGTTGCCCGTGCTGCAGTAATAGAATTGATAGTGACAGGCAACTGGGTGCAGGAACGATTGACTGAGGCCTTAAAACCTTTTAATATCTCAATCCCGCAGTTTAATGTGTTGAGGATATTAAGAGGTCAAAAAGGCAAACCTGCTTCCCTTTCCTGTATTAGTGAAAAGATGATTCATAAGATGAGTAATACCACGCGGCTTGTAGATAAATTGTTGCAAAAAAGTCTGGTGGATAGAATTATTTGTCCGAACAATAGGAGGAAAGTAGAAATTACCATTACCGCGAAAGGCCTGGAACTTTTAACAGAATTGGACAGAGTAGTGGACACCACTCAAAGTGGATTAGTAGAAAGCCTGGAGCCTCAAGAGATGGATCAGTTAACTTCCTTATTAAATAAGATGAGGGAAGAAAAATAAAATTTATCACAATAATTGTATGTACAACAAATGTAGGTACGAATAAATAATCAATAATTAAATTTAAACAAGAAGTACAATGAAAAACAGAGTTTTAAGCACAGCCGACCCGGTGATGGTATTTACTACAGTAATCTCGCCAAGTGTAAAAAGGCATGTAGATGTTGAGTCCAGCCAAATCGAATGGACTGGTAAAAAGATAGCAGGAACCCACAGGGGAACTATTCAACTTAAAAAAGGATTTTTAAACCTATCCAGCGAAGGCAAATTAACCAGCGGGAAATTTGTCATGAACATGAACTCTATCGTGGTCACCGACCTTGAAGGGGAATATAAGGAGCAACTTGAAGGACATCTAAACAATGATGACTTCTTTGGAGTAGAGAATTACCCGACCTCCACTTTGGAGATCACAGAGGTAGCTGAAAAAAGTGGGAACACTTATGCCGTGACAGGTGACTTGACCATCAAAGGAAAAACTAACCCAGTGACTTTTGAGCTCGAGGTAAACGAAGATACTGCTACCGGTAGAGTAGCTATCGACAGGACAAAATATGGGATTCGATATGGTTCAGGTAGTTTCTTCAATAACCTTGGGGACAAAACCATCAACAATAATTTCAATTTGGATGTGAAATTAAAGTTCTAAGCAATGATAATTTGAGAAAATGTGAGGCTGTCTGAAGAGGCAGCCTTTTTTGTTCTGAGTTTTTCTATAAAACCAACTCCTTAAAAAGCCTTTTTAAGGTAGCATCTAAATCTTCACAAAGGCCGGGGTGGGGCCGCGAGGTCTGTAATACCGAACTTCTTACCGCAGTGAGCCACCTAAACCTGGAAGGGATATCCATTTGGGCAATGGGACCGCCATCTTTGTCGCCCTGGCAAATTTTCTCGAAAGACTGCAGGTTCATTCCCAGTTGGTCGAAATCCAGCTCTTCACATAAAATTTTCAGTTTTTCCTCCTTCAGCTTGTAAAGCACGCCCAGGAATTTTTCCCTTTTGCAAAACAAAACGATACCCACGTTCAGGAATTCCTCCCGTTCCACCCGTGGCACAACCCGTATGATAGCATATTCATATAAGTGTCTATCTTGCATTTTGTGCTTCTTTTATAAATATTTCTGAATGTTCCAGCCGTACCAGTAAAAATTGAATGTAGGCTTCTCTGATCTCTTCCTCGCTTTCCTCAGTTTCTTGCCACTGTAGCCATTCAGAAGGAAGGTCGCCGACAATCGCCCTTATTTTCTCTTCGGTTAAAATTGCCTTAAAGTCTTTGTCCACTTCTTCCAGAAGGGTCGCCTGGGGCAACAAAACGTGGTCTTTTATTAAACTAAAGGGGCTGCGGGCATGTTTTTCACGGTTATCCCATGAGTGGTGGAAATAAAAGGCGGCCCCATGGTCAATTAGCCACAGTTCTTTGTGCCAAATCAACATATTGGTGTTCCTGAAGGTGCGGTCCACATTGGTGATCAACGCGTCCAGCCAAACAATTTCTGAAGCCGGCCTGGAGTAAATCACCGTCACCGCAGGGTCAAAAGTAATCGCACCAGACAAAAAGTGCAGCGCCAAATTCAAACCCTGGCTGCCTTGGAGCAAATCCTGAATTTCCTCATCGGCCTCGGTACGGCCAAAAGCTTCATCGAGCTGGGCAAAAACGAGTTCGGGGACTTTCATTCCCAGTGCGCGTGCAATCTCACCTCCCAGAAATTCTGCTATAAGTGCTTTTACGCCGTGTCCCGCCCCACGGAATTTTAGTACGTATTTGAAGTCGTCATCAGCTTCGGTTAAAGCAGGCAGGGAACCACCTTCCCGCAAAGGGGCAATGTACCTGCAAACAGTGACAGTTCTTATATCGGGGTTCTTATTCATAGTCCTTCCCTCTCAAAAAGGGCATTTCTAATGCAAATTTAGTTTTCAAAAACGATTTGATGAATAATCCCGGCGGTTTCTTCGGAAAAATTGTTTTTCGTTATACTTTTTGTGCCTGTAGCCGGGCTTCATAGGGAAAAGCAAAAGCGGCCATCGGTTTTCCCTGTAGCCACGCCGAATGATCCTGCTGCCTCAACATGACAGGCATTCGTTTTTTATTGTTGTGTATTGAGCCCATCAGTTCGTTGGCTTCTGTAGTCAAAATGCTGTAGGAAACTATCTCCTGGTCGTTGGCTGATGGTTTCCACCTGGAATAGATTCCGGCAAAGGCAAAAACTTCATCTTCTGCCGAAGTGATCAAAAATTTTTGTTTATTCTTCCCTTTTTCATCCAACCATTGCCATTCATAATACCCATTTGCGATCACAAGGCAGCGGTTTTCAACGGAATCCCGAAAAGCAGGTTTTTCGGTGACGGTCTCTATTTTTGCATTAAGGGTGCTCTTTTGAATATCTTTGTTTTTGGCCCAAAAAGGGATAAGTCCCCAGTTGTAAAACAAAATTTCGTCCCGGGAAAAATCTGAAATCACTGGCGTTTGGGGAAAATCAAATGCATTAATTTCTTTGTGCGGCACATAATCTTCAGGCGTCACGAATGTGGCTTCGAAAGTCTTTTCTATTTCTGAAATCTTTGCATTCAGCTTCGTACGGTAGCACATAAATTCTCTTTATCTTCTAAGATACTATTTCTTCAGAAATTTGAAAAACTTCGTTTCCGAAGCCTAAAAATATGTTAGGTTTTTGACATTTTTGGATAGAAAAAATCAGTTGCTTGAGCTGGTGTGAAGTTTGGGTATTTTATATTTGTGTATGGGAAATGTTCATAAAAAAAACCTGTACCCCTTGCGGAAATACAGGCTTAAAATTCTCGTGTGCTATGAAGAATTTTTGAAAAAGCTGTTAAATTAGGCGATCAAACGTTTTTGCTTTTGTTGTTTGAGGGCAAGGGAGACGTTTTCAAAAACCTCCCTTTTCAATCTTTTATACTTTTTTAAAAACTGATTTAGTTCCTTCATAATTCTTTTGTGTTCCTGCCGGTAAAGGCGGGCCTCTTTTGGTTGATCCACATTGTCAATAAGGCGGCTCAAACGCCTGGAATGCTCATTTACGGTCTCATTCAACCCCTTTGAAACCTCTTTTGATTGGGAGAGTTGGCCAACCAGGTCCTGGATTTTTGAAAAGAGTGGCGATTTTACTATTGGCATCATGTACTCTTTCAACATATCTTCAAAAAAACGGTTTTCGTCGTTTATGAAGTCTAGCTTCGACTTCCACTGTAGGGAAGTAAAATGCATCTCATCGGGTGTTTTCCACTCAATGTACCTAAAATGAAGACTTTCACTTTTCATTGCCCTGGTTTTTAATTTGTTGTGTTTTCTCTGTTTCCCTCTTTTTTAGATATCCGGCTGTGTGGGTAAAAATGTCGAGTTTACTGTCTTTGAACCTATTTTTAAATTCTTTGAGCCGTTGTTCAAGTTTCAGGTGTTCCTCGTGATAAAAAATTTCACATCCAATGTCCTCACATTCCCTCATTCCTTCAATGTCATGCCTGTGGTTGCTTATTTCCCTCGTGAGTTGTTGAATTTCGATTTTAAATTCTACTATTTTCTTCCTGAAATCATGAAGCTTCTCAAAAAGGTTCAGGGCATATTCCTGGAAAATATCGGCTTTCAGGAATAGGTCGAGAAAATTGATTTCTTCAGCTATATAATTCAAGGATTCTTTCCAATCTCTGTTCTCATTCAACAGTCTTTGTATTTCCTTTTCATTGGCCGAAAATTTTGTGGAAGATTGCTTGTCCATGACTTTTATTTTTCCTTCTTAAGGTAAGAAATTTTTTCCTTAATAACATGTTATTTTTTGTCCGAATTGCAAATATAATGCTGGATCCTAGAGGTTTATACCGGGGTCAAATTGCCTTCACTCTTTTAAAAATATATTTTTTCGAATTTGTGTATTGGATCACAAAATAATATACATTTGCTCCCTCAAACAATTAATATTTTATTAAAAATGAAAAAATCCTTTTTGACTTTTACTGTTATCGCATTAGTGTTAAGTTTAACTTCTTGTAAAGAAACAAATGCCCGCACCACAGAGGAAACTACTGTTGAAGTGTTGGAAACCACAATCGAGGTTCCCGCGGCTGAAGTTCCTGTTGAAGGAGTGTTGGACTCTACCAGCACTAGCGGTACTGTAGTAAAAGACAATACCAATATTACTTCTGAGGAATAATTTTGTTGTTTAAAATCCGGCTTTTGCTGGAAAAATGATCCGTGGCCAAAAACCACGGATTTTTTATGTCTATGTGCAGGGGAAATCAGGGCTGATGCAGTACCAGTACGGGAACCCTTGAATAATGGGCGAGGTTCTTGTAAAAAGGATCAAAAAGCAGGTTTTCGAAAAAACTGTGTTTCTTGTTGATAAACGCAATCATTTCACTGCCACGGCTTTCTGTAAAAGAGTAAATCCCAAGCGGGATACTCAAGTATTCGAGCGTGTGGAACGAATGGACCACATTCTGAAGTTTTTCTTTTAAAAGCCGCTTGTTTTGTTTTTGTAGTTCGTTCATTCCGCCTTCTTCGGCAATGCGCAGGATACGAATGGGTGCTTGAAATTTCTGGGAAAGATGAATAAGGAAATCCAGATCTTTCTGGGTCAATTCGGTTTTAAAACTATTGGCCAGAACTATTTCCTGGAGGGAAATAAAATTCACGTTTGCCGGAATGGCCAGTAAAGGGCACCTTTGTATTTCTTCCATTAGGTTGACCGTGTTGCTGCCATACACCACTTCACTGGAGCCGGTATGTCCTTTTGTGCCCAGGATGACAACATCTGTCTTCCATTTACTAATTTCTTCTTTGACAGCAGTGACTAATGGTATGTTGGCCGCAATCAAATGAAATTTATGTTTGGAGGAAGTTGTTTGCCTGAATTTCTCAATGAGTGTTTCAAGCTTTTCTTCAGCCTCTCTTTGTGCCTGTGCCAACTTTTCTTCTGCTGGAATGGGGATTAATCTGCTTTTTTCATGGTAGTCATCCACTTTGTAGGCATGAAGCAAAGTGAAACTGCAATTTTCTTTCTTGTAAAGGTTTAAAGCATAGGAAATAGCATTTTCGGCATTTTTTGAAAAATCTGTAGGCAAAAGGACATTTTTCATGTTATCGTTATTTTTTCCGAAGAAATAAGCCAAAAGATACTTCTACATGAAAGGACGGTTTTGTTGACGAATGGCCAAAAAATCAGTTTTTCATGGCGAACCAAAACTATCGGTTAGGTTCGGGAGAAATTTTGGAGTACCAAAAAGGGGATTTTCGGGTGCAGCCCTATTTCATCGATGGTCGACGAGTAAAGTACATTTTCAAGATAGCTGTGCCGTGAATTTACCAGGATAAGGAGGTCTATTTCCATTTCATCAATAGCTTTGAAAATAGCTTCCCTTTTTTCCAGCTTTTCTTCCTGGCGGAAATCTGTTTTTACATCATAAAACTGCTCTTTTATGGCCTCCTGATTATCTTTTTGCCGATATGAATCCAGCGGAAATTTCGAAACATACATCATGTGCAGCTTTGCACAAAACGCGCGGGCGAGGTCGGCTGCTAATTTTAACTCCCGCTTTTGGTAGGGCAGCAAAAAATTTGTAGGGAACAAAATTAGTTGAAGACTGTCAAATTCATAACCCGCCGGGATACTCAAAACGGGGCACTGCACGTATTTGATAATTTGTAGGCTGTTGCTGCCAAAGGTTAGGTTACGCTCATTGTTTTTCCCCCGGGTAGAGGTCACAATGATATCGGCATTTTCCTGTTCGGCCAAATCATTCACTTCGTCAACCAAAAGCCCAAAGGCCGAGCTGCTATGAAAGTTGTGCCTGGGATTTGAAAAAAGATCTTTAATGCGGGTAATAATAGTCTCCAACTCTTTATCTGAATTCTGTTTCACCTTCTCCCGGGTGTCCTTGAGGGTTTCCTCGTCCAGGGATCCCACAGAATTGTATACTTCATCAGCATAAGCATGAAGTACATAAAATTCGCTTTTCTCATGCTTAAAAAGTTCAGCTGCAAATTTCAGGGCGTTGAAGGCATTTTCTGAAAAATCTGTTGGGACGACTATCTTTCTCATTTCCTTACATTTTTTATAAAGTTACTTGAAATAAACACGGAAAACAACATGTTTTCCTGTACAAAAAGGCAATCCGGCGATGAAAATAATTAATCCTTCAGCAAATTTGGCTGCTGCTTTTTCATTTTATCGCGTGCAACTTTTGGTGATCCAGGATTTTTATATTTCTCCCAACAATTTCGATCAAGCCTTCTTTTCGTAGCAATGAAAGGCTTCGTATAAAACTTTCCGTGGAAATTCCCGCCACACTGGCCAGGTCACTACGGGAAACTTTGATGAATTGTTCGGGGTCTTCCTGTATTTCTTCAGCGAATTGCAGGATGGTATTGGTCGTTTTTTTCAAGACAGAACTGTAAGCCATGTCCAGCAAATGTGTTTTCAAAATAGAAAGGTGGTCGTTCAACAATTGGGCAAAAGCAACTGTTAAGTCCTGGTTGTTTAGTAATAATTGCACAAATTCTTCGGTGGAAATCTTGTACAAAACCGTGTTCTCCAGTGCCTCTGCAGTTTCGGGGTAGATGCATGGAGGGTTAAAACTATAAAAGCCTATGACTTCCCCCTTTTTTGGAATTCCGGTAATAAGCTCTTTGCCATGTTCATCCAGCCGATAAGTTTTTATAAGGCCTTCACTAATTAAGTACACATTGGAGGCATTCCGGTTTTCCCAATAAATTTCCTCATGTTTTGCCACTTCGACTTGGGTTCCATAACTACGAAAATGTTCCCGCAGCTCTTCCAGTTCGCTTCCCGACTTCGTGTCCAGCCCATTTTTCAGCTCATGTTTTTTAAACCAGGCATGTTTGGCCAATCTTCTTTCGATAGCAAGTATAAGGTCTTCTTCGCGGAAAGGTTTGGTAATATAATCATCTGCTCCCAGGTTCATTCCTTTGCGAACATCGGCTGGATCAGCTTTGGCTGAAAGAAAGATGAAAGGAATTCCACGGGTTTGATTGCTTCGCTGCAACGCTTCATAAACCTGGTAACCATCAAGCTGCGGCATCATAATATCAGAAACGATCAAATCGGGAACCTTTTCCCGCGCCATTTGTAAACCATCTTTTCCGTTGAGTGCTGTATATACGTGATATCTAGATAGTTCTAAAAGCTCCTTGGTATTTTCGGCAAGGATAGGATCATCCTCTATTAATAATATTGATGCGTCCATAGTTCTAGAAGTTTTACGGTGAAACAGTCTAGTAAATAGATGCTAAAAAAGGCATCTTTCGATGTCTTTTTACACTGTCTCTGTTGCCCAATAAAGATACGGAATAATTAGAATTTTATAACAATTTTAAGAGTACGTTAAGTAATTTTTCTAGAGGGTTTTTGAGGAATTTCAGCTATCTTTAATAAAGATTAAGCGAAAGTTTCTGTTTTTTGAATATTTCCAACTGCTGAAGACTTTCGGATAGAAAACAAGTCCTAATTGATGTACGAATCACCAGGCAGGATCAATTAAAATAAAGAAAGATGGGACCATTGATATGTCAAAGTTGTGGATTTCCCTTTTCTGAAGAGTCCAGGGGCACATTATTAGATGATACCAGGAGTAATGATTATTGTATCAATTGCATGGTAGGTGGAAAATTCACCAATCCGCACCTTTCCCTTCAGGATATGCAGCGCAAGCTGATTGAAATGGCAAAAGAGCATGACGAGATCACCCTGGAAGAGGCGAAGGAGATATTAAAGATCCTGCCCGATCTAAAGAGATGGAGACTGACTCACATCTTGTAAAAAAAGGAATTTTTCAGCCAGACCTTTTTAACACCTGGAGGGATGTATTAACGTCTCTATAATAAAACTTCACAATTTTTCTTTTATCTTTGTGAGCCTTGAAAAATAAGGCGTTTTAGAAATAAACAAATTTAAAAAACATGAAAAACTTAAGTAGATTTTTAATACTTCTGGCAACAACAGTTTTCCTGAGTTGCGGGGACGAAAAAAAAGATGAAGAAAAAGTAACTATTGGGGAAGAAGGAACCCTGGAGACCATGGAAACAACAGGAGAAGAGGAAATGCAACCTGGTTCCAATGCGGTCAAAAGCCAAAATGGGGTGGTGGAAGTTTTGCTTACCGGCAATGATGCCATGCAGTTCAACCTTGAACAAATTGAAGTTAAAGAAGGCCAAACGGTTCGGTTGACTCTAAAACACGTAGGGGAACTTCCAGAAAATCAAATGGGCCACAATTTTGTTCTATTGAAAAAAGGAACAGATGTGACCGAATTTGCACAAAAAGCAATGACTGCAGCCAATAACGAATACGTTCCGCAGGGATCTGATAGCGTGATTGTCAATACCGAAATGATTGGGGGCGGGGAAGAAACAATGATCGAATTTGAAGCTCCTGCACCAGGAACCTATACGTTTATTTGTAGTTTCCCGGGACATTACGTACAAATGCAAGGGGAATTCATTGTGAAAAAAGCATAAACAAAAGTTTTAAAATTTAAAAAGCTGTCTAAAAATTCGGTTTAATTTTTCCTTTTTTGAGAGAAAAATGACCTTTTTAGACAGCTTTTTTCTGCTTAAATAGTTGGGGGAAAACTTAGCAGGGGAACTTTTGTGCAGGATTGCATATGTTTAACCTTGTCGCGGATGATCATTTTATTGACCTCGTTTTTTTCCTTTTGTTCAGGCATGACCACCACATCGGGCTTGATTTCTTCTATAGAAGATTTTAAAGTCTCGAAGACATCTTCAGAATAAATTGTCATAAAACTCATCTTACTGTAATTCGTTTTTTCCTTGACTTTTTTCTCGAATTCAGACAGGGCTTTTTTGGCCTGCCTTGCCTCTTTGTGGGTGATATGGACCACCTGGATTTCAGGTTGGGCACTGGAAATTATTTGAACCAACTCTGCCAAATGTTCAATATCTTCATTGTCCAGCACACTGGCAAAAAATACTTTCTCAACTTTTCCAGGCTTGTAACCAGCTGGTACTGCCAGGATTGGGAAAGGGGAGACTTCCATCATTTCTTTGGTGGTGCTTCCCATGAAAACTTCCTTGAGAGTGCTGGTACCGCAAGCGCCCATCACAATCATTCGTATATTTAGATCCCGTACAAAGTCTGAAATCGCCTTTGAGGTATTTGCACCTTTTATAGCGGCCACAGAAAAAGAAGATGCATCATATTGGTCACCAAGATGTTTTTTGCAGAAATTGAGCAAGTCGTTTTGATGCTTTTCCCT
>JAGXIM010000051.1 GCA_024635665.1 Salinimicrobium sp. | reverse complement strand
GAGCAATAATCTTATTTATGATGGTTTCGTTGTCCATAAGGCATTTTTAATTAAAGGTCTTGTACCAAATTTAGTAAATACTACTTCAATATGGTTTTCAAAAGGAAATCATCTGAGCAGATTTTACCTTTTCAAAAAATTAACTATCAAAATTCAGTTAAAATAAAATGAGTTTAAAGAATTAATTATCAGTGTGTTGTATTTTTAATACGGTTTAATCTAAAACCTTTAACCATGGCACAGCAAGATCAAAAAAATCAGGATCAGAAAAATAAGGATCAGAAAAAACAGAGCGATTCAAAAAGTGGGCAAAAACAAAGCGACCAAAAACAAGCTGGAAAGCAGGAGCGAAAATAATTTGTTCCAAAAATGACATTTTAGAATATTCTCAGGCCACCTCACAAGGGTGGCTTTAGGTTTGTTTTAGTCCGTGCATTCGTTTTTTTAAATTTTCAGAAATTTCAAGCAGCCATTTCAACTGGTCCATAATAATCTGCACCTCTTGTAGCTTGTGATGCAGGTCTTCCCCAGAACCTTCTTCATGATTTTCTCGATTTGTTTTCTGAAGTGCGCTTAGTTCCCCATAAAGATCGGCATAATACGCCTCAGCTTCCAGAAGTTCTTGCGTATCTTGTTCCGCTTTATCTTGTGACGATCTCTCAGCTTCTCCCAGGTTTTTCTGAATTGTCTCAATATAGGTATCGAAGTGCCTAGAAGGTGCAGTGGTTGCATGCGACCTAATATAAGTCCCCAAAGAAGCAGTGGAAGAAAGAAATTCCTGGTTCAGGGAAACGATCCTGAAAGTCTCTCCTAATTGTTCCTTGCTGGTTTTAGGTTCCTGTGCCATCCTCTGGAAAGCAGCATTGAGGTCTCCAATAGCAAGCAAGGCAGCTTTCCTGGCCAACCTATAGGAATTCCGGGGGATGTCTTTTTTCCGGTATAGAAAATCAATCTCCTTTAGAAATTTCCAATTTGACTGAATGCTGTTGGTGATAAATTTGTTGATAGTGGAATATTCCCAGGTTGGCCAAAGGAATTTATTCCCCACAAAGGCCAGGCCCGCTCCTATGATTGTATCCAACACCCGGAATTGTATAACTTCCAACACATCTGGCCTTAAAAAACTGTACACAAATACCACATTTAGCGTAATGAATGCAGCAGCGGTTTTATAGTTCTTCTGGATCATTGAGAAGGCCAGAACCAGAGTAATAGCAGCAAGGCTGGCATAAACGATCCTGTTTTGTACAAGAAGGACTATGGATACGGCTATCGCTCCTCCAATCAAAGTTCCGTACAGTCGCTGTTTAAACCTGTCGCGGGTAAGGGCGTATCCCGGCCGCATGATTACTAGAGTGGTAAGCAAAATCCAGTACGAATTTTGGAATTCAAATAATTTCCCAAACAGAAAACCTGCAACCAGGATGACCGTAAGCCTAAGGGAGTGCCTGAAGATAGGCGACTTAAAATCGAGGTTATCCTCCAGGGTTTTCAAATCATAGTCCTGGGTTGTAAGGAATTTCACAGCATCTTTCCTCTTAAGCTTAAGATCAATTTTTTCTTCAAAAGTCCGTAGCAGCCGCTCGATAGAAAGTAGTTTTTGATACTGTTTTTCTTTAAAAGTCAACAAATTTCGATAAACCAGGAGGGCCTCGCGTTCTTCAGGAGTTCCTGTTCCTTCTTCAGAATTTTCAAATTCCTGCCATGCTTTTACCTTCTGCGCATGGATTCCTTGAAAAGGTTGATAGATTTCGCGCTTTTTGATCACTTTAGAGATAATCCTAAGCTGGGCTGCCATTTGCAGGCTCCATTGATTTATGGGTTCCAGCTTTTCGAAGTGGCCGGCAAACAGCACCTGCATTTTCTGGTTGTTCACGGGATTGGCCATTCCCAATTCAAGAATATCGACAAGTTCAATAAAAATCAATAACCTTTTTCTCACAACACCAGACCTTCCGGAGTTTCTTCTGCGTGAAATGAGGAGCTCCCGCATGGTTTCGTGTTTCTCATTGAGGGCCGTCTGGATGTCTATCAAGTCCTTATGAAGTTCTTCGGCATCTATTGATTTCCCGCTTAAAAGCAAAGTCCTTTTTTCGAGATATTCAGCAGTGAATTCAAAAACTTCTGCTAACAAAACTTCGGTTTCTTTCCTTCTGTTCAGGGAATGAATTAAAACCGTAAGCCCCAGGTACCACAAGCCACCACAGCCAATTAGCAGTGCGTGGCCAATAATTCCACCTGCCGAAGGAACCTGTGCCATACTCAATACCACTGCAAAAAGTCCTGAAAATGCAATTAAAGAAGCTCTAAATCCGTAGACAGAAATCATGGAAAAACTAAACATCAACACGATCAAAACCGGGATAAAAATCCACGTATTTGTTGCGGCATAGCCTGCGATAATGGTTGCGACAACAGCAATAAGAACAGAGAACGAAACCCCGATAACTCTGCGATTGAGGCTTCCCGGAACGTCACTGGGGGAAGTAAGCAAAACGCCTACTGCCATTGCAACTCCTACGTATAGGAGATCAAAATACGCCGAGACCAGCAAGGGCAAAACTGCTGCGACCCCAAACTGGATTCCTTTGGAGAATTCCGCAGTCTTGAGGAGTTTTAAAAATGATTTTATATAAAAAAGGAGGCTCAAAATAAAAGCGATGTTTATGACAGTACAAAACTAAAAGGTTTTATGCCGCAGAAGGAGGATATTCCTACAATTTTTCGCAGGGAAAACAATTTAACCTTTAATTAGTAAACGTGCTTTGGCAAAAGCTGGAAGGGATTGTAATTTTAGGAAAAACTAATAATCCGGGAAGCGCCTGTGCATAAAGGCCGCGGATAAATACTTATTAAAACAGATACTATGAAAATTTTAATGGTCCTCACGTCCCACGACAAATTAGGCGATACTGGAAAAAAAACTGGTTTTTGGGTAGAAGAATTTGCTACTCCTTACTACGTCCTGGCGGGTGCCGGTGCCGAGATTACCCTGGCATCGCCTAAAGGAGGCCAGCCTCCAATTGATCCTTCCAGTACAACAGAAGACGCACAAACAGAGGCAACCAAAAGGTTTGATGCCGATGAAGAACTGCAGAAAAAGCTATCAGAAACTGTAAAGTTAGAGGATGTAGATGCCAAGGATTACGATGGGGTGTTTTATCCTGGTGGGCATGGCCCCATGTGGGATTTGACAAATGACTTAAAATCCATTTCCCTTATTGAAGATTTCAATTCCCAACTCAAACCGATGGCTTTTGTATGCCATGCACCCGCGGCTTTGGCAAATGTGGAAGACCACAAAGAACCGTTGGTAAGGGGCAAAAATGTGACCGGTTTTGCAAATTCCGAAGAAGTAGCCGTCGGCCTTGTCAAAGTAGTCCCTTTCTTGTTGGAAGACAAAATGAACCAGTTGGGCGCCAACTACAGCAAAGGAAAAGATTGGGGTTCTTATGTCGTAGTAGATGGAAAATTGATCACCGGACAAAATCCTGCTTCTTCTGAAAAAGCAGCCAGGGAACTAGTTAGATTGTTGCAAAAATAAGCATCCAAAAAATGGCAAAAGCTGAACGTAGTGTAGCAACCGTCATCGAGGATCATGAAGCTTCGGGTAAGTATTTTACGGTCAATGGGATGAAAATTTTTGCCCTACAGCAGGGTCGTGGGGAGCCGGTTCTTTGTGTGCACGGGGTTCCCACCTCCTCTTTTCTTTATAGGAAAGTAATTGCTTCCCTTGCCAAAAAAGGATATAAGGGCGTGTGTATAGATCTCCCGGGGTTTGGCCTTTCTGAACGACCAAAAGATTTTGATTACTCCTTTTCCAATTTTGCTAATTTCCTTTACGATGCCGTCAAAGCACTAAAGTTAAAAAAGTTCCATCTGGTAGTGCACGATGTGGGCGGACCCATTGGCTTTGCGCTTGCTGCCCGGCATGCCAACAGGATCATGTCTATTACTGTACTCAACACCTGGATAGATGTTGTGAACTATAAAAAGCCCACGGTCATGCGTCCCTTTGAAAAATGGATTTTGGGGGAAGCCGAACTCAAAATGATCTCCCATATCACCTGGCCTGTCATGTTCAAAAACATGGGTGTCCTCAATAGTGGGAAGATCCCTCCCGAAGAAATAAACGCATATGTAGACCTTTTAAAAAGGGAAGACCAGGGAAAGGCTTTTTTGAAGATTATGAGGAATTATGACAGCTCCCCAGAATTCAGGGACTTGTGCTATAGGGCTGTTCAAAATGTGAATTACCCTGTACAGGCCATTTGGGGAGAAAAAGATCCTACTTTAACCTATGGAACCTTTGGAAAAGAGATAAAAGAAGTTGCCGGACTCAAAGAAATAAGCACTTTAAATTCCAGACATTTCCTTCAGGAGGAATCCTGGCTGGCAATAGCCGACAAAATAGTGGATATAGCTAAAAGTGTACATTTAAAGACATCCAAAAAGGAGGCTTAAAAATCCCCTTTTTGGATGCTCTACATTTCTATTTCTTTGGCGGCTTAGTTGGCCGAATTTCAATTTTGCTTGGCAAAGCGCGCTGGTTCATCTTTAGAAGGTCCACCACCAATTCCCCAATATCTTCTTTTTGGATTTTCCAGGCATCTTCTTCTGAAGGTTGGTGGTCATTAAAATGAGTAGCCACGGATCCTGGCATTATGGTCGTCACTTTTATATCGTAATTCCGCAGGTCTAGCATGGCTGCCTGGGTGAATCCTGTGACGCCAAATTTGCTCGCATTGTAGGCGGTACCGCCGGCAAAAAAGTTTGTTCCCGCAAGGCTGGAAATAGTGAAAATATATCCCTTAGACTCTTTTAAAGATGGGATTGCAGCTTTAAGGCTGTAGAACACTCCTGTTAGGTTCGTATCAATGGTTTGTTGCCACTGCTCTGGCGTTAGCTCCTCAATGGAACCAAAATGACCCACTCCTGCATTTGCAACTAACACATCCAGTTTTCCCCATTTTTGGATGACCTGGTCAATGGCTGCTTTTTGGCTGTCAAAATTCCGAACATCGGCCTCCAGCCCAATAGCTTCGGCTTTTCCATTCTTAGTAATTTCTTTGGCTGCTTTTTCAGCTTCTTCACGGTTACGGCTGGTAATTGCCACCTTCACCCCCATTTCAGAAAGCGATGCTGCCACGCCATATCCTATTCCTTTACTGCCTCCTGTAATGAAGGCTACTTTATCTTTTAACGATGTCATAAATCTTATTTTTTTGTTCAGCCTAAAATTAAGGAATCGAAATCCCATTTATAAAGCGGATACTCTAAGAGTTTGTTAATTCTTCAGCTGAAAAAGACTTCAAATAAACTTTATTTCCGCAGAAAATCTTTCGAGTTAGTGTCGGAAAATATAATTGGAATGATTTATCTTTGCGCACCTTCACAAGATTCCGTACTATGGAGGAAGGAAAGACTTGATAAACTTTTAAAACTTATAACTACGTTGGAAAATCCTAAAGCACAAAAACTTCTGAATAAAATACAGCGCGACCTTATGCGCAATGGCATCATCACCAACAAAATTGTTGGAGATCTAAAGGAGTTGAGACCTTATGCCGTAGAAGAAAAAAATCCGCTTTTGGCCAAAGTGATCCGTCTTACTGCAGAGCATATTGAAACTTATAACACCTTTGATATTCCTATTCCCAAAGACGAACCGATAGAAGAAGACGACCTGGAAGAAGACGAACTGGAAGGAGACGAACTGGAAGGAAACGAACTGGAAGAAGAACTGGAAGAAGAAGGAGAAGGAATGGAGGAAGAGGCTATGGAAGAAGAGGAAGAAACCGATCCTAAAGAAAGTCTGGATTACCTACTATCTTTAATGACCGATTCCCAAAATAAAATAAACGCACTGGAATTAAGGGAATACAGCAACAACCTAATAGCTTACGCCGAAGAGAATTAACTTTTCGTTTTGAAGAAGTGGCTTGGTAATTGAACTTAGCCACATCCACAAAACCTGATCGAGAAGTAACCGTATGAAAAAGAAAAATGAAGCTGTTTTAAACAAAAAACCGCGCTGGAAATTACTACATCAATATTATAGTTACACCGGATTTTACAGGTTTGTTGGCATAAGCCTCAAAAAAGCCATTTTACCCATCCTTCTTTTTTTGGGGGTACTTTTGGCTTTTAATGAGTATGTGCTCAACATAAACAACCTATTAATCACAGTTACCGAAACATTTTCCCCAATAGGAGTGCTTGCCGTCTTTTTGGCTTCAGAATCTATATTTTTGGGGCTTGTTCCGCCAGAACTTTTTATAGCCTGGGCAGGAAAGTCTGCGCTCCCGGTTGTTTATCTTACTTTTCTTGCATTGGCTTCCTACGTGGGAGGTATAATAGCTTATTTTGGAGGGAAGGCAATCACGCGTTTACCTCAAGTCCACAATTTTTTGGAAACCCGGCTGTCAAAGCATGTCAAGAATACTGAAAAATGGGGCGGTTTCCTGATTGTCGTGGGGGCATTACTTCCTATTCCGTTTGCCCTCACCAGCATTGCTGCGGGGATGATCAACTACAAATTCAAATATTATCTTCTTTTTGGGTTGCTTAGGTTCCTTAGATTCTACGGATATGCGCTGTTGATCTTCAATATCGTCTAAACCGTTTCCTCTCTTTGCTTTTTACCCAAAAAACTGTAGAAAACTGCCAGTTTTGGAGGAACAAAAGATAAGCTTCCTTAATGGGGAAGATTTTCGCTATCCTTCATCCTTCAGATAAAATATAAATAATCTGGAGTTCGCTTCAAATCCCCGATATCGTCTCCAAAAAGGGGTCCAAGAGAATACAGCTTTGACTACACTTTAAACGATCGAAATTGAACTAACAAAGCAAGTTGACCGGCGTAATTATCTTATTTGGGTGAATTTGATTCCCAGTTCCCGCTCCAGCTGGCGCAATTTCTTCAGTTCGTATGGGTTGACCAGGGCAAGGGAGATCCCGGTTTTTCCTGCCCGGGCAGTACGCCCGCTTCGATGGGTATAATATTCGGTTTGATCGGGAAGTTGATAGTGCAACACAAATGCCAGGTTTGCGACATCAATTCCGCGTGCAGCCACATCTGTTGAAACCAACAGTCGTAAACTTTTGTTTTTAAAAGCGCGCATCACTTTATCCCTGTCCTTTTGCAGCATATCCCCTTCCAAAAGCCCAACTTCATAATTTTTAGCAGCCAATTGTTTGGCCAAAGTACGGGCTGCAGCTTTAGTTTTGGTGAAAATAATCCCGCGTTGTTTGCCTATTGACTTCAGAAAATATGCAAGTGTATCCAATTTATTATTGTCATCACTGGCCACAAACTGATGCTGAATGCCCGTATTTACCGCGTCATTTTTATCAATGTTTACCCGTCTCGCAGATTTATTTACGTACTGGTTGATTATTTCATTCAATTCCTGCGGAATTGTGGCCGAAAAAAGCCACACATTCCTTTCTTTGGACGCAGTACCTTCCAGAATTGTGGTAAGATCTTTCTTAAAGCCCATGCTCAACATTTCATCTGCCTCGTCCAGGACCAAAGTCTTAATATGGCGAATATCCACTGCCTTTCTTTTCATTAGGTCAATAAGCCTTCCAGGGGTGGCGACCACAATTTGAGTCGGTCTGTTGAGCCTGGCAATTTGGATATCGATCTTTTCCCCGCCGTAGACAGCTTCAGTAAAAACTTTATCTGAGTACTTGGTGAATTTAAAAAGTTGTTTCGCTATTTGCTGGCCCAGTTCTCTTGTGGGTGCAAGAATCAAAGCCTGGATATGTTCTTTTTCCGGATCAATTTGCGCCAACAAAGGCAAGCCAAAAGCTGCTGTTTTTCCCGTTCCTGTTTGCGCCTGTCCCACAAAATCCACAGTTCCCTCGGTAAGCACAGGAATAGCTTCCTCCTGAATTTTTGTAGGGGAAACGATTCCCATTTCCTTCAATCCTTTTATAATTTCTTCTGAAACGCCCAGCTCCTTGAATGTCATGACCTAATTTTTTGCGAAGATAGTATTTTCAGAAGGATTTTGCGGGACGCCAACATCTTGAAGTATTCAATATTCGGTCCCATAGTACAGAAAAAGCCTCCAAAAATGCCATTTTTGAGTGGTATTTAAATTGCAACTCTTAAATAAGAATCAATTCTTTTTACTTAAGGATTCCCATACTCGTAGTTAAATGTGATACCCTCCTGGTTCTAATTTTGGTGATTTAAGATTGTCTGGTGAAAAAATTGATGATATACTTGTTAAACTCAAGCTAAAGCTAAATAATTATAAGTTTTTTCACCAATTTATCATTAATTTCAAGGTATAATAAAAAATATGTTGACCATAATTTTAAATATCCTATTACCTCCTTTAGCTGTGTACCTAAATCATGGCGTGGGAACCACCTTGTTGATAAGCATTATCCTGACCCTTATTGGATGGTTGCCAGGAGTAATTCATGCCTTTATAGTTAACTAAATAATCATATAAAAACTGTTTAAAATATATTTTCCCCTTTACACCTGAAATAAAAATCAGGTCTTCAAGACCCTTTACCGGTTCTAAAAAGTTTGAATTAGCCTTTAAGCTTATATTTTAAACAGTTTTTTTTTTAGCTTATCCTTTTTTTTCTTCCTCTTCAAGCTTTTGCTGCCATTTCCAGGCACTTTTTAGGGCATCTTCAATATTATATTCGGCTTTCCATTTTAGCACTTCATTTGCTTTGGTAGTATCTGCGTAGGCAGCTGTGATATCCCCTTCACGCCTCTCAGTGATTTCATACGGAAGTTTTTTTCCTGAAACTTTTTCAAATGCCTGAATAGCTTCCAAAACAGAATTACCTTCCCCTGTTCCCAGGTTAAAAACTTCATAGTTATTGGTTTGTTCCTTATCCAAAAGCCGCTCCATCGCAACCACATGGGCCCGCGCAAGGTCCATCACGTGGATATAGTCCCGAATACAGGTTCCATCTGGCGTGGGATAATCATTTCCAAAAACTGAAAGTTTTTCCCGTTTCCCAACTGCCGTTTGGGTAATAAAGGGGGCTAAATTCTGAGGTGTTCCAATAGGGAGTTCCCCAATATGGGCACTGGGATGTGCGCCAATGGGATTGAAGTAACGCAGGGAAATGGCGTTGAGTTGAGAAGTCACTTTGCACGTATCGGCGATGATCTCCTCCCCTATTTGTTTCGTGTTTCCATAAGGCGATTCGGCTTTTTTAACAGGCGCAGATTCTGTTATAGGCAGTTCATCTGCCTGGCCATAAACAGTACAGGAAGAACTAAAAATGAAATTGGCAGTTTCTTTTTGTTTCAAATGCTGTAGCAGGTAAATAAGCGTGTTTAAGTTGTTCTCGTAGTACAACAAAGGATTTTGAACGCTTTCTCCCACCGCTTTGGAAGCAGCAAAATGAATTATCCCGTCGATCCCCTGATACTTGTCAAAAAAGGCATTTACAGCCCCTTTTTCCCGAAGGTCAATCTTTTCAAACTCGGGTGAGATTTTTGTGATCTGGGCAATTCCTCCCAATACCTCAAGGGAAGAATTGGAAAGGTTGTCAATGATCACAACATCAAACCCTTTTTCCTGCAAGGCCACGACCGTATGGGATCCTATAAAACCCAGTCCTCCGGTCACTAATATTTTTTTGTTCATTTTTTTGATTTCGTAATAAAACGCAAATTAAGAAAATGTTGCGTTTTATCGGGTACAGTTCAGGTTGAATTCAGCATTTTTATATGGCTGTAACAGGATGTGCATGAATCTTCATCAAAGCTTTCTTTGGTAAAATTATAGCTTGTGAAAAAGTAGAAATTCAGAAGAAAACCCGGCGAATAAAAGTATATTTGCAGCATCAAAAAAAACAGGTTGTTATGTCACAAGACCTTCAAATCAAATCCTTTAAATGGATTAGTATCCTGGAAGGAATCTCTTTCTTAGTCCTATTGTTGATCGCAATGCCCCTAAAGTACATCTGGGATGCTCCACAAATGGTGGAAACTGTGGGGATGCTTCACGGGATTTTATTTGTTATGTATATACTGGGGGCTTTTGTCATGTTCAAGACCCTTTCCTGGAACTACAAAACTTTGATGATCGTTTGTGTAAGTTCTGTCCTGCCACTGGGGCCTTTCTATGTTGATAAAAAATACCTTTAAACTTTTTCTATGCGTGAAATAACACGTGATTTCAGTAATTTTTTAAGCAAGTATTTCGTAGAACAGGGAATGGATGCGGGTGTCGCTCATTTTCTGAATATGCTGATCAATATTGCCATAGTATTAATCCTTTGGCTCCTTATTCATTTTATTACCAAACGCCTCATCCTCACCAGCTTTAGGGCTTTTACGAACAAAACCAAAACAACCTTTGATGATTTTTTGGTCAAAAGCAACTTTCCGCGGTATGTGAGTAACATTTTTCCGCTATTACTCATTATCCTTACCGTCCCAATCATATTTGAAGATTACCCCCAGCTGCTCACGATCTTTAACACCCTGGTGAACATATATATCGTTATTCTGGTAGTGCTAATCTTCCGAAGTTTATTGCGCACTACTACTAATTTCCTGAAAACGCATGAAGGTTATAAGGACAAACCGATAGAAAGCTATACACAGGTCCTGATGATCATTTTTTGGGGAATTGGATTTGTTTTCATCTTTTCGGAATTAACAAACAAATCTGTCCTCGGTTTCCTAATTTCTCTGGGGGCAGCCTCGGCGATTATTTTGTTCATTTTTAAAGACACCTTACTTGGGTTCATCGCGTCCATACAGGTTTCTGTGAACGATATTGTACGGATTGGCGATTGGATTACTTTTAGTAAATATGGTGCCGACGGTTTTGTCACCGAAATAAGCCTCGCCACGGTAAGGGTCCAGAACTGGGACAACACCTTTACCACTATCCCTACCTATAATTTAATTGCAGATTCCTTCCAAAACTGGCGCGGAATGCAGGAATCGCCGGGAAGGCGCATCAAAAGGGCTTTATATATCAAACAGAACTCGATACGTTATGTAAACGATGATGATATTTCTCGCTATCAGGAATTCAACCTCATCGGGGATTATATCAAGGAAAGGCAACTGGAGATCAATGAACACAACACCAAAATTGGCGTAAATAGAGCTTATCTAATCAACGGGAGGCACCAAACAAACCTCGGGGTTTTTAGGCGCTATGCACAGGCTTATCTCAAAGCACATCCACAAATTAACCAGGACATGACTTTGATGGTGCGTCACCTGGCGCCTACTACAGAAGGTATTCCCGTAGAAATCTACTGTTTTAGCAAAGATAAACGCTGGGAATTTTATGAGGCGATCACTGCAGACATCTTTGACCACTTGATCGCAGCCGTTCCCTTTTTTGATTTAAAATTGTTTGAATCCCCTTCTGGTGACGATATCATCCAGTCGCTGAAGCATTTTTCTGAAAAATAAAGGCTGCCCAAAAAGCCCATTTTTCGATTATCTTTTTGTTTCCTGAGAAAACTTCTTTCTCCTGAAATAAAAAAGACAACGTATTTGAACTTTTTGGGCAGCCTTATTTAAATTGACGTGCCTAAGACCTATCTCAGATCCCTGCGGTCATCGTTATCGTGATCATAGTCCACTGTTCTATCTCTACGAGTATCGTCTGAACTTACATAATGGGTATCGGCGTAATCGCCTCTTAAGCTTTTAACCCCCACATATCCTCCCAGGGCTGCAACTATAACTCCCAAAATAAGTGCGAGGAATAGGTACAACGCAGCATCAGCAATGGCTTGTGAAACATTTCCGGCAGTTTGTGCGGCTTGCTCTTCCACTTTTTGTAGGAATTGTTCAGCTTCTGCACGTAAGTTTTCATACTGGCCTATGTAATTATCGACTGCGGTTGTGGCTTCGCTTTCACTCATGTCGGTCCTTTCCGTCAGCACATTTACGAGAGCTTGTTTATCCAGTGCCTCAAAAGTACCTTCAAATTCGTTTTTGGCGTTATTGAAGACCTGCTCTATTTTTGTGTCAACCTGGCCTGGTTGTCGTGCAGCCTCTCTTGCCTGTGATCTCGCATCCTGTACAACTTCACTGGCTTGTCTTTCAATCCTATCGGGATCCAGGGCTTCTTTGTCTGTATCTTCAAGAAGCTGGTAAAATTCACTTTTTGCTTCCTGAAGGGAAACACCTAATATCTGGTTTTGCTGTTGTGTAGCAGCATCAGACTGGTTTTGGCTCGTCTGCTGTTGATCTGATCCAGACAATACGCTTCCTATCGTACTTCCAACCCCAGAAATTATACTTCCAACAGCTGAAGTTAACAGCCAGGCAGAAATAAAGGTGTAAAGGGCCCAGGTCATTATCCCCTGGACAATTCCACTTTTATTGTAAAAGGAAACGCCTACCCTGGCGGCCACATAACCACCGGCAAACAGGGCGATTAAGTTAGTAATGATCCACCATATCAGGCTAGCGGTTCCAAGTCCGCTCAGGGGATTGCTTTCTTCGGATGGCTCAATTGTTCCAAACCCAAACACCATCCCCAGTAAATTCAAAAGAAAAACAAGGGACAGAATACAAATAACACCTGCGAAGATCGCCCGCCAGGAAATTCCTTTTCTCGGCACAATGTTGTGGGAATTCAAATCGATAATTTTATCCATAATATTATTTTTGGTTAGTTAAAGAAGAAGACTACCTCCCTCTTTCTCAGTTATTTCTTAAAGTTAAGCAGATAACCTCCCATTCTCTCTTAAAAAAAATTAAAGATTTACTTTTAAACCTCTATTTTAGGTGCGAAACCCATATTTTTGATGAAAATTGTAAAAATTATCTTGAAATTTTCATCAAATCTTATTTCCAGTTCATGTCATTGAAAGGTTTTCTTCAGGGGTTTGGGATCATTGCAGTTGTCCTTTCCCTGTTTCCTTTTGTCGCTGCTGATTACTGGTGGTTACGAATGTTTGATTTTCCTCATATACAATTGACCATTCTAACGTTGGTCGCCCTGCTGGTTTATTTTTTTAAGTTTGATTTGCACAACTGGAGAGATTACGCCATTGTGATCGTACTTTCAGGTTGTTTTCTATTACAGCTTACCAAGATCTATCCTTACACTCCCTTTGCCGGGGTGCAGGTGAAGAAGAATACTGCAGCAGTTCCGGGGAGCAGTATTAGCATTCTGGTCACTAACGTGCTGCAAAAAAACGAGCAGTATGACAGGGTGGTTAAAGAAATTTTTAGGCAGGATCCCGATCTTCTCATTTTTACTGAAACCAATCTCATCTGGCAAAATGAATTACGGAAACGCCTGAAGGATTTTGATTACGATTATCGCATGGAAATGCCGCTTGATAATACCTACGGAATGCTGATATATTCAAGACTGGAACTGGTAAATCCACAAATTGAATTTCTTTTAGAGGACAGTATACCATCTATGCACACAAAAGTAATCCTGCCTTCCAGAGAATTAATAGACCTTCACGTTATTCACCCTACACCGCCCATGCCTCCCCATGATGCCTCATCAACAGACAGGGATGCGCAGATGATGATGGTGGCAAAAATGGCAAAGCAAGCACAAAATCCAGTAATTGTAGCAGGTGATTTTAATGATGTCGCATGGTCTGAAAGTACGAAGCTTTTTCAGGAAGTAAGCGGGCTACTGGATCCCCGAATAGGAAGGGGCTTTTTCAATACCTATAATGCAGATAGCTGGCTTATGAGATGGCCTCTGGATCATTTATTTGTTTCAGACGATTTTAGGCTGGTCAAAATCGAGGTGGGAAATGATGTAGAATCAGATCACTTTCCCTTCTACGTGAAGTTAAGTCTGGAGCCGGGGGAAAAAGGTGCGCAAACCCCTAAACCTGCAAGCCAGGAGGAAATGCAGGAGGCAGAAAAACAAATTGAAAAGGAAGATGAAAAAGACAAAAAAGAAAAAGCTGCCGGTAAGGAATAGCTAATCGTTGAGCCTATCCTTAACGAATTCAATTTTCGTTTTTCCATGCGGTTTGGTTTTTCCCTGCTCATCCAGGCACACCATCACAATTTTTTCAATGGTAATGATCGTTTCGCGTGTCATTTTGTTCCTCACTTCACACCGCAAGGTCAAAGAAGCCTCGCCAAATTTTACGACATCTATGCCTATTTCCACGATATCCCCCTGCCGTGCAGAACTTTTGAAATCTATCTCACTTATAAATTTCGTTACCGTCCGCGGATTTTCAAGTTGGATAATGGCATAAAGGGCAGCCTCCTCGTCCACCCATTCCAGAATTCGGCCACCAAATAAGGTTCCGTTGGGGTTTAAATCTTCAGGTTTGATCCATTTTCGAGTATGAAATCTCATGCTTTTTAATCAAATGTTATTAATTTATTTCTGGGATTGATTTTTTCCTGGCATATTCCACTATTTCTGAATGGTCGAATGCCAATTCGGGCAAGTTATCCAAGTCGAACCAATCTGCCTCTGCAGCATCATCAGCGCCATTTACTTTTTCTTCGCAAGTTACCTCTCCAAAAAAGGCAATACTCACGGTCCTTCCACGCGGATCCCTTCCAGGCGTACCAAAGGCTTTTAGTTGGTGTAATTTATCAATCTTTAAGCCGGTCTCCTCCTGAAGTTCCCGGGCAGCACCTTTTTCCAGCGACTCCTCATCTTCAAGAAATCCGCCCGGGAGTGCCCATCTGCCTTTGAAAGGATCTTTACCCCGTTTTACAAGAAGGATCTTTTTCTTTTTCCCTTTTCTAAAAAATATCACTGAATCTGTTGTTACTGCAATATTTTGTCTTGACATACTACTGTTATTTGAAGTAAACGGTTTGGATATTGACAAATTCCTTTATTCCATAGTGTGACAATTCCCGGCCATAGCCCGAATTTTTAGTACCACCGAAAGGCAATCTGGGATCACTTTTTACAAGTTCATTTATAAAAACTGCGCCGTCTTCTATTTGTGGGATCAGGTTTTTTACTTTATCAGTGTCCCGGGAGAAAAGGGAAACCCCGAGTCCAAACTCGGTTGCATTTATAAGATCTATGGCTTCTTCTTCATCTTTGAAAGTGGTGATCCCAATAGCAGGTCCAAAAGTTTCCTCATTGAAAACAGGCATTGTTCTGGAGACGCCGCTAAGGACAGTAGGTTCATAATAAGCTCCTTTTCCGTTACCCCCTACAAGTATTTTAGCTCCTTGTTCCACAGCAGCTTTTACCTGCTTGTCAAGATCTTCCGCAAGATCTTCCCGCGCCTGTACTCCAATGAATGTATCTTCCTCCATTGGATCCCCACTCTTCAAGTCTTTGACTTCCTTTACAAACATTTCAGTAAATTCTTCAGCAATACTTTCGTGCAACAGAAGCCTTTTCCCGGCAATACAACTTTGTCCTGTATTTTGGAACCTCGCTTGTACACACATCTTAACGGATTCTTCAAGATTAGCATCTTCAAAAACCACCAAGGCATTGCTCCCACCCAATTCAAGGACTGACTTCTTAATATTTTTCCCGGCAGTGGCGGCTACAGCTTTACCCGCACCCACACTTCCCGTAAGGGTGACTGCTTTTACACGGGCATCTTCTATGACCGGGTCTATTTTGTCACTTCCAATTATTAGGCTTTGGAAACAACCTTCCGGAAATCCTGCCCGCTGAAACACTTTTTGGATGTTGTTAGCACACATCATAACATTGCTTGCATGCTTTAGCACGCCCACATTCCCGGCCATTAAAGCCGGGGCTGCAAACCTGAATACCTGCCAAAAAGGGTAATTCCAGGGCATAATTGCCAGAATTACCCCAAGGGGCGCATAATTGACGTAACTTTTTGTGGCATCTGTAGCTATATTTTCGGAAGATAACTGCTCTGCCGCATTTTTGGAATAGTATTCACATACCCAGACACATTTTTCGATCTCGGCTATGGCCTGCCCTATCGGTTTTCCCATTTCCCGACTCATCGTTTCGGCATATTCCTGTTTGTTTTGCTTCAATTCTTCCGCAGCTTTCATCATCAAAGCAGAGCGTTCCTTAAAACTGGTTTTTTTCCAGCTTTTGAACTGAGTATCTGCTTTTTCAAGAGCGGAATCAATATCCTGCGAAGAAAATTCTTTGTGTTCTTCAAGTATTTCACCTGAATAGGGATTTTTAGATACTATCATTTTTTTGGCTTTTCCTAAAGGTAAAGAGAAGGCTTTAGCTTTAAAAACTATTAAAATGAATTTAACGGAAAACGATATTGTTCATAACCAGTTTATAAAACCTGATTGCAAATTGCCATTTCGAGGCTCTTTTTGAGTATTTTCAATAAAAACCCGACATGGAAAAGAGAGATTTGCATTTACTGGAAATGAGACCAACTATCCCCAGCGCCACCGTTAGGGAAAACATGAGCTCAGAAGAAAAATTCCAAAATCAGACCCTTCGGCCGATCATCAAATTACAAAACGATTTATGGGTGGAAGTTTTCAAAAACTACATTCAGAAACACAAGAATGTCTTTTATGAAATGGATATTAAAAAACGATTGGCGTATATTGAGAATTCACTTCAAAAAGACATCAAATTCAGGAACAGTCTTAAAGGGATGGTCATTGGGCAATTCACCCATGGCGAATACCAGGCTTACATCAAGAATTCTTCAGCATTGAACAAAAGGATGATGCACCTGGTCAAGGAAAGGATCCAAAATAATATCCAGCTCCTGGACCCTATGCACCTGGTTTAACTGATTTTCAAAGGCTTTGTTAGGTGTGTAAAACCTTCCGTAGCGGGCAAGTATTAAATTTTTGCTAATTGTTCTTTGAACCAAAACGCGTTCTCTAATTTTATGAAAAACGCAATAGAATGAGCATAAACAAAAAAGAACTATTCAACAAATGCCTTGATATGGTCAATGAACGAATTGACCAGTACAACGAGAAAATGGACACCATAACCGGCCAAAATGCCGATCATAAATTCCACCCGGATTTTGATGAATATGGGAACAAAGGCGAAATGTTGACCGAATATGAAAAAAATGCTACTTACCTGGACCGCGTGCGCGGAATGAAAGAAACCCTCGCAAATCTGGACCGCAACCACCGCAGTGAGACTGTGCGACCCGGAAGCGTTGTGGAAACAAAAAACAGTTATTATTTTGTTTCTGTCCCCCTAGGGGAAATCCCAATGGATAGTGGCAGTAAGATTTATGCCATTTCCACAGATGCACCTATTTATAAAGAACTGGAAGGCAAAAAAGAAGGTGACGAATTCACCTTTCACGATCAAAAGGTGGAAATAGTTAAGATCCTTTAAATTTATTCAGGATATTCTATCCGAAGGTGATAAATGTTCTTGAGCTTTCGCTTAAGGACTTTTTTCACCAGCTGGATCTCCTTAAAAGTTATGTTGGCATTCAGAAACTGTCCGTCTTCCATTTGTTTACTGATAATCTTTTCAACAAAATCATCAATAATCCTGGAGGAAGGCTCTTTTATACTTTTACTGGCGGCTTCCACGCTGTCACACATCATTAAAATGGCTGTTTCTTTGCTAAAAGGCATTGGACCGGGATAACGAAAATCCTCTTCCTGCACCTCATCATTATTCTCCTTTTCTTTTTTAAGGAAATAATAAACGGTCGTTGTCCCGTGGTGGGTACGAATGAAATCTATCACCCTGTCGGGCAGGTTCTTTTTCTTGGCAATCTCAATTCCATTGATCACGTGTTCAATGATAATCTCTGCACTTTCCCTGGGTTCCAGTTCATCGTGTGAATTCACCGAGGTAGTTTGGTTTTCTGTAAAATACGTCGGGTTACGCATTTTTCCGATGTCATGATAAAGCGCCCCTACCCGTACCAGCATAGAATTCGCTCCAATTTCATTGGCAGAAGCTTCAGCTAAGTTTGCAACATTTAAAGAATGGTGAAAGGTTCCCGGGGCTTTATCTGAAAGTTCCTTTAGCAGCTTCGTATTGGTATCTGAAAGTTCCAGGAGGGACATATCTGAAACCAACCCGAAGATTTTCTCATAGGCATAAATTAGTGGTTGTACGAATAGGGTGGCAAGACCACCAAGGAGGAACATCAGGAAAGTCTCCGGTTCCACTTCATAGATGGAGCCTTCCTGAATTATAGTAAATGCAAAATAGGAAAGAATATAGACCAATGTAATTTGCCCCACTGTAATAAAAAGGTTCGCTCTTTTATAAAGTTCAGAAACTGTAAGGATGGTCACAATCCCTGCAATTATTTGGAGGAACATGTATTCATAACTATCAGGGACGATAAAACCAAGCAATAACACAGTGATCACGTGCGTAAACAACCCAAGGCGGGAATCAAAAAAGCCTTTGATGGTAAGAGGCAAAATGCACAGTGGCACAACATAAACGTATTGCACATTAAAATTAATAACCAGAACAGTGAGGAGCACCATTACAGTTACATTGAAAAATATGAAGGTTATCTTGATATTGTTCTGGAAAATATCATAACGATATTTCCGTATAAAAAGCATTAACATCAGCAAGGCGAGAAAAACAAGCATGCTGTAGCCCACGATCACCCAGTTGTAGTTTGCCTGGCTCCATACCTGGGACTCATATTCTGCTTTGAGGGAATTGAGGATTTGCAGCTTGTCCCCTTCCACCACTTCTCCCTTTGCAACGACTATTGTTCCCCGCTCCACACTCCCCCGGGTGTAGGAAATCTGGTTGTATTTGCTTTCCAGATCATTGGTGGTAAGGGTTTCATTATAAGTCACATTTGGCCGTACCGTGTCAAAAAATAGACTTATAAGTTCGTCCCGCTGTAATTGAAAACGCGACTGATCGATCCTCCTATTTAAAAAATCCTGTAACTGACTTTGCTTCAGGATATTTTCATAAGTGACCTCACTTACTTCATTGCCTTTCCTTAGGTAAACAAGTTGATTAGGTTCTAGGGGTACCACCTCCTGTAAAAGGCCGTTTTCATATATCTCTTCGGCGGTTTCATCTACAAAAGTCCTTAGTTCCCTAATTTTGGATGGCCTTAAGGTATCTGGGAAAACCTGGGAAAATCGCTCTTCGAGGCGGGATTGGACTTCCTGGGCAATTTCAGCATTGAAATCATAGTAAGGAACATGCGTCTCATTGATCGCCCTTTTTTCAGCGGCTATTTCTTCAGGTGTCTTAAAAATGGCGAAATCAAAAGGGGCATAAAGGTTCTCGTATTGCCATGGCTTTCCTTTGGGAATCTCATATTTGAACTTCCCACCTTTCGGAAAGAGGTAGACTATCAGAAATGTCGTTAGGAGGAATAAAAAAACTTTATAAAAGAGGTCTTGATTTTTATAAAGGTAATTCACAAATGATTTCATAGAAACTAATCTCTTTTTCAAATGTACTAAAAAAAGGTGGCTGAAAGGATGTGGTTGGTTTGTTCCTGATAAAATGATTAAATTCGCAAGACTAAGAATTAAAATAAAAAGCCATGAACAAGGAAGTAGTAATAGTAAGTGCAGTACGAACCCCAATAGGAAGTTTTATGGGCAGCTTATCGACGGTTCCGGCTACAAAGTTGGGTTCTATTGCAATCAAGGGAGCATTAGACAAAATCAACCTGAAGCCAGAAATGGTGAATGAAGTCCTAATGGGAAATGTTGTGCAGGCAGGAAACGGGCAAGCACCAGCGAGACAAGCCGCTTTGGGAGCCGGGATTCCCAGTAATGTTCCTTGTACAACTATAAACAAAGTCTGTGCAAGTGGAATGAAGGCGATCATGCAGGGCGCGCAGGCGATAAGTTTAGGCGATGCCGAAATTGTCGTCGCTGGGGGAATGGAGAACATGAGCCTTATCCCACATTACCTATACCTTAGGAATGGAAAGAAATTCGGACCTGCCCAAATGGAAGATGGAATGCAGAAAGACGGGCTCGTGGATGCATATGACAATAATGCCATGGGAACCGCTGCAGACCATTGCGCAAAAGAACATAATTTCAGCAGGGAAGAACAGGATAAATTTGCAATTCAATCATACAACCGCTCGAGAAAAGCCTGGGAAGAAGGTAAGTATAATGAGGAAGTTGTACCGGTTGAAGTTCCGCAAAGAAAAGGCGACCCGGTGATCGTAAAAGAGGACGAAGAATATAAAAATGTGAAGATGGACAAGATTTCCTCCCTGCGCCCCGCTTTTGGAAAAGAGGGAACCGTGACAGCGGCCAATGCCTCTACTATTAATGATGGCGCAGCAGCACTGGTGCTTATGAGCCGTGAAAAAGCAGAGGAGTTAGGCCTGGAAGTCATGGCGACGATAAAAAGTTATGCCGATGCTGCCACAGAACCTATTTGGTTCACCATAGCTCCATCGAAAGCACTACCAAAGGCCATAGATAAAGCCGGAATTTCACTGGATAAAGTAGATTACTTTGAGTTCAACGAGGCTTTCTCTGTAGTTGGACTGGTAAACCTGAAGATCCTGGGCTTGGAGGACAAGAATGTAAACGTGAACGGAGGGGCGGTTTCCCTTGGACACCCACTAGGATGCTCGGGGGCGAGAATTGTTGTGACCCTCTTGAACGTGCTGAAACAAAATAACGGAAAAATCGGTGCGGCTGCTATATGTAACGGCGGCGGCGGTGCTTCGGCTATGATCATAGAGCGTTCATAACATCAATTTTTAATAACTTTTGATGCAAGCTGCCATATGTAATTTAGGCATTGTCCCCCTAAGGGCAGAACCTTGCCACACCAGTGAAATGGTTAGCCAAATTTTGTACGGGGAAATGTACCAAATTCTGGAAGAAAGGAAACACTGGTCAAGGATACGCACCTCTTTTGATGCTTTTGAAGCCTGGATAGACAATACACAGGTTGAAAAATTGTCGAATGAAGATTATCTGAGATTAAATTCTGAAGAATCAGCCCTCTCGGCTGATCTCATTGAATATGTCACCACTAAAAACCAGTTAATGCCTATCCCGATGGGATCGGTTTTAAATTGTGTAGAATTCTTTTCCCACAAGCATAACGGTCACAAGACGAGTGGACAGAGACCGAAAAAGAACTTATTGGAAACCGCTTTTCTTTATCTGAATGCCCCTTTTCTCTGGGGTGGAAAAACCCCTTTCGGAATTGACGCCGGTGGGTTTACACAAATGGTTTATAAACTAAATGGGCTGCGGCTTTCTCGCAACGCTGTAGGCCAGGCAAGCCAGGGGGAGTCCCTTAGCTTTATTGAAGAAAGTGAACCTGGGGATTTAGCTTTTTTTGACGATGCCGATGGAAAAATAAACCATGTAGGCATCATGATGAGCGATAATTTCATCATCCATGCCGATGGAAAAGTGAGGCTTGACAGGATCGACCATTCTGGTATTTACAACACCGATCTTCGTAGGCACACTCATCAGCTACGGGTAATCAAAAAAATTATATAAAAGAAACCCGCTTTTTGGCGGGTTTCTTAAGTAAAATACTTCTAAGTCATAATACTATTGACTAGCGGCTTGAGTTTCCAACTCATCAATTTTGGCTTTCATTTCTTCAGCTTTTTCATTATTCCCCAACTGGTAATGGATATTCATCAAAGTCCTGAAAGCTTCTATATTATTAGGATCATTTGTTGTTACCTTCTCAAGGTGCGGTAAGGCTTTCCTATAGATTTCCTGACGCTTTTCTGCAAGTTCATCATATTTCTTCTGGTCTGCTTTACTCATCCCCAGTTTATTCATTTCCTCAACAAGCGGTGTTTCTTCAGAAAGAAGAACATAAGCAATATTAATACGCGCATTGCTCATTTCAGGGTCTAGCTCAATCGCACGGTTGTAATATTCAATGGCGCGATCGTTTTCACCCAACTCTGCAGAACTTACCCCGAGATTATAGAATAAAACAGCATTATCTGGATTTTGTTCTGCTACTTTTTCCATGATCTCGCGATATTTTGCCATATCGCCCATGTTGTAATAAACATCTGCTTGTGCCTGCAGCAAGGCAGGATCGTTGGGGCTATCTTCCAAAGCCCTTTCAATTGCTTCAATAGCTTTTTCATTTTCACCTTCTTGAATATAGATAAGGGCAATATTTTTAGCTATTTCATCTTTTTTAGACTCGGTCACCCTGGTTTGCGGATTTTCGTAATCCCCTGATTTAATAAAAAGGTCACGTTGTTCTTTGGAGCCCATCAATTCTTCCTCGCCGGTTTCTTTGTTCACAGCAGTATATTGTGTCTCAATTCCTGTAAAACCAAGGTCTTGAAGTTCTTTATAATACTCCAGTGACTTTTTGTATTCCTTTGCGTTCACAGCATTTGATGCCGAATAGTAAAGGTACAAAGTGTCCTGCGCATTCAACTGGTACGCGGTGTACAGCTTATCGGCAGCAGCAGAAAAATTCTGGCCCTGTTGGTCTGCAATAGCGGCATTCACCAAAGCGTTGCTCGCTGTGGTCAAACCTTGTTGTGCTTCCTCATGTCCCAGTTCCTGTGCTTTTTTGAAAGCTTCGGTTGCTTCCATCAAACTGTTAGTCGGCACATTTTCGCCGTTTCCAACCAGGGCATAGCCTTTATACAGGTAATAATCGGCTTTACTATCCTGTTTAGCGTCTGCCAATTTAGGTTCAGCTTGTTGAAGATAGTTCCGCGCTTCCAGGAATTCACCTTTTTCAATCGCTTTTCCAGCGCGTTTTATTTCTCGGTTTTGGGCAAAAGCCACGACAGTCGACAACGCTAAAACTGCCGTAAAAATTCTAGTTTTCATCTTTTAGGGTTTTTGTGTTAACTTATTCTTCACTATCATTCTCAATAGTTGTGCCATCGTTGTCTTCTCCGGTCATATCAAGGGTTCCCTCATCAATTACGTCTTCCACATCTTCCTCTTCGTTCATCACTTTAGCCACGGCGGCAATGGAGTCATTCCCTTTTAAATTGATAAGCCTGACTCCCTGCGTGGCACGGCCCATCACCCGAAGGCTGTTTACCGAAGTCCTTATCGCTATTCCAGATTTGTTAATGATCATAAGGTCGTCCAAATCTGAAACATTTTTGATAGCGACCAAGCTTCCGGTTTTTTCGGTAATGGAGATGGTTTTCACCCCTTTACCGCCTCGGTTGGTGATTCGATAGATTGGCTCTCCATCTTCGGGATCATCAATATAGGTTCGCTTTCCATATCCATTTTCTGAAACTACCAGTACTGTTTCTTCCTTCGGATTTTGGACTGCGATCATTCCAATAACTTCATCATTCTCATCGGCGAGGGTGATTCCCCTTACTCCCGATGCATTTCTTCCCATTGGCCGCGTTTTGCTTTCTTCAAACCTTATGGCTTTTCCGCTTTTTAAAGCAAGCATGACCTGACTGTTCCCATTGGTTAACCTGGCCTCCAGCAATTCATCCCCGTCTCTAACAGTAATCGCGTTAATACCGTTGGTCCTTGGTCTTGAATACTGTTCAAGTGAGGTTTTCTTGACCTGTCCTTTTTTCGTGGCCATTATAACGTAATGGCTGTTGATGTATTCTTCGTCTTTAAGATCCTGGGTACAAATAAAAGCTTTTAACTTATCGTCTGGCTCCAGATTTATAAGGTTTTGTATAGCTCGCCCTTTTGAAGTTTTACTTCCCTCAGGGATTTCGAACACCCTCATCCAGAAGCACTTGCCTTTTTCGGTAAAGAACAACATGTACTGATGGTTCGTGCCAACGAACAGGTTTTCAAGAAAATCTTCATTTCTTGTAGTGGAACCTTTTTGTCCTACTCCTCCCCTGTTCTGGGTTTTATATTCTGTAAGGGATGTTCTTTTAATATAGCCAGCATGGGAAATGGTAATTACCACCTGCTCATCTGGGATCATGTCTTCCATGCTTAGGTCGCCCCCGGCATATTCAATTACAGATCTTCTCTCATCTCCATACTTCTCCCTAACTTCAAGCATTTCGTCCTTAATGACCTGCATTCTACGCTCTTTTCGGGCAAGTATATCTTTCAAGTCTTCGATGGTGGTCATAAGTTCCTCATATTCAGACCGCAACTTATCCTGTTCGAGACCAGTAAGTTGTCTTAAACGCATTTCGACGATCGCCTTGGCCTGTACTTCGGAAAGTTCGAACCGCTCAACTAATTTGTTCCGTGCTTCTTCAGCGTTGCTGGAAGAACGAATTAAAGCAATAACCTCATCAATATTATCTGAAGCAATAATAAGCCCTTCCAGGATATGTGCTCTTTCTTCAGCTTTTCGCAATTCATATTCTGTCCTCCTAACAACTACCTCGTGGCGATGTTCCACAAAATGGTAGATCATATCCTTCAAATTCAGCATTTGCGGACGCCCTTTCACAAGGGCTATGTTGTTCACACTAAAGGAATTTTGAAGTGAAGTATGCTTATACAAGGTATTCAGAACGATATTGGGAATTGCATCCCGCTTCAGGATATATACAATCCGCATCCCGTTCCGGTCAGATTCATCCCTAATCAAGGAAATACCTTCTATTTTCCGATCATTTACAAGATCGGCAGTTTTTTTAATCATTTCGGCCTTGTTGACCTGGTAAGGGATTTCAGTAACGATAATCGCTTCTTTCCCGTTCACCTCTTCGGTATGGGCTTTCGCCCTAAGTACCACACGTCCACGTCCTGTTTTAAAAGCTTCCCGAACCCCGTCATACCCGTAAATAGTTCCGCCTGTAGGAAAATCGGGTGCTTTTATATGTTCTATTAGCTCATCAATTTCAATATCGTTGTTTTCAATATAAGCAATGACACCATTCACTACTTCTGTCAAATTGTGAGGTGGCATATTAGTCGCCATCCCTACTGCAATCCCGCTGGCCCCGTTCACCAACAAATTTGGAATACGGGTGGGAAGCACCACAGGCTCATGAAGCGTGTCATCAAAATTAAGCTGTGTATCTACAGTTTCTTTGTCGATATCAGCAAGCATATCTTCGCTTATCTTGCGCATCCTTGCCTCTGTATATCGCATCGCTGCAGGACTATCACCGTCGACTGACCCAAAGTTACCCTGGCCGTCAACAAGCATATAGCGCAAACTCCACTCCTGGGCCATACGCACCATTGTGTCGTAAACTGAAGAATCCCCGTGCGGGTGGAATTTACCTAAAACCTCCCCTACAATTCTCGCCGATTTTTTATGCGCTCTATTGGAAAGGACCCCAAGCTCATACATTCCATATAGCACCCTTCTATGAACGGGTTTTAAACCATCACGTACATCTGGCAGGGCACGTGACACAATGACCGACATTGAATAATCAATGTAGGCCGATTTCATTTCATCTTCAATATTGATAGGAATTAACTTTTCTCCTTCAGCCATAAATTCTTAATATTTTGGTTCTAAAATCTAACGTGCCAATTTACATATTTTAGCCAACCTGGACGGCATAAACGTTGAGGTTTTCTTGTATTTTATTAACAAATTTTTAGTTGTACTTGGTTGATAAGTTCATTAAATTCTGCTTTGATTTATAAAACCAAATTTGTCAATTAGCTATAGTTCACAATCGGGTACGGTTTTTGAAACTTCAGAGATAAATAAACAGAGAGAAAGGAATAAACATGGATGATAATTTTTCACCTAGAGTAAAAGACGTGATAGCCTACAGCAAGGAAGAAGCATTGCGGTTAGGCCATGATTTTATAGGTACAGAACATTTAATGCTGGGATTGTTGAGGGACGGTGATGGGAAAGCCATTAATATTTTGAATGCCCTGGATATCGACCTTACCCATTTAAGAAGGAAAGTAGAGATATTAAGCCCTGCCAATCCTGATGTTGCCGTGGATTCAAATGAGAAAAGGAATCTGCATTTGACCAGGCAGGCAGAACGTGCTTTAAAAACCACCTTTTTGGAAGCCAAGCTTTTTCAAAGTTCTTCCATTAATACAGCCCACCTGCTTTTGTGCATTTTAAGAAACGAAAATGATCCTACCACCAAGCTTTTGAACAAGCTTAAAGTTGATTATGATGGAGTCAAGGATCAATTTAAATATATGATCGCAAACGACGACGACTATATTAATTCCCCTACGTCTGAATCATTTTCAGACGAAGATGCTGCTTCAGATGATCCCGGAAAAAGCAACCCTTTTGCCGGCAATCCAGGTAAAAGTACCAAGAAATCAAAGACCCCGGTTTTGGATAATTTCGGAAGGGATTTAACATCCCTCGCCGAACTTGACAAATTGGATCCTGTAGTGGGTCGTGAAAAAGAAATTGAACGGGTTTCGCAGATTCTTAGCCGAAGAAAGAAAAACAACCCACTTCTCATTGGGGAACCGGGAGTTGGTAAATCGGCTATTGCTGAAGGTTTGGCACTTCGCATTATAAAAAGAAAAGTGTCAAGAATACTTTTCGACAAGCGCGTTGTAACACTTGATCTTGCCAGCCTTGTTGCCGGCACAAAATATCGTGGCCAGTTTGAAGAGCGTATGAAAGCCGTCATGAACGAACTGGAAAAGAACAGTGATATTATCCTTTTCATTGATGAGGTTCATACAATTGTAGGTGCCGGTGGTGCCACAGGAAGCCTGGACGCCAGTAACATGTTCAAACCCGCCCTTGCGAGGGGGGAAATCCAATGTATTGGCGCAACTACTTTAGATGAGTACAGGCAGTATATTGAAAAAGATGGGGCTTTAGAAAGACGTTTCCAAAAGGTGATCGTGGAACCCACAACCGTAGAGGAAACCATTGAAATCCTCAACAACATTAAAGATAAATACGAAGAACACCACAATGTTACTTACACAGATGAAGCTATCTTGGCTTGTGTAAAGTTGACAAGCAGATATATGACCGATCGGTTTTTACCAGATAAAGCCATTGATGCTTTGGATGAGGCCGGTTCCCGTGTCCACATAACCAACATAGATGTGCCAAAGCAAATCCTCGAACTTGAGCGCAAGCTGGAAGAAGTTCGGGAAAACAAGAATACGGTAGTTAAAAAGCAGAAATACGAAGAAGCTGCCAAACTTCGCGATGACGAGAAAAACATCGAGAAAGAATTGGCCAAAGCGCAGGCTAAATGGGATGAGGATTCTAAAATGCACCGGGAAACGGTGACCGAAGATAATGTAGCCGATGTAGTTTCCATGATGACGGGTGTTCCTGTCAACCGTATCGCCCAAACCGAGATCAACAAACTGGCAGAATTGCCAAAATTGATCAAAGGAAAAGTAATTGGTCAGGACGATGCCGTTGGAAAGGTAGTGAAAGCAATTCAGCGTAACCGCGCCGGACTTAAAGATCCCAATAAACCAATTGGCTCCTTTATCTTCCTTGGACAAACCGGAGTTGGGAAAACCCAGTTGGCGAAGATACTTTCGAGGGAGCTCTTTGATAATGAAGATGCATTGATCCGCATTGACATGAGTGAGTACATGGAGAAATTTGCGGTGAGCAGATTGATTGGTGCACCTCCGGGATATGTTGGCTATGAAGAAGGCGGACAATTAACTGAAAAAGTGAGGCGTAAACCTTATGCGGTGATTCTTCTGGACGAGGTGGAAAAAGCTCACCCAGATGTTTTCAATATGCTGTTACAGGTCCTGGATGATGGATATTTAACCGATAGTCTTGGCCGTAAGATCAATTTTAGGAACACGATCATTATCATGACCTCAAATATTGGGGCAAGGAAATTAAAAGATTTTGGACAGGGAGTTGGATTTGGGACCGCTGCAAAAAGATCGCAGGTGGATGAAAACGCCAGGAGTGTTATAGAAAATGCCCTTAAAAAAGCATTCGCCCCCGAATTCCTAAACCGTGTAGATGACGTTGTGATCTTTAATCCGCTTGAACAGGAAGATATTTACAAGATCATTGATATTGAGCTGGAAAAGCTTTTCGGAAGAATTGGAAGTCTAGGTTACGACCTCAAGTTGAGCAAGAAGGCCAAAGATTATATTGCCGAAAAAGGATTTGACAGGCAGTATGGAGCCAGACCATTAAACAGGGCGATCCAGAAATATATCGAAGATGCACTGGCTGAAGAGATCATTACTTCCCATATTTCTGAAGGGGACAAGATTTTTATGGACCTGGATGAAGAGAAAAAAGAGTTGACTATTAAGGTGGAAAAGACCAAGAAAGAGACGAATTCTTAAATAATCAATTTGTATAAAATGAAAGCCTGTGAGTTGCGTCACAGGCTTTTTTCATGAAAAGGTTTTAATATCTACTTAGTGCCTACTTTTCAAAACTTCAACCACATCTTTAAGCGTATGACCTTTCGCCTGTAAAAGAATAAGATAATGAAAAAGCAAATCTGCACTTTCATTTAGAAAAAGCTCCTCATTTTCATCTTTAGCCTCGATCACCACTTCCACGGCCTCTTCCCCAACCTTTTGGGCAATTTTATTGATCCCGCTCCTAAAAAGTGAAGCCACATAACTCTTCTCGTTTTCAGGATTAGCCCTTCTGTCGGCAATCACTTCTTCCAGGTGTTCCAAAAAGGGCATTTCTGAAGTATTTTTTTCCCCCCAGCAGGTATCAGTTCCGGTATGGCAAACAGGTCCCTCAGGATTAACTGAAATGAGCAGTGAATCGCTATCGCAATCATTCTTTATCCCTACCAGATGCAAAAAATTCCCACTTTCCTCGCCCTTTGTCCATAACCTTTGCTTGCTCCGACTAAAAAAAGTAACTTTTTTGGTCTCTTCTGTCTTTTTCAGCGCTTCTTCATTCATATAACCCAACATAAGAACATTCTTTGTCTCAGCATCCTGAATAATAGCCGGCACTAAACCGTCTTTATCTTTTGAATAGTCTATTTCCATCTGTTTGTATCTTAATTCTTCAAAATTATCAAATTTCCTCTATTGACTGGTCGAGCGAAGTCGAGAACTCTTCCGCAACAAAGCAATCTCTCAAATATAAAAAGGAAAGAAGCGGGTTCCAATCCCAAATTAACGGATTAACCAATCTCTAATCACTGATCCCTGATCACCAATCACTAAATCCTAACTTCAATCCCCTGCTTCTGCATTTCCTGCTTGAGATCCTTTATCTCTATTTCCTTAAAATGAAAAACACTGGCGGCAAGCGCGGCATCTGCCTTTCCTTCTAAAAAGGAATCACAGAAATGCTGTATGTTACCCGCGCCACCCGAAGCAATTATGGGAATGGACAATTCCGAAGAAAGTTTTGCGAGGGCTTCATTGGCAAACCCAGACTTCGTACCGTCGTTATCCATAGAAGTAAAGAGGATTTCCCCCGCACCCCTTTCTTCTACTTCCTTTGCCCATTCAAAAAGGTCAATTTTAGTAGGGATTTTTCCGCCGACCAGATGCACCAGCCATTTGCCATTTACTTGTTTGGCATCTATCGCCACTACAATACATTGTTTTCCGAACTTCGCAGCCAGATCATTT
>JAGXIM010000009.1 GCA_024635665.1 Salinimicrobium sp. | reverse complement strand
TACCTCGCTGTTTCCTTTATTTACCAGTTCTTTAAACCTGTTTACATCAGCTTTTCCATCCTTTCCTCTAAAATGGTAAGGATATACTTTTTCGGGGGCGAATTCAATAACAGCATCTGCTGCGGCATCCACAGGCATGGTATATGGCAGGTTCATTGGCACCAATGCTATGTCAATGTTTTCAAGATTCCTCATTTCCGGAATGTCTTCGGTGTCTCCGGCAATATATAGGCGTTTACCATCTTTTTCGAGGACATATCCATTCCCACGACCCTTTGGGTGGAACTGCTTCGCTTCTTCCCGCAGGTTATACATGGGAATAGCTTCAATGGAAATTCCGAATTTATCCAGTGTTTCTCCATTGTTCATCACCGTGACCTTTGTAGCCAAAGAATCGGGTAATTCATCTTTTACGGCCTGCGGTGCAATTATTGGGGTGTTGCCAAGATTAAGTGCGGCAAGGGTTTCAGCGCTCATATGGTCGCCGTGAATATCTGTGATCAACACTAGATCTACTGGTTCCATCCCGCTGAAGGCTTCGGCGCCACCCACAGGATCCAGATAAATTGTGGTGCCCTCCCAGTTGATCACTGCCGTGGCATGCGAAATTGGGTTTATTTCAAATTCTGTAGTTTCCTGTGCCGCTGCCTGCTGGTCTTCGAAATTTTCTTCGGAAGCAATCTCACTTTCCTTATTTTCAGATTTACAACCAAAAAGAAAAATGCTGCATAAGAAAACCAATGATAATCGTCTCATAATTAAATTGTTTTCAATAAAATTAGTCAAAAATGGCATTTTCACCACCTTATTAATATAGTTTTAAGAAAGCAGTAGTTCCAATTTTATGTCACCACGCAGGTATGGATTGTTCTCTTCAATAGGGATTTCCCTAAAGCCGTATTTTTTATAAATGTAAATCGCACTTTTTAGTTTGCGGTTAGAATAGATAATCAATTTTTTCCAGCCCTGTTTCCTGGCGAAATCGAGCGTGTGGGACATTAATTGTTGTCCAAATTTTTGTCCTTGTGCCGCCGGGGTTACCGCCATCTTACTCAATTCATAGATCCCATCTTCCATTTTCATAAGCGCGACAGTCCCGATTATTTGATCATCTCGTTGAACAAAAAAGATAGTCCCGCCCCGTTTAATAATATACTTTTCCGGGTTTTCAAGCACTTCTTCATCATGTGGTTCTACCCAGAAATATTTTTCCAGCCAGGCAACATTCAGGTTTCTAAAGTCCTTTGAATATTTTCGATCAAAAGGGATTATTTTCATGTTAAGTTCCAATCTCTCTTTTTTCCCATGGCCATTTTCCTTCCAGTTCCACTTGCAGGGAAAGGCTTAAAAATGTCCTTATTAATACTATTAAACCCAGTACGAGTACATTATTCATTGTAGGATCTGTGCTTACCGTAGCAATGATATCTCCTGCCACCAAAAATTCAAGACCCAGCAATATCGCCTTTCCAAGATCATGTCTAAAGGTCCTGTAGTTGCTGCCATCCTCATGCCTGTCAAAGATATATCGCCAAATAGCGAAAATGGGCCCCAATACCATGACCGATACTCCCGCCACTTCAATGATTAGAGCAGCCCATTCTACGTAATATTGTACTGTTTCATGCATGTTTTACGGCTTTTATAAAATCTGTAACTAAATAGCTGAGGGCTTTGCCGGTAGGGAAACCCTCTTGCACCACTGCCTCGCAAAGATGAAGATAAGAACAATTTTTTTCTTTTGCTGCCTCCCGCACCAAATCCCTCGCGTCTTCCAGCGAAAATCCGGTAGGGGAGATGGCACTGCTGGGAAAGTAAGCTATTGAGTCGCAGTCCACTTCCAGTCCAAATCTTTCTTGTTTTACAAATTCTAAATTTTTCTGAAAAACCGAAAGCAAATCTCCCTTTTTTAACTCTTCAAAAAGGGTGAAATCCAGATCTTCTGAGTTCCCCAATTCCTCAAAAATGGTTCGGGACGTGTAATTTTCGTGCAGCCCAAAAACAAAATACTTTTTCAAAATGCCCTTTTTGAGTGCGTAGCTAAAGCCATTCCCGCTGTGGCGGTATTCAGTTGAACGCAAGTCGGTGTGGGCATCGATGTTCAGGATATTTACAGGTTTTTCAAAGCCTGCTGCAGCGCCTTTAATATTTCCGAAGGCGTTGTTATGACCGCCCCCAATGATAATTGGTGTCTTCCCCGCTGAAATCACCTGTTTTACCACTTCAGAAACCTTTGCATCTATTTTTTCGACCAAATCCCCCAATTTTTGATGGTAATTTGGATCTGAAGGATCAATATTTCCTGCTTTTTCCATTTCTTCGGAAGTATGGATTTTCCCCAACAAAATGATTTTTCGATCGAGATATTGATTGTGCTGCACGTTCAGAAAGGCCTTCAGAAAAGCTTCCCAGGCCTTGGATGTACCGGCTTTGCCATGATTTGCCCGCACGCCAATGTCTTCCGGGATCCCAAAAATGACAAATTCAGCATCTATTTTTTCAAGCTCCTCCAAAGCTGAAATAAAATTCAGCTTTTCTCCCAGCTTCACTTCTCCGTCCCGAAAAGAGATAAGCCGTTCCACCGATTTTCGATTGTAAAATTTCAGGTTTTGCATCTAAATTTTGTTTCCATTTATATAAACCGAATGGATGTGGTTGGCTCCAAAGGAGTAAGGCATAAAACCGTAGGATGGTATTTCTTCGGTCAAAATGAAATTTGCGGCCTTTCCTTTTGTAATGCTGCCATGGGTCTCGCTGAGGCCCATCGCGTAAGCAGCGTTTACAGTGGCGGCATTGATCGCTTCCTCGGGGTTCATCTTCATTTTGATACAGGCCAGGGAGACGACCAGGTTCATATTTCCGCTCGGCGTGCTGCCGGGGTTATAATCGGTTGCAAGGGCAAGCGGCAGGCCAGCTGCCAGTATTTCCCTTGCCGGAGTATAAGGGATTGCCAGGAAAAAGGAGCAGGAGGGTAGCGCCACCGGCATCACCTGGCTACCTTTTAAGCTTTCAATATCTTCGGGATCCATGACCTCTAAATGGTCTACTGAAAGCGCTTCATGTTCCACCGCTGCCTGTACGCCACCAATGGAATTGAATTGGTTGACGTGTATTTTTGGTATCAGTCCATGTTCTTTTCCCGCTGCCAGGATCTTATGCGTGTCATCTACCGTAAAATAGCCATTTTCACAAAAAATATCCACGTAATCTGCCAATCCTTCTTTGGATATTTTGGGCATCATTTCGTTGATGAGAAGGTTGAGATAGCCTCTTTTGTCTTCTTTATATTCCTGTGGAAGTGCATGTGCCCCCAAAAAAGTTGCTTTGATTGGCAACGGATAGTTTTCCTTGAGTTTTCTAATTACCCGTAGCATTTTGAGTTCTGCTTCGGTGGTAAGGCCGTAGCCAGATTTTATTTCAATGGCTGTGGTGCCCATCTGCATCACTTCTTCCAGTCGCCGGGCAGATTGCAGGTAGAGTTCTTCTTCAGAAGTTTCCTGAAGTTTCTTTGCCGAATTCAGGATGCCGCCGCCTTTGTTTGCGATTTCTTCATAGGTGAGTCCGTTGATGCGGTCCACAAATTCCTGTTCCCTGTTCCCGGCGTACACCAGGTGGGTGTGGGAATCGATCCAGCCTGGTAAGAGTATCCTGCCAGCCGCGTCTATCTCGTCCACCCCTTCAAAAGTGGGTAAATTCTCCATTTTTCCGAAGTCTGAAATTTTCCCGTCCTGCACAAGGAGCCATGCATTTTCAATTTTCGGAAGTTCTTTCATCTCATCGCCTTTAAGAAACAGTATCCCGTGCTCCCGAACCTGTAAAAGTTGCTTGATATTCTTGAATAGTCGTTTCATAAGGTAAAGATAAAAAAGTGGTTGGGAAGATGGGGGCTTTGTTCGCAAGAAAGCTAACCAAAAACGGCTTTTTTGGAAGGGAACTTTTCATTTATTCTTTTTACCTTAGTAAAATTCAGTAAAAACATATTTTTATACTATTTATGACTAAGAAAACCCAGGGGATCAACACTATTTGTACACATGCGGGCGAACTTGAAGACCAGCAGTTCAAAGGTGCGGTTTCCCCGTTATATATGTCTACTTCCTATGCTTTTGAGGATGTGGAAGTGAAGCGTTATCCACGATATTTTAACACCCCAAACCAGCAAGCCCTGGCGCAAAAAATGGCTGCCCTGGAACACGGGGAAGCTGCCCTCATTTTTGGTAGCGGAATGGCCGCTGTGAGTACTTCGCTGCTCGCATTTCTACATAAAGGTGACCATGTGGTGCTTCAGAAAACCCTGTACGGCGGGACCAGTAATCTTGTAGTGGAGGAATTTCAGAAATTCGGAATTGAATATTCTTTTACCGAAGATCTTTCCGCGGAAGCGTTTGAAAAGGAAATAAAAGACAATACAAAAGTAATTTATATCGAAACCCCGTCGAACCCACTTTTGACCATAACCAATTTGGAAGCCGTTTCTAAATTGGCCAAAAAACACGGGCTGGTGAGCATGATCGACAATACTTTTGCTTCGCCGGTAAACCAAAACCCGATTGATTTTGGAATTGATGTGGTGATACATTCGGCGACGAAATATATGGGAGGGCACAGTGATATTTTGGCCGGCACTGTGATTTCCTCGGAAGAATATGTGGATAAGATATTCCAGCTCGCTAAGAATTTTGGGGGTAGCCTTAGTGATTATACCGTATGGCTGCTGGAACGCAGCATCAAGACCATGGGTATACGCGTAAAAGCCCAGAACGAAAATGCCGGGAAACTTGCCGAATTTTTGCAACAGCATGAGTTGGTGAGCAAAGTGTATTACCCGGGACTTAAGGCACATCCCGACCATGAGCTGGCAAAAAAACAAATGAAAGGCTTTGGCGGTATGCTTTCTTTTGAACTGAAAGAACTGGACGCGGCAGTCTTTATGAAATACCTTAAACTTATAAAGCCATCGATGAGTCTGGCCGGCGTGGAATCCACCATTTTGTCACCCTCAAAAACATCACATGGCTTGTTGAGCCCCGAGGAAAGATTGGCGCAAGGGATCAAAGATGGGTTATTAAGATTTTCGGTGGGAATCGAGGAGCCGGAAGATTTGATCGCCGATATTGAACAGGCCCTGGAGGAGACAAAAAAAGATATGCTGGACGTGCGGTTATAGGGTTCAAAATTCAAAGTTCAAAATTCAAAGTCGAAAGTCCAAAATTCAGTATTCAGTACTCAGTGTTCAGATAGGGATTCAGAACTTAAAAACATTTGTGCATCTGTGGCTAAAATTTTTAATACAAAAGAATCTTTACAAACAGAATTAAAAGAATAATCAAGTTAGAAAAGAATAAAATAGAATAGATTGAAAAAAATGAAATTAGATATACTGGCAGTGGGTTCACACCCAGATGATGTGGAATTGAGTTGTTCCGCGACCCTGGCGAAAGAAATTTCCCGCGGGAAGAAAGTAGGGATCCTGGATCTCACCCGGGGCG
>JAGXIM010000050.1 GCA_024635665.1 Salinimicrobium sp. | reverse complement strand
GCCCGCATTTTCAGCAGACCATCCCCAGCCAGGATTATCAACTCCTACGATTGCCATTGTGAGGAAGTTGATAAGGAGGACCCTCATTCCGTAGAATGAGAACCGCTCCCACATTTCAGTAAAAAATAGTACAAAAAGCCCGGCGGGGTGACCTAAAACCTTTGACTTAAAAAAATCATTTTCCCCTGTTGTTATTGTGTTTGCCATCTTTATTGATTAAATCTGTATCTCCCAATTCAAATTTTTCCTGTTGTGGTAGTTCCTTCTCTTCGTCTTCCACACCATGGGTAAGACGTTTAAGAGGTTTAAGAAGAAGGATCACGATAATTCCAAAGACAGTAGTGAAAATTGTAATCCCCCAAAAAGTCCTGTATTCCATATCAGTCTGCACTTCATCGATCACAAAATTTCCCCTATAACCCGTAAGTTCGTCATCCTGTTTGAGGTCTATGATAACGCGATACGCATTCTCTGCACTTACATTTTCTTCATTAAGCACCTCCCGGATTTCATCCAGGCGGGATTCATCTTCAAACGCAACATAGTCAAAAATGGGTTCGCTGGTCTCCCTTTCAAATACACGGATTTCCCCATCTTCCTGATAAATATCCCCCGTCAACCTGAAATCCTGGTTTTGGGAAACAACAGAGTCGTGTATTTGCAGGTTTTGTGTAAGCTCAGATCCATCTGCAACCAGGTTCACCACAATTGGATCCCCTTGTGAAAACTCGCCTATTACCCCTGCTACTTTATTTCCAAGCCCTGTCGCAGCAAAATAGACCCCCATCATAAGGGACGCATATTTCACGGGTGCAAGTTTGGTAATGAACGACAGTGCAACCGGTGAAGAACAAAGTTCCCCAATGGTATGCAGTAGATAGGCCAAAACCAACCAGTACATCGCAGATTTACTTTGGTTGGGCACATAACTATCGGCTGCCATGGCCATAAAAATAAACCCGAGCCCCATGATGATCACCCCAGTGGCCATCTTGAAAATGGAAGAAGCCTCTTTGTTTTTAAGTTTCCTTTTAGCCCAGAAGTTGGCCACTGCGACCCCAAAAAGGATAATGAACATCGCGTTCAATGACTGGAACCAAGTAGCAGGAACTTCACTGCCAATCAATGGAAGACTGAAAGGTAAAGTTCTATTTGTCTTTTCAAGGGCGTAAATATTCATTAATCCTCCGGCCTGTTCAAAGGCACCCCAAAAGACAACCACTAACAGGAACGATAGGATCATTACCACATACCGGTCTTTCATTACCTGTGTCGTTAAGTCTTTATAGACCATCAACATCAGGGCGGTGACCAGGGTAAGGAAAATAAAAAGCAAACCATAAGGAATGGATTCTGCAATCAGGTAGTAGATCGAAAGGATCATGAGAATCGAGGTAATCACCAGCTGTACTGGTGACTTCATTAATTCACTGAACATGCTGCCCAAAGACGCACCTTCATCCCTCTCTGCCTGGGACAGTAGGTTCCCAACTTCCTTCAAATATTTTTGGCCCCATAGATATACTATTAGACCAAAAGCCATTGCGATCCCAGCGAGACCAAAGCCCCAGTGCCATCCAATATTTTCCCCAACATATCCCACAATCAAGCTGGAAAGGAAAGCCCCCAGGTTAATCCCTATATAGAAAATTGTAAAACCTTTGTCCCTTCTAATGTCCCCTTCTTTGTACAAGCCACCAACCATTGTCGAGATGTTTGGCTTTAGCATTCCAACCCCCACAATAATTAAAGCCAGCCCACTATAGAAGGCCCACATTGCTTCCACGGCAAGGATCCCGTGTCCTGCGACCAGAATGATCCCTCCCCACAAGACGGTCCTCTTTTGGCCTAATAATTTATCGGCAATGATACCCCCGGGAATCGAGGCAACATAAACCAGCATAGTGTACCAACCATACAAAGCGATGGCCTCTCCCCCAGTCCAGCCAAGGCCGGCATTTCCACCAGTACTTGCACTCACCAGATACAACACCAGAATGGCGCGCATCCCATAGTAGGAGAAGCGCTCCCACATTTCTGTAAAAAACAATATATATAATCCTATCGGATGCCCGAAAAGTTCCCTCTCGGTTGGTGCTGTTGCCGTATTTGCCATTATAGCGCGTTTTTAATATTAGGGTTAACAGTTAAATGATCTTCGATAAAATTGGTCATAAGGGTATATAGGTGCAAGCGGGTGTTCCCACCATAGATCCCATGGGATTTGTCGGGATAAATAGCCCAGTCAAATTGTTTGTTTGCCTGCACCAAAGCTTCTATCATTCTCATGGAGTTTTGTACGTGCACGTTGTCGTCCCCGGTTCCATGGATGAGCAGATAATCGCCTTTCAATTTTTCCACGTGGTTGATTGGGGAATTTTCGTCGTACCCCATCGGATTTTCCTGTGGAGTGGTCATATATCGCTCGGTATATACTGTATCATAAAACCTCCAGCTGGTTACCGGGGCAACGGCAATAGCCATTTTGAAAACGTCATTGCCCTGCAAAATGGCATTCGAGGCCATAAAACCTCCATAGCTCCATCCCCAAATTCCGATATTTTCTTCATCAATATAGGCTTCGTTACCTAATTTTTTTGCTACCGCAATAATATCTTCCACTTCATATTTCCCAAGTTCATTTTGAGTGATCTTTTTAAAATCGGCGCCTTTAAAACCGGTACCTCTGGGATCTACTGCAATTACAATAAAGCCTTTGTTTGCCAACATTTGAAACCAGTAATCATTGGTGCCATAAAAACTATTGGACACTCTTTGCGAGCCCGGACCTGAATATTGAGTAATGAACAAAGGATATTCCAAACTGGGATTGAAATTTGGTGGCTTGATCATCCACATATTGAGATCATTGCCATTTACGTCAATGGTCGAAAATTCTTTTGGGGTGAATTGGTATTCAGAAATTTTCTTTAGAAGATCCTGGTTGTCTTTGATATTCCTAACCAGCTTTCCATTTTTTGCCAGGTGAAGGGTAAATTCATAAGGCGTGGTTGCACTAGTGTGACTATTGATGAAATAAGTATAATCAGCACTGAAATCGGCGCTGTTTTGTCCGGTTTTATCTGTAAGCCGGGTCTTGTTCCTTCCATTCGCCAAAATAGAATACACATCCCGGTTAATGCTTCCGTTTTCAGCACTTTGGTAAAAGACTCTGTTTGACACCGGGTCGAATCCGTAGTAATTGGTGACCTCCCAATTTCCCTCGGTCACCTGGTTCAAAAGTTTCCCGTTTTTGTTGTAGTGGTAAATGTGGTTCCAACCGTCTTTTTCACTGGTCCAGATAAAGCTGTTGTCCTTTAAAAAGGTAAGATTATCGGTAACGTCCACATAAGCTTCATCGGTTTCTGTGAGCACCACCTGCACCTCGTTGCCATCTTCGGTTTCAACAAATAGCAGATCCAGAACATTTTGATGACGGTTGAGTACCTGGGCACTCAAAACGGAAGCTTCATTCGTCCATTTGATCCGGGGAATGTAAAAATCGGAATAATCCCCCAGCTCTACTTTTGTGATTTTATCTTCGGAAAGATCATACACATGCAAGGAAACTTCAGAATTCTTCTCACCTGCTTTGGGATATTTAAAAATGGTTTGAGTTGGATAAAGTTCCTGCCCATAAACATCCATGGAAAATTCCGGAACTTCAGTTTCATCGAACTTCAAAAAGGCGATTTTTTCACCAGATTTGTTCCATTGATAAGCCTGCACAAATGCGAATTCTTCTTCGTAAACCCAATCAGTGATTCCGTTGATAATTATATTTTTCTCACCATCGGTAGTTACCTGCCCGGTTTCTTCTGAAGAAAGATCTTTTATGAAGAGATTATTGTCCAGCACGAAAGCAACTTTTCCCCCATTGGGAGAAAGCGTAGGCTCCTGGATCTTTTCATCAGTAATTTTCTGAAGGCTCCCGCTCTCAAGGTCATACACGTAGAAGATCCCACGGGTTGAGTGGCGATAGATGGACTCCATTTCGGTACCCAGGATAATCTTTTTTTCATTATCGCTGAATTCAAAATCCCTGAAATAAGAAATCCCTTCCAGGTCATCACTAGTTAAAAGTGTCCTGGTTTTCTTACCAGTCTTATAGGAATAGACATCAATTATAGAAGTACGGGTGTCACGGTCAAAATTCAGAACCACATACTCTGCTCCATTGTTGAGGGATTGTAAAGATTGGAGCCTTTCCTGCCTAAAGGTACCGCCATAAATATCTTCTAATGTGATTTCTTTGTTTTGGGCCGTAAGCAAGGCCGTTGCCATGAGGAAAAAGGCAAGGAACTTATAAATCAATTTCATTTATTTGCTGTTGATAAAAATGATTGCCAAGTTTACTAAAATTTCGGCTAAAAAACAGGTTTCCTCCTGTTAAATACTAAAACAATGTTAACGAAAATAAAGGGCGAATCTTCTGCCCGCACGATACCGAAATTACTACCGTGGTAACCAGCCTACTAGAAAAACTATGCCGATGTTTACAGTAATTGTATCTTTGCCACCTCAAATTATTCATGATGATCGACCCTGTTTCCGGATTTTCAAAACTTAATAAAGAAAAAAAAATCGAGTGGTTGCTTAAAACCTACCTTACAGGCTCCAGTGATGCTGCCAGGATCCTTAAGCAGTACTGGAACCAGGATGACGACGTCCAGTTGTTGCACGAGGAATTTACTGAAAACACCCTTTCGAACTATTACCTGCCTTTCGGGATCGCCCCTAATTTTGCGGTGAACGGATATCGCTATGCCATCCCAATGGCCATTGAGGAAAGTTCGGTGATCGCCGCTGCAAGCAAGGCAGCAAAATTCTGGGGAACAAGAGGCGGCTTTAAAGCTGAGGTCCTGGGCACACAAAAAGTTGGACAGGTTCATTTTATGTATTCTGGCAACAAACCAAAACTTCAGAAGTTTTTTCGCGAGGTAAAACCTCAATTGCAGGCAGCCGTTGCGGGATTGACACGCAACATGGAGAAACGCGGTGGCGGAGTTTTGGAGGTGGAGCTGCGGGACAAGACTGATGTCCTGGCCAACTACTATCAACTGCATTGCACTTTTGACACAAAGGACTCTATGGGCGCCAACTTCATCAATTCATGTCTTGAAAGGTTTGCTGAAACTTTTCAGTTAGCGGCCAATGAATATGACGATTTTGATCCTTCCGAGAAAAATATTGAGGTAGTGATGAGCATTCTCTCCAACTACGTTCCAGAATGTGTTGTAAGAGCTGAAGTTTCCTGCCCTGTCAGCGAACTAGCCGATCACGGCCTGAGCGGGGAGGAATTTGCCGAAAAGTTTGTACGTGCGATAAAAATAGCTGAAATAGAACCTTTTCGGGCGGTCACCCACAACAAAGGGATTATGAACGGGATCGACGCTGTGGTCCTGGCCACAGGGAACGATTTTAGGGCCGTAGAAGCGGGCATTCACGCCTACGCTTCGAAAGATGGACAATATACCAGCCTTACCCATGCTGAAATTAAGAATGGTACCTTCAGGTTTTGGATGGAAATCCCTCTGGCGCTGGG
>JAGXIM010000049.1 GCA_024635665.1 Salinimicrobium sp. | reverse complement strand
TTCGAACCCCCGACCCCCTCGGTGTAAACGAGGTGCTCTGAACCAACTGAGCTAATTGCCCGCTATCGCTTGATTGCGGATGCAAATATAGGCTACTTTTTGAATACCACAAACAAAATTTTAAAAAAAATTAAATTATTTCTGCAACGGTAAAAGTACTGCCTCCAACATATATAACATCACTCTCTTCTGCTTCAGACAACGCTTTTAGATAGGCGTCTGAAACTGAAGAATATACACTTCCATTTAATCCAAATTTCAATGCTTCATCTCTCAAATAATCGGCATCCATACCCCTTGGTACATTTGGTTTACAGAAATAGTAGGTTGCTGTTTTTGGAAATAACGGAAGTATGGATCTCAGATCCTTATCATTCACAACGCCAAGAACTATATGCAAATTTGTGAAATCCTCTTTTAATAATTGCTTCAACACATAAATAAGCCCTTCTGTATTATGTGCAGTATCACAAATCACCTTTGGATTTTCCTGCAGCACTTCCCACCTGCCGCGTAACCCCGTATTTAAAATGACTTGCTTCAAGCCTCTTTCCACAGCTTCCGAAGGAATCTTCCAGCCGTTTTCCCTTAGGACTTCTACGGTCATCAAAGCTGTTTGCACGTTTTTTTGCTGATAGGAGCCGCGTAGATCTGACTGGTATGTTTTCCCCTCGAAATATTCAGCAAAATAAATGGGAGCCTGTTTGACTTCAGAAATCTTTTTGAATACCGGAAGGGTTTCCTCATGCAGTTCTCCTATTACAATAGGTGTTTTTTCCTTAATGATCCCGGTTTTTTCCCCGGCAATTTCTGCCAGGGTATTACCAAGGATATTTGTATGGTCCAGGCCAATATTGGTGATCACTGAAACTTCGGGGGAAATGATATTGGTAGAGTCCAACCTTCCGCCGAGGCCAACTTCGATTACAGCGATATCTACCTTTTCTTCAGAGAAATAATAAAAGGACATTCCCACCGTCATTTCGAAAAAAGACAACTCTTCCCCTTCAAAAAAGGCTTTATTGGCCGCTATAAATTTAACCGCTGCTTCTTCTGAAATTTCTTTCCCATTGATCTTGATCCGTTCCCGGAAATCCTTTAAATGTGGTGAGGTGTATAATCCAACTTTATATCCGCTCTCCTGAAGAATGGAGGCAAGCATATGTGATACCGAGCCCTTACCGTTGGTCCCGGCCACGTGGATAGTTTTGAAATTATGATGTGGGTTTTTAAGATGATGCGCCAGCTTCTCAATGTTGGAAAGGTCAACTTTATAAGCCTTGCTCCCCACCTGCTGGTACATGGGCAACTGCTGAAACATCCAGTCAATAGTCTCCTGATAAGCTGTCAAGCTATTCTGAAAGTTTGAACTCATAGATAATGGCTCCCACCTGAATTTCGGGGGCATCGGGATCGCTGTTAAAACGTGTTGCGAGGGCAGCACGCCGGGCAGGTTCTAGTAAACATGCATCACTGTTCGTCGTGCCTTTGACACCAGCAGTTGCTTTGACCACCTGGCCGCTTTGGTTCACCTCGATCTGTACTACCACTTTTCCAGATTCGTCGCACTTCTGTACAAATTTTGCTTTGTCCAAAGCCCTGCGGCCTCCCAGACGATAGTTGCCGTCCCCATCCAATCCCATTCCCTGCCCATACATTCTGGAGTCGGGACTGCCATCGGGGCTGCCTTTATCACCAGCAGCCTCGTCGTTTCCTTCCCCTCCCCTGGCCTGTCCATCACTTTCAGGCCCATTCAAGATACTGCTAAGAACGCTCTTAGTGGATTCAGAAGGAGTTGGATCGGATTTTTTTACGGGTTCGGGTTCCTTTTTTACAGGTTCTTTCACCTGCTGCACTACAGGTTCTGGCGTTTTCTTTTTTTCTATTACGGGAGCTTCAATAGCTTCCTGGGTCACTACTTCTTCCTGAATATTAGCTTCGACGGGTGTCACCTGCGGGCTTGTTTGCTGTGGGGCAGCTTTAACAGGTTCTTGCGGCTGCTCAATTCCCGAACCAACTTCAGAAGTCCCAAAGTTTATAGCGATCCCCCTCTCTGGGGGTGGGTCCAGATAAGTAAACCCGAAAAACAACAACAACAAAATCAGCAACACATGTAGGGCTACCGTGATGGCAAAAGATTTTTTTTCGTGTTTTGTTTCAAGCAGTTTCACTGAATATTTTTATAATGGTTTTAGCAGCAAACATAGTTCCACTTTTCAGCTAACCTTCCAAAAAGGGCAAAATTAATCAGGCCTTACCGCGAGCACGATTTTGTACCTGTTCCTGTTGGCAATGTCCATGACATCGACCGCCCTTTCGATAGGCACACCCTCTTCGGCCCGAAGAATGATCGTGGGGTCCTCTACCCCGGCAAGTTCGGCTTTTAACCTTTGCTCAAGCACCGAATTGCTTACCCGTTCTTTGTTGATATAAACCTGCAGGTCTTTGGTAATACTTACTGAAATATTCTGCTGGGTCGTGGTCTTCCCTTTTGCTTTCGGAAGGATTAGATCCAGCGCTTCTGGCGTAACCGCCGGGGAGGTGAGCATAAAAAATATCAATAAAAGGAACACAATATCAGTCATGGAACTCATACTGAATTCTGGACTAACCTTATTTCTACCTCTTAAGTTCATTATGCAGGTTCATTTAAAAGGTCAAGGAAATCTACAGCGGTCGCTTCCATTTGGTGCACGACTTTATCTGTTTTCACTACAAGGTGGTTGTATCCAATATAAGCGATGATCCCTACAATAAGTCCGGCGACGGTGGTGGTCATTGCTGTGTAAATACCTTCAGCAAGGGCTCCCATTTCTGCCTGGCCACTACTGCTGGCGAGTTCGTGGAAGGCAATTACCATCCCGATTACAGTTCCGAGGAAACCAATCATAGGCGCGGCACCTGCAATAGTCGCAAGCACACTCACATTCTTCTCCAGTTTGTACACTTCCAACCGGCCCGCATTTTCAATAGCCGTGTTAATGTCTTCCAACGGACTGCCAATCCTGTCCAGACCTTTGGCAGTTAACCTCGCAACCGGCGAATTTGCCTGAGCACAGCGTATCCTGGCCGACTCAATATTTCCATTCACCACATTGTCTTTGATCTGGTTCATGAAATTGCTATCGGTTTCTGATGCTGCCTTAATAGCAAAAAGCCGTTCAAAATATATATAAATGGCTGCAAACAGCAGCACAAATAGGATTGCAATAATAATTTGCCCACCGGTCCCGCCACTCAGGAACAAATCAAATAAGGACAATGTTTTTTCTTCTACCAGGGGTTCTGCCTCCTGGGCTGCCTGGGCAAGACCTTCCTCCTGAAAAATGTATCGCATTTGATAGATTTAGTTTTTAATGTTTTTAATGTAACGTGGTAAATTTATTTTAATTGTAAAGATAGTCAGGCTTTGATTTATTCCAACCTAAAAAGTGGGAATAAAATTTTCCCCAAATCCAGCAGAATTAAAAGAATTCAAATAGGAGATCACCAAATCCCTTTTCAGATATTTTCTTAAACCAGCTTTTTCAAAGCCACCTCAAAAGCGGTTTTACTAATATTGGTTTTACTGCTATTGTTGTTAAATGTATTCTGAATGGCATTTTTGATGGTCATGGAAGTATCGTTAAAAATAGCTTCATCTGTCATTTGCACCCTGCGCTCCATAAAGTAAGCAAACACCCGTGCCATCCCGCAATTGGCTATAAAATCGGGGATTACACTAACACGCTCATCTGTATATTCCATAATGGGGCCAAAGAAGATTTCGGTGTCGGCAAACGGAACATTCGCACCACTGGAAATAACTTCCAACCCAGAATCAATCAACTTATCAACCTGCTCCCTTGTGATCAATCTCGACGCTGCACAGGGTGCAAAGATTTCGGCTTCAAGAGACCAAATGCGATCATTGATTTCTTTTGAAGGAATCATCCTGTCACTTTTAAGTGTATTCCCTTCCTTATTCAGGAAAAGCTCCCTGATCTCTTCAAAAGAGAATCCGTCTTCATTAATCAATCCCCCTGCACGGTCAATTATTCCAACTATTTTCACACCCATTTCAGCAAGATAATAGGCAGCAGCAGAACCTACATTCCCAAATCCCTGCACAATAGCTCTTTTGCCCTTAACCTCACCACCATAAATGTCGTAATAATGTCTCACAGCCTGGGCCACGCCATAACCGGTGATCATATCGGCAACAGTGTATTTTCGGGAAACATCGGGTGAATATTTTTGATTTTCGAGGACTTTTATAACCCCGTGTCTTAATTGGCCAATACGGTTAATTTTATCGGCTTCCGTAGGCTTAAAGTGTCCGTTAAAAACTCCTTCCTGTGGATGCCATACACCGGAATCTTCGGTTATTGGAATTACTTCGTGAATTTCATCTACATTAAGATCTCCCCCGGTACCGTAGTAATTTTTAAGTAATGGAGAAACTGCTTTGAACCAGCGTTCCAAAACCCCTTTTTTGCGTGGGTCATTAGGATCAAAATTAATTCCCGACTTAGCACCCCCTATGGCAGGACCGGAAACCGTAAACTTCACTTCCATAGTTTTAGCCAGGGAAAGTACTTCATTCATATCTAATCCTTTTCTCATACGAGTACCTCCACCAGCAGCACCACCCCTCAGGGAATTAATTACGGCCCAACCTTCGGCATCGGTTTCAGGATCTTTCCAATTAAAAACAATTTCAGGCGCTTTATTCTGATATAAATCGAGTAATTCTTTCATGATCATTTAAAAATTGCTGCACAAATATAAAAAACTATGAATGGGTAGATCTTATTCGAAGGATATATTTCGCAAGATAAATAAGTACGAAAATCAGGTATAATATTCACACATAATTCCGCATTCATATTTTTTTTAATCACCACTTTATTCAAAATCTGACGTTTTTTCAAGTTTTCTTATGTTTTTTTAAAGGATTTTCCTCTCTCAAGACTAAAAATCACCCCCAGGAGAAGCTTTCTTATTGCTTAGATGATAAAAAAGATCAATTTTTTTAGATACCCCCACATATTAAGGGGTGCATATCTGATAAAACCATTTTTTTAGATACTTACCCCTATTTTTTATAGACTATGTTATGGAATAAACATAATTTTATTTCCTCAATATTAAAATAATGTCCTTATGAAAAAAATCGAAGCTGTCATTAGAAAATCAAAATTTGACGGAGTAAAAAAGGCCCTTCATGAAACGGGTGTCAATTTCTTTAGTTACTGGGACGTGACCGGTGTAGGTAATGAAACACAGGGACATGTCTATCGCGGTGTAGCCTACAGTACAACAGACATCCAACGCAGGATGATCTCCATAGTAGTTTCCGACGAATTTTTACAGAAAACGGTACAGGTGATTTTGGATTCTGCTTATACCGGCTCGGTAGGCGATGGTAAAATCTTCATCTCACCAGTGGAGGAAGCCTATAGAATAAGAACAAAAGAAAGAGGGACAGACTCCCTGTCTTAACCAACAACACTGAATAATCATCATAAAACTATTATAAATGGAATTACTTACTACTAACAATGTATGGATGATGGTCTGCACCGCCCTTGTGTTTTTTATGCACCTTGGCTTTTCCCTTCTTGAAGTTGGATTGACCCGCCAAAAAAATGCCATCAATATCCTATTTAAAAATGTGTTCATTATTTGCACCGGATTACTTCTCTACGCTATTATTGGTTTTAACTTAATGTATCCGGGATCTTTTATTCTTGGAGTCATACCAGATTACTTCTTTGGCCTCTTTGGACTGAGTGCTCCTGTAGTAGATGGATCTCTGGACCTAACCTATAACGAAGGCTATACCTACTGGACCGACTTTCTTTTTCAGGGAATGTTTGCAGCAACTGCAGCCACCATAGTATCTGGGGCTGTTGCCGAAAGGATCAAGCTGTCAGCCTTTATGCTGTTTTCTATTGTCTACCTCGCGATCGTTTATCCAATTGCTGGTTCCTGGAAATGGGGAGGTGGCTTTCTTGATGAACTGGGTTTCTATGACTTTGCAGGATCTACGCTGGTCCACTCTGTAGGCGGATGGGCCGCTCTAGTGGCGATCTCCCTTTTAGGAGCAAGGATAGGTAAATTTGGAGAGGACGGCAGTTCTCATGCTATTCCCGGCCACAACGTTCCTTTAGCAACAGCAGGGGTTTTTATTCTTTGGCTTGGATGGTTCGGGTTTAACGGAGGCTCGGTACTCTCTGCAGACCCTTCCCTAACTTCCTTAACCCTTGTCACCACATGCCTCGCGGCAGCAGCCGGTGGTATTTCCTCTTTTCTGGTTTCTACAATGTGGTACAAAAATTATGACCTGACCATGTTCCTGAACGGCATTTTGGGAGGGCTGGTAGGAATTACCGCCGGTGCCGACCTTATGACTCCTACAGATGCTGTTTTAATTGGACTAATTGCCGGTGTTCTCATTGTGCTTGGGGTAGCACTTATAGAAAAATTAAGACTTGACGACCCTGTAGGGGCCGTAGCTGTTCACCTTGTATGCGGCATCTGGGGAACCCTGGCAGTAGGAATCTTTGGGGCTCTGGCAGGTTTTGATCAATTTATCAACCAGTTAATTGGAGTAGCAACAATCGGAGCTTTTTGCTGTGTTTCCTCTTTTATCATTCTTTTTGCGATAAAGTCCGGCCTGGGGCTTAGGATGGAAACCCATGAAGAGACAGAAGGTCTTGATCTTCATGAACATGGCATGGATGCCTATGCAGAATTTGCAGATAAGGCAAATAGATAAAAAATGAAAAGAAGGAGCGCTTTGCAGAGCGCTCCTGTATAATTCATTCCATATCAACTAAAGTTTAATTCATTTCACCTAATCAAACAAAGCATTCTATTATGAAACAAATTACTATTACAAAGGTGCGAAAATTTTTATTTTTGGCATCGCTCAGCCTGTTGAATATCACGGTTTACGGCCAGGAATCTGAAGAGCTGGAAGAAACATTACCGGGCTTCAGCATAAACGGATCGGTAGACACTTATTTTCGGGCTAATTTAAATGGACTCAACAAAAATGAATATGGTCCCGATGGTGAAATCCTTATTGCAGGTCCACAGTCTCCGGCAACCTCTTTTGCTAACGATCCCGGTTTTGCTATTGGAATGGCCAATGTCATTCTTGGCTACGAAGGTGAAAAAATAGGTTTTGTAGCCG
>JAGXIM010000048.1 GCA_024635665.1 Salinimicrobium sp. | reverse complement strand
GAACTGGAGCTACACCCAACCTCCCCCGGCTACCGCCTAATACTTAATAACGTGCTCTTCCCAGCCGCCAAAAAACAAAAACAAAAGACCTAGATGGCCTTGCCATCTAGGTCGTACAGACGCCCTACAGGGCTTCTCAGATACTACAAACCGATTAGGCCACGAGCCAGAAACCCCATCACAATATCCCACCTCTTAACAAAACAATCTAACCGACAACACCCCCGATACCCCCAAATTGCCATACCTAATCGACAGCCATCAACACTTCTGGCAGTACAACCCACAAAAGCTCTCATGCATTTCTCATATTAAAGTATAGAGGAAGATAGCAAACGTGTTTTGCGAGATTTCCCGAATGGTCGCTGAAATGAAGTGGTTGAACTGGAAAACCTCATACTTTTTCCCATTTTTGGATGTTTTGGTAAAGGCTTTTGGGCCGCAGCGTCTCATGTTTGGTTCAGATTGGCGGTTTGCCAGCCGGCAGCGAATTACGACGAAGTGGTTGGAATCGTGGAAGGTTATTTTAAAGATTTCTCAGGTAAATAGGCAGGATGTATTTGGTGCCATTGCTGTGAAATTTTATAACTTGAAAGTTGAAAATGTATAGGTGTCAAAAAGGGGATTTATGGATAAGATTTTTCAGAAGGAAATAAAGTTAGCAGCTAAGCCAAGGGGTTTTCATTTGGTAACAGATGAGGTCCTTAAGCAGTTTGAGGAAATTGAAAAAATAGAAGTGGGAATCCTACAGGTGTTTATAAAGCACACTTCCGCCGGACTTACAATCAACGAAAACGCCGATCCCACGGTGCTGGATGATTTTGAAAGCCATTTCAACAAAATGGTTCCCGAAAATCAACCTTACTACAAGCATACTATGGAAGGTGCCGATGATATGCCGGCGCACATCAAAGCTTCCCTTTTAGGTTCTTCCCTACAAATTCCGATTACCAACGGCAGGCTGAACCTGGGAACCTGGCAGGGCATATATCTATGTGAGCATCGTAACCATGGCGGCAGCAGAAAGCTGGTCTTGACGGCTTTTGGAGAATCGGCATAAGCCATGAATTCCTCAATTACTTCTAATTGTTGATCACTGCCCTTTTTCATCCTTTGATTTCCAAAGTTGGCAATCACTTTAACACACGATAAACTTTGAAAATCTTGCAGAACTTGCCACGATTCTTTCGGAGCAGTAAAAGTAGCTATGACTCACTTGAATCGGGAAAAATTAAAGACCACAGATTCACGAATTATTTCTGGTGTCCAGATCCTGTATATTGTGCCTTTGATCCCATTCTGAGCAGGGATAGCCGTAGGAGGGAATAAAGAACAGCTATAAGCATTTCACCAATTAATCTATCCGTGCATCCGTGGCAAATTAATTCAGCCAAAACTACAGCATAAAAAAATCCCACTCTTTCGAGCGGGATCCTTTATAAGTGAGATAACAGTTTTTAATTACTTTACTTTGTTGACGATTGCTTCAAACGCATCTGGGTGGTTCATCGCCAAATCTGCGAGGACCTTACGGTTCAACTCGATTCCACTGGCTTTTACTTTTCCCATAAACTGCGAATAAGACATCCCGTGCATACGGGCACCTGCGTTGATACGCATGATCCATAGGGAACGGAAATTTCTCTTCTTGGTTTTACGGTCTCTGTAAGCATATAACATTGCTTTGTCCACCGCGTTTTTAGCTACTGTCCAAACGTTTTTACGACGTCCAAAGTAACCTTTTGCTTGCTTAAGAACCTTTTTTCTTCTGGCCCTCTTTGCAACTGAATTTACTGATCTTGGCATATTTTTGATTTTTTTTGTAGCAGGCGGCCGTCTCCGACACTTTTAACTAGAACTTCTAAATTCTGATTTCCAGTTGCCCAACTCCAGGGTTATTAAATTGTTAAACCATCAAAGATCCAATTACTTTAAACGTAATTGAAGTTTGATATTGTCCTTATCTGCTTTATGCACTAACGTGCTGTGCGTCAAGGCAAGCTTTTGTTTTTTCGTCTTCTTTGTTAAGATGTGACTTTTAAACGCATGCTTTCTTTTGATTTTGCCCGTACCGGTAAGCTTGAAACGCTTTTTAGCACTAGACTTTGTCTTCATTTTAGGCATTGTATCCTTCTTTTTAATTATCTCACTTATTATTATAGGTCTAAAAAAACTTTAGAAAAAGCAATTTTAGTTTACTTCGTTTTTTTCGGGGAAAGGAACATGGTCATACGTTTTCCTTCGAGCTTGGGCATTTGTTCTACCTTTCCAAGTTCTTCCAGGTCCTGTGCGAGCCGTAACAAGAGGATCTCTCCCTGTTCCTTGAACACAATAGAACGTCCTTTGAAAAAGACAAAAGCTTTTAGCTTTGCCCCGTCCTTTAAGAACTTTTCTGCATTCCTCTTTTTGAACTCATAGTCGTGATCATCTGTATTGGGTCCAAAACGGATTTCCTTAACAACCACTTGGGTTGCTTTGGCCTTTAAGGCTTTGTCACGTTTTTTCTGTTCATAGAGAAACTTTTTGTAATCCATCACCTTTGCTACAGGGGGATTGGCCTTGGGGGAAATCTCCACCAGGTCCAGCTCCTGCTCTTCGGCAATGGCTAAAGCTTCCTTGAGGGGATAAACCCCCATTTCCACATTATCGCCTACCAAACGAACTTCCTCTGCACGGATTTTTCCGTTGATTTTGTGCGGATCTTCCTTAATTTCTCTAAGAGGTCTTCTTGATCTTTTTCTACGTATTGCTATGGCTCAATAATTTTAGTTAAACTTTGAATGATTTTAAAGTACTGTTTACTTCAGTTTTTATTATGTCGGCAAAGTCTTCAATTGACATAGTGCCAATATCGCCTTGCCCGTGTTTACGTACAGAAACCGTTCCGTTTTCGGCCTCTTGTTCTCCAACAATCAGCATAAACGGGAATTTCCCTACTTCGGCTTCCCTTATTTTCTTGCCAATTGTCTCGTTCCGATTATCAGCAAGGGCGCGAATTTCGTGATTTTCCAGTAAAGTTAAAACTTTTTGGCTATAATTTTCATATTTCTCGCTGAGGGAGAGAATAATAACCTGCTCGGGCATAAGCCAAAGCGGGAAATTCCCGGCCGTATGTTCCAGCAGGATAGCGACAAAGCGCTCCATACTTCCAAAAGGAGCCCTGTGGATCATCACCGGGCGGTGCATTTCATTGTCGCTTCCTTTATAGGTAAGGTCAAACCTTTCCGGAAGGTTGTAATCCACCTGTATAGTCCCCAATTGCCATTGCCTGCCAAGCGCATCCTTGACCATAAAATCCAGTTTAGGCCCGTAAAATGCAGCTTCTCCGGTTTCCACGACGTAGTTAAGCCCTTTTTCGTTGGCTGCATTTATTATGGCATTTTCGGCTTTTTCCCAATTCTCGTCAGATCCTATGTATTTCTCTTTATTCTCTGCATCCCTTAAAGAAACCTGAGCGGTGAAATTGTCAAACCCGAGGGAATTGAATACATATAAGGTAAGGTCGATTACTTTTTTAAATTCAGCATCGAGCTGCTCGGGCGTACAAAAAATGTGCGCGTCATCCTGGGTAAATCCGCGCACCCTGGTCAAACCGTGCAATTCTCCGCTTTGTTCATAACGGTAAACTGTCCCGAATTCCGCGAATCGCTTCGGCAGGTCTTTATAGCTCCAGTGCCCGTGATTGTAGATTTCGCAGTGATGTGGGCAGTTCATTGGTTTCAGTAGAAATTCCTCCCCTTCATTTGGGGTTTTGATCGGCTGGAAACTGTCTTCTCCGTATTTTTCGTAGTGCCCGGAAGTCACATACAATTCTTTATGGCCAATATGTGGGGTCACCACCATTTCGTAACCCGCACGCTTTTGTGCCTTTTTCAGAAAATTTTCAAGGCGTTCTCTCAAAGCGGCACCTTTTGGCAGCCATAATGGCAGTCCCTGACCTACTTTTTGGGAAAATGTGAATAGCTCCAGTTCCTTTCCAAGTTTTCTGTGGTCCCTTTTCTTGGCTTCTTCCAAAAGTTCAAGGTACTCCTTTAAATCCTTCTGCTTGGGAAAGGAGATCCCATAAACCCTTGTCAACTGTGGGTTTTTTTCATCTCCGCGCCAGTAGGCGCCTGCGACGCTCATTAGCTTTACGGCTTTAATGTTAGCTGTGTTGGGGAGGTGACCGCCACGGCAAAGATCTGTGAAGGTGTCATGGTCGCAAAAAGTGATCGTGCCATCCTCAAGATTCTCGATAAGCTCAACTTTATAAGGGTTTTCCTCCCTTTGGTAATACCCCAAAGCCTCTTCTTTAGGGACAGAACGCATGCTGAAATCATGTTTTCCACGTGCGATTTCCAGCATTCGGTCTTCAATTTTTTTAAAGTCATTTTCTGAGATCTTGTGCTCCCCAAAATCCACATCATAGTAGAAACCATTTTCGATCGCCGGCCCAATTGTCAATTTCGCGCCAGGGTAAAGGTCCTGTATCGCCTGCGCCATCACGTGGGAAGAAGAGTGCCAAAAAGCCTTTTTTCCCTCGTTGTCGTTCCAGGTATATAAGGTAAGGCTGCCGTCAGAATTTAAAGGAGTGGTACTTTCAACAATAGTGTCATTGAATTTAGCCGAAAGTACATTTCGCGCCAGGCCTTCACTTATGCTCTTCGCAACTTCCAGGGGAGTGGTCCCTTTTTCAAACTCTTTTATACTGCCGTCGGGCAACGTAATCTTTATCATAATTCTCAATTGAGCCGCAAAGATAACAGGTTCGCGGGTGCTTTACAATACTATTATATATATGTATAATTTTTCTTTGTTTTTGGGCGTTCCTTCACCCGGCACGGCCGGGAGAAGGCGCGTGTTGCGCTTGTAGTCCCGCCAGGAGGTTATTTTTCCACCAGAGTTATGTCCTCGGCGGGAGCTACCGCTGCACCCGCTAACGCGGGAAGAAAGGATTGATGGGATTCCAATTCTTATTATAGGGTAGAAGAATCCACTTCAAAAATGCCCTTTTTGGATGTCATTGTTTTGATTCCTTTTATGACATCGATAATTAATAACCACCACCTTTCAGAAATACCTGTCAAAAATGCCATTTTTGGATAGAATTTTTTCAGCTGGCCGAATCGGCGGAACGTTTTATTTAGCCAAACCCGTCGATTCCAACTGCTTAAAAGCCGCAGTTCACAGAGCACCAAAAAACTATAAAAAACTTT
>JAGXIM010000008.1 GCA_024635665.1 Salinimicrobium sp. | reverse complement strand
TTTGTTCCTGGGGGAATCCCATGAAATAGATAAAGTCCTTAGTTATTCAGATCTCTTCCTGTTGCCTTCAGAAAGTGAAAGCTTTGGGTTAGCTGCCCTGGAAGCAATGGTGAACCGCGTTCCCGTCATTTCCACGAATACCGGAGGCCTTCCGGAAGTAAACAAACACGGATTTTCGGGATATTTAAGTGGAGTAGGGGAAGTCGAAGAAATGGCGCAGTACGCGATTTCCATTTTGGAAAATGAAGAAACCCTGAAGCAGTTTAAGGAAAACGCCCGCAAGCAGGCATTTATTTTCGACATTTATTCGGTGGTGCCTTTATATGAAGATCTTTACAAAAAAGCCATTCAAAGCAAAGCATAAAAAAAGCATCCAAAAATGTCATTTTTGGATGCTTTTTTTTACTTAATTCTTCTTTTTCTAGAACTGATATCTGATACCTAAAGCGATGTCAAAATTCACGTCATCGCCATAATCATCCAATCCCAATTCAGGTCTAAAATCAAGGGATAGTAACAAAGGGAAATCGAAGTTGTATTCAATACCTATGTCCCCGGCAACTAGCACAAAAATATCGCTGTTGTCATTATTGTTATCGTAATTATCATTGAAGCTTCTGGAACCCAATCCTGCACCAACACCTGCATACCAATTAAAGCCTTGTTCTATATTCCATACCCACTGGTATAGACCGACAAGTTTAAAAGCGTCATAATGATTCCGGCTTGTCCAACCTAAATCCAATTCCAATCTGTTATTTTCGCCTAACGCATTTTGATAAGAGATCTCTGTCCCAAATCCATTACTGTCACCCAATCTCAAACCCAACGCATGTTCTGAAATATTTTGGGCTTGTGAATTAAAGCCAAAACCGATTAGACAAATGCTGAGCAATATTAATCTTTTCATATTATTTTCTTTTAATTTGTTATGTGCGAAATTAGTCTATCTTAAAGTTCCTTTCACGTTTGCCTCGCCAAAAAATTGTTAATTCTGGTTAAAATCCGTTAAATGCTGGAGGTCAACTCATTGTAAATCAAAGATGAAGAATAGCTTGGAAAAACTTTCCTTACAACTGGAAGGAGAATTGTATACCAGTTCGCTTTGGCAGAAAATTTTTGCTACAGATGCTTCCGTTTACCGAAGCCTTCCTACAGCCGTTGCCTATCCCAAAACTGCTGAGGATATTGTACAACTAATCAATTTCGCCCTCCAGCATAAAACGTCATTGATCCCAAGAACCGCTGGTACTTCTCTTGCCGGGCAGTGCGTGGGCGAGGGGATTGTGGTAGATGTATCGAAATATTTTACTAAAATTCTCGATTTTAATGAGTCAGGAAAAACCGTAAAAGTACAGCCTGGGGTGATTAGGGATGACCTTAATCGCTTTTTGAAACCGTACAATCTGTTTTTTGGCCCGAATACTTCTACTTCCAACCGCTGTATGATTGGCGGGATGGTAGGCAATAATTCCAGTGGCACGACCTCAATTAAAAATGGGGTGACAGCTGATAAGGTCAAAGAAATGAAAGTGCTGCTTTCTGACGGTTCAGAAACTGTTTTTTCTGAAATTTCTGCGGAAAGTTTCGCGGAAAAGTTGCAGTTACAAACCAAAGAAGGGGATATCTACCGAAGTTTGTATGAAGAATTAAAACCGGAAAAAATTCAGCAGCAAATCAGGAACGGTTTTCCAAAACCAGAAATCCATCGGCGCAACACAGGCTATGCGGTGGATGCTTTGATCAATTCAGAAATTTTTTCAGATTCAAAGGAGAAGCTGAATATTTGCAAACTCCTGTGCGGGAGTGAGGGAACGTTGGCTTTTACAACAGAAATTACCCTGCAGCTCGATCCTTTACCTCCCAAAAATGCGGTTATGATAGCCGCTCATTTTGATTCGGTTGAAAAATGTTTGGAGGCGGTGGTTCCGGCCATGCGGCATTCCCTGTTTACCTGCGAAATGATGGACAAAACGATCCTGGATTGTACCAAAAACAGTTTGAAATACAGGGACAACCGGTTTTTTATAGAAGGTGATCCGGCTGCAATTCTAATGTTGGAAATGCGGGCAGATGATGAGCTGGAACTCACAGATAAAACTGCAGAGCTGATTAAAACCCTTAGGGAATCTGAACTGTCTTACGCCTTGCCAGTATTGAGAAATGAAACTATTGATCTGGCTTTGGAACTGCGTAAAGCGGGACTAGGCCTGCTGGGGAATATTGTGGGCGATCGAAAAGCTGTGGCGTGTATTGAAGATACTGCAGTGGCGGTGGAAGATCTTTCTGCTTATATAACAGAATTTTCTGCCCTCATGAAAAGTTATGGCCAGCAAGCAGTTTATTATGCACATGCCGGAGCAGGAGAATTGCATTTACGACCAATTCTCAACCTTAAAAAAGAAGAAGATGTCGAGCTTTTTAGAAAGATCACCACAGACGTGGCTGCACTTGTGAAAAAGTACGGTGGTTCTATGAGTGGGGAGCATGGCGATGGCCGGGTGCGGGCAGAATTCATTGAATATATGATTGGGCAGGGAAATTTTCAACTGCTCAGGAAAATAAAAAATATTTTTGATCCACAGCATATTTTTAATCCGGGGAAGATCATTGATGCGGCGCCCATGGATGAAGGTTTGCGGTACACTCCTGGAAGAAAAGAACCTGAAATCAAAACCCTCATGAATTTTTCAGACTCGCTGGGAATACTACGGGGAGTCGAAAATTGCAATGGGAGCGGGGATTGCCGCAAACCCGCCGAGGCCGGTGGCACGATGTGCCCAAGTTATCGCGCTACGCGGAATGAAAAAGACACGACCCGCGCCAGGGCGAATGCGCTTCGGGAATTTCTCACGCATTCAGAAAAGGAAAACAGGTTCGATCACGAAGAACTGAAAGAGGTTCTGGACCTTTGCATTAGTTGTAAAGGCTGCAAAAGCGAATGCCCGTCCAATGTGGATATGGCAGCCTATAAAGCTGAATTTGAATATCAATATCAGCAAGCCAACGGAAGTTCTTTCAGGTCAAAAGCTTTTGCCTACAACAACAAAATGAACAAGTTGGCTTCTTATTTTCCGCATGTTGCCAATGCGGTTTTCAAGAATAAAACTACTTCGGGGGCTCTAAAAAAGCTTATGAACGTAGCTCCGGAAAGAAATCTTCCGCTTCTTTCTGAAAAGACAGTTCATAGTTATTACAGAAAATTTCCGCATAAAACTTTGCACCCGGTGAAAAAGGTGTATTTGTTCAATGATGAATTCACGAATTATTTAGATTCCGAAGTTGGAATTGCAGCTTTGAAGTTGCTGCGCGGACTTAATTACGAAGTAGAAATCGTAAAACATGCCGAAAGCGGCCGGGGTTTTATTTCGAAAGGGTTTTTAAAAGAAGCAAAAAGTGTCGCGAATGAAAATATCCGTGTTTTTAAGCCGCTACTTTCTGATGAACGACCTTTGCTGGGACTGGAACCTTCGGCGCTCCTGACTTTTAGGGATGAATATTTGCGGCTGGCTGACGATAAAGAGGGTGCAAACAAGGTATCCAAAAATGCCATTTTGATCGATGAATTTTTTAAGCGGGAAATCCTGGCCGGGAATATCTCTGCTTCGGCGTTTACTTCAGAAAAAAAGAAGATCAAACTGCACGGTCACTGTCACCAAAAAGCCTTATCAAACATCGAAAACACCTTTGCAATGCTCAACCTTCCGCAGAATTTTGAAGTAACTATCATTCCGTCGGGTTGTTGTGGAATGGCGGGCTCTTTTGGCTATGAAAAAGAACATTTTGAGGTAAGTATGGCCATTGGGGAACAAACTTTGTTTCCCGCAGTAAGAAAAGCTTCCGCAAAAACCATTATTGCCGCCCCCGGCACCAGTTGCAGGCACCAAATATATGACGGAACGGGCAAAAAGGCTATTCATCCCGTGCAAATAATGGCCGATGCGCTGCTTGTGCAGAAATAAACATTTTCAATTGTTGGCTTAAAAAATTACATTTGCTCAAAATCACTTTTATGGCCGGGAATTCCTTCGGAAAACTTTTTAAACTTACCACTTTTGGGGAATCTCACGGAGAGGCCATTGGCGGCATCCTGGATGGCTGCCCCGCCGGATTGGAAATCGATTTGGAACTGGTACAGCACGATATGGATCGGCGGAAGCCCGGTCAATCAAAAATTGTGACCCAACGAAAAGAACCGGATACGGTAAAATTCCTTTCCGGAATATTTGAGGGGAAAACCACCGGCACACCTATTGGTTTCGTTATTGAAAATGCCAATCAAAAATCAAAAGATTACACGCATATCAAAGATGTTTACCGGCCTTCGCATGCCGACTATACCTATGACCAAAAGTACGGCACACGTGATTACAGAGGCGGGGGGCGTTCGTCGGCGAGGGAAACAGCTTGCCGCGTTGCTGCAGGAGCGATCGCAAAACAATTGCTGCCAGAGGTGAAAATCACCGCTTATACGGCAGCTGTGGGGGAAATTGATCTGAAAAAAAGTTATAAAGAAGTTGATTTTTCTGAAATCGAGAAAAATCCTGTCCGCTGCCCAGATCCGGCCATTGCCCGGGAGATGGAAACTTTCATAAAGAAAATCAGATCAGAAGGTGATACCGTTGGGGGAGTGGTGGAATGTGTCATACAAGATGTGCCTGTTGGTCTGGGCGAGCCCGTTTTTGATAAATTACACGCGGTTTTGGGGCAGGCAATGCTTTCCATTAATGCCGTAAAAGGCTTTGAATACGGAAGTGGTTTTGCCGGAGCAGCTTTGAAAGGCAGTAAACACAACGACCTTTTTAATGAAGACGGCAGCACAAAAACCAATCACAGCGGCGGGGTGCAGGGCGGAATATCCAACGGAATGGATATTTACTTCAGAGTTGCTTTTAAACCTGTCGCCACTATTATGCAAAAACAGGAAACCATAGATTCCAACGGGAACAAACGTGAAATGCAGGGAAAAGGCAGACATGACCCGTGTGTCGTACCGCGTGCAGTTCCTATTGTTGAAGCCATGGCAGCACTCGTTCTGGCCGATTTCTACCTGCTGAACAAAACCTCCAAAATTTAATTTTCACAGACAAATTAGTACATGAAAAAACTTGCACTGCACTGGCAGATTTTATTGGGAATGGTTGGTGGCGTCCTTTTCGCCCTTTTGATGACCAACTTTTCCTGGGGTTCAGAATTTATTAGTGATTGGATTCAGCCGTTTGGAAATATTTTCATCAATGCCCTAAAATTGATTGCAGTGCCTTTGATTTTGGCTTCTCTTATAAAAGGAATTTCAGATCTCAAGGATATTTCGAAATTGTCAAAAATGGGCACCCGTACCATTTTGATCTATATAGTGACCACTGTCATTGCGGTTTCCATTGGTCTTGGAATGGTAAACCTAATCAAGCCTGGAAGTGCCATTACCGAAGAAACGCGGAACGATCTTATTGCCAGCTATGAAGGGGACGCCTCCATTCGTATCGCCGATGCTCAACGCCAAAAAGAATCTGGTCCTTTACAAGCCCTGGAAGATATTGTACCAGAAAATATTTTTGCGGCTGCCGGGGACAATTCCAATATGCTCCAGGTAATCTTCTTTGCTATTTTCTTTGGACTTGGGCTCATTCTTATTCCGGAGGCAACAGCTAAACCGGTAAAAGATTTTTTTGACGGGTTCAATGAAGTCATCTTAAAGTTGATTGATCTAATCATGCTGACCGCCCCATATGGCGTTTTTGCCTTACTGGCGGCGTTGGTTGTGGAATCTCCCAGCGCCGATCTTTTTGCAGCCCTGGCCATGTATGCAGTAACAGTGGTTGCAGGCCTTGCTTTGATGATTGGGTTCTATCTTATGATTGTTTGGATTTTCACCGGTACCACTCCGGGATTTTTCGAAAACGGAATCGCCCCGGCCCAACTTCTGGCTTTTTCTACCAGTTCAAGCGCCGCCACTCTTCCTGTTACTATGGAAAGGGTGGAAGAGCATTTAGGCGTACATGAGGAAGTTGCCAGTTTTGTATTGCCTATTGGAGCGACCATAAATATGGATGGAACGAGCCTTTATCAAGCGGTGGCCGCCGTTTTTATTGCGCAGGCATTTGGAATGGACTTATCGTTTGGAGCCCAGCTGGGGATCATAGCCACTGCGACTTTGGCTTCAATTGGTTCGGCTGCGGTGCCGGGCGCAGGCATGGTAATGCTGGTAATTGTGTTGGCACAGGCGGGTATTCCCGAAGCTGGCCTGGCCTTGATTTTTGCCGTAGACAGGCCACTGGATATGTGTCGTACCACCGTAAACGTGACTGGCGATGCTGCCGTTTCTATGCTGGTGGCAAAATCTGTGGATAAACTGGGACATCCCAATGTGAAGAATTGGGATGATCACCTCCCAAAGAAAAATAAGTAGGACATTTATTCTTTTTCATGTTCATGGAAGAGAAAAGGGAAAGTTTGAGGAGGTGGTGCTTCCGCGAAAGAAAACAACTTAAAAGACTACCTTTCAGCTTACTTATAAAAGTCTGAATTTGAACATTCTGTTTTTTTACGGCAGACTAATTTTAAAATATAATAAAAACTTGTAGAGGCCGGGTTTTATCCTTGTATTTGCCTTTATTTTTTCTAAAAATTTTTGCCATGCAGGATCAGGAAGTACATCGGGAATATGCTAATTTGTTTGAGATAGACAGGAACCTCGACCGGCTGGTTCGGGAGATCGATATTCTGAATTACCTGAACCCTCTCAACATTGAACAGGAAAAAAAGAGGTTTTTTACTTCTAAATTTTCTGAAGACCCGATCTTTAATTACCGGAAATTAAAATTCAGCATATTTAATTTGCAAAGGCAGTTATTTAGTCAGCGTCTGGAAGATATTGAGGACGAGGAGACCAGGAAATTGTACCACGATACGATTTATGAGTATGCAGGGCTGCTACAATGCATTGCTTCTGTAGGACAGAAGAACAAGTTTTTCTATAATTCCCTTCGGGTCTTTGGGACACCTCAGGAAAAGGATGTCAAAAATGCCAAATTCATCCTACATTTTCACAAAGAAGAAGATGCAGAAGATATGGTACCTCGCTACAATGCAGATCAAGCTCAGGCATTTTTCCAGGCCTTTGGCGAAAGTTATCCATTTAAATTTAAGATTAGACAAAGTAACAGCATTACCGCTGCGGCCATGGCTTTGAATACCACCAAAACGCTGGTGATCAAAAAGAACCGGAAGTTTAGCGACCATGACCTCAAGATCCTTTCAAACCACGAGATTGGGGTGAACATGCTTACCACTTTCAACGGACTGAACCAGCCATTGCACATTTTTTCCCATGGTTTTGCCAACAACAATCTTACCCAGGCCGGCTTGGCCGTGTTTAGCGAGTACATGAGTGACAGCCTGACTTTGAGACGAATGAAGCACCTGGCCTACCGGGTGCTTGCAGTTGATAGCCTCATCAAAGGATATTCATTTAGTGACACTTTTGACCTCCTGTACAGCCAATACAAGCTAAATAAGGACACCGCCTGGTCAATAACGCTGCGTGCCCACCGGGGAGGCGGATTCACAAAAGATTATCAGTATTTATCTGGATTAAAAAAAGTGTACGACTATTATTCCGCAGGAAAGAATATGGGCCTTTTGCTCACAGGGAAAGTTTCGATTGAAGACGTGGATCTTATTCAGAAACTTCAGGAAAAAGGCCTTGCTGAAAAAAATAAATTCCATACCCATTCTTTCCACCAAAACAAGAACACGAATGAAAAATTGTTGTTCATGTTGAGTAACTTAAAGTAACAGGGCCAAATTTAAAAGAAGAAGGGAGCAAAAAGCTCCCGTTTGAAATTCAGATTTCAGACTATTTCAAGAATAAAGCTTCTAATTCTGGTGTGGGGACCATACACGTCTCTCTTTCGCCCCACCATTTGTAGCGATTAGTAGAAATAATTCCATAAACACTGTTGCGCAATCCTTCGGGAATGGGTTTTAGATATTTCAACCAGGAATATCCTTCCAGGTGCTTTGCTATTTCAATAGCCGCAGTAGATTCGGTGTAATAAGCAACTCCTGGTTCAATCAGGATCACCGAATCAAGATTTTTTGTATCTATTCCGCGCTCGTTTACAATTTGACGGCCTGCATCACTTTGTAAGGGCGCAAACCGGAAAACATCTTTTTTGTCTTTTTTTATGATGGTTTGAACGGTTTTGTTGCACAAATTGCAACATCCGTCAAAAAGAATAATTTTCTTGTTCTTTGGGTAATTTACCATTTGTCTTTTTCTATTTTTTTCGTTGAACCAACTCTAGTTGGTCCACAGATACTGAAGTCGTGAAAATCCCATAGTTCACTTTTGCAGTTCCTTTTTCTATATTATCAATGCTGCCAACAGCTTTGCCATCCTGCATCCTCACGCGATCACCCACTTTTAAGGCGACTTTCGGCTTTTCGGCTTCTGTTTTTTTCTCTTCTACCCGTTTCTCTTTTTTCTTCTTGCGGATTACCTCCACTTTTATTTCAGCTTCCTCTTTTACTTTTTTCTCTTTGGTCTTTTCCACCTTTTTTTCTTTGGCAGTCAATTTCTTTCGCTTGGAATTTTCCATTTCCACAATCTTCAGAAATTCCCCAATAAGTTCATTTTTCCGTTTGTTGTCGAAATATTTTTCGCTTAAATCGTTGATCTTGTTCCCAAGGTAAATAAGCCGCTGATTGCTGTCGTATAGCTCCTGAAAATTCTCCAGTTTTTGCTGGATCCGGATATTTGTTTCCTCCAGCTTTTTCTTCTCGCTTTCGGTTTTTTGTTCTTTGGTTTTTAATGAAGTAGTGGTTTTTTGAAGTTTCGATCGTTCTTTCTGAAGATCGGCTATACTCTTATCAAACCTGATTTTTCCGCGTTCCACCTTCTTTTTTGAACGGTTTATTAAACTGTACGGAATCCCATTCTTTTGGGCAACCTCAAAAGTAAAAGAACTTCCGGCTTCCCCCATGTGGAGTTTATAAAGCGGCTCCAGGGTACGCGCATCAAAAAGCATGTTGGCATTGACCATACCCGGTAGTTCATTGGCCAGCATTTTTAAATTGGCATAGTGGGTTGTTAAAATCCCAAAAGATTCTTTCTCATAAAAAACCTCGAGAAAAGTTTCGGCGAGCGCACCTCCCAACTCAGGATCACTTCCGGTACCAAACTCATCTATCAAAAAGAGCGTTTGACTGTCACATTTTTTCAGGAAGTAATTCATGTTTTTGAGTCGGTAACTGTACGTGCTCAAATGATTTTCGATACTTTGGTTGTCGCCAATATCGGTGAGGATTTTTTCGAAAAAAAACATGCGGCTGTACTCGTGCACAGGGATCAACAGCCCGCTTTGCAGCATTACCTGCAATAGACCGACCGTCTTTAGGGTGATACTTTTTCCGCCGGCATTGGGGCCGGAGATCACAATGATCCGTTTCTCTTGATCAAGGTTTATTGACTGCGGAAAAGTTTTTTCCTTTTTTTTACGATTGTTCAGTAGCAACAAAGGGTGGTACGCATCCCTGAGATCCATTTCCCGATCTTCGGAAATCTTTGGGAGCACCGCGTCCATCTGCATTCCATATTTGGCTCTGGCCGCAATGACATCTATGCCGCTCAACAAATCCTGATATTCGATCAACAGGGGCCTGTACGGGCGAATGAAATTTGTGAGTTGTTTAAGGATCTGCTTGACCTCTTCCTTTTCTTCGTACTCCAGATTATTTAATTCGCGTGTATGGTTGTAAGTAGCTTCAGGTTGGATATATACAATACTTCCAGTCTTGGAATTGCCTAATATCCCGCCTTTCACTTTTCTGCGGTACATGGCTTTTACCGCCAATACCCGAATATTTTCCACCACGCTCTCGCGTATGTCATCCAAATAACCGAGGTTGTTGTAATGCGTGAGGGCGCTCCCGAAGCTGGCATTGATTTGGCCTTTTACGTGATTGGCCTTCCTCCGGATTTCCTGCAATAGGGGCGAGGCATCATCTTTTACCTCCCCAAAATGGTCGATTACCTTGTTGATATTCTCAATCAATACCGGCGTATATTCTATTTCGGAAGTGGTTTTATGAAGCGCAGGATATATTTCCTGAAATTCCTGAAAAAATTTGATCTGTGTATTGGCAGTTTCAGAAATAGCACTGATCTTCCGAAGGCCCGAAGCTTCCAACATCGTATCTTCAATGTTCAGGTATTTTATTTCCTGATCTATTGCGTCAAAACCATGATTGGGAATTCGGCTTTCCTGTTGAAAGGAAGAGACATATTCATTTGTTTGGTGAAGGGCAAACAGGGTCTTTTCGCGACTTTTGAAAGGGACCATTGCCAACGCTTTGTCTCTACCAGGATTTGTGATCGTGAACTCGCTCACCTGCTGGCATACTGTGGGAAATTCTAAGTCGGAAAGAGTCTTAGCTGTAATTTTAATCATATATAAAAAGCCCTATTTTTGAGCAATCGCAATTTAGTTAATATTATGCACCTCGATATCGCCCCAGATTGGAAAAAAAAGTTAAATACAGAGCTTCAAAAACCCTATTTTCAGGAACTTCAGAAGTTTGTGGAAAACGAGTATCAACAAAATGAATGTTTTCCAAAACCAGAAAACATCTTTCAGGCTTTTGAGCTTTCGGCGTTCAAGGATACAAAGGTAGTAATCATAGGGCAAGATCCATACCATGGGTACGGGCAAGCCCACGGACTTTGTTTCTCGGTACAGCCGGAAGTAAAAACTCCTCCTTCCCTCGTAAACATTTTTAAAGAGATGGGGGATGATCTGGGGAAGCCAATGCCTGCTACTGGAAATCTAACGCACTGGGCAAAACAGGGCGTGTTAATGTTGAACGCCACTTTAACTGTGCGGGCGGGACAAGCCGGATCCCATCAGAAAAAGGGGTGGGAAAAATTTACGGAATCTGTTATTGAGTTATTGTCCAAAGAAAGGGAAGGATTGGTTTTTCTGCTATGGGGTGGTCCAGCCAAAAAGAAAGTCAGCAAAATTGATACTTCAAAACATCTGGTACTCACAAGTGGACATCCATCGCCACTAGCCGCTATTCGCGGTCACTGGTTTGGGAACAAACACTTCAGCAAAACAAATGAATATTTGGTTTCTAAAGGCCGGGAGCCAATTGACTGGTAGCTAAAACCGGTAACCTACATTCACAGAAGGCAGGATCACAATATCTGGGGAATCTTTGTGAAAAAAATTTCTACCAAGTCCAAAAGATACATCAACAAGAAAACCCTGTTTGGCAACAAATTTTCCTCCGGCACCAATTCCTAAAGCAAGATCAGTGAAATCCAGGGAGACTTCTCTTTGTATTGTATTTCCGGTTTCAGGATCAATTGCGTCCACCTCTTTTTTATTCTTGCCATTCGAAAACATTCCGAAAACTTCAGCATATAGACCCGAAGCTGTTTGTTCTTCGCTTAAGAAATATTTAAATTTTGGGGTAATGGAAAAACTTTTGGAATAAGCCTTGGAAAAATCCACATTCTCTCCCTCATTTTTATTAAAAACTTTCGAGAATATCGCCACTCCCAGACTAGTATTATCGCTTAAGATCCTTTCATACGAAAAATCCATGGCGCCAAAGACCAAAACGTTCAGGATGTTCAGGCTTATCTCATTTTTGGCAGTATCCCTTGGATACAATTCAACATCCTGATATTCCTGTGCAAAACCGCTGTGGGCCACCAGTAAAAATACTGAGAAGAAGCAAATGTATATTTTATTTTTCATGATTTTAGTCTTTATTTAGAGGGCAAAAAATACGAATTTTCTTTCGTGTTCTCAATAAGCCCCAGTTCTTTTAATTGTTCCTGCACATTTTCGATCTCCATTACCGAAATCTGTTTCTGGCTCCAACGGGTGATGTTCATCCACTGCTGGATATCCCCCGGTTTTTGATCGTATTTATTGGCTAATGCAATTTCAATTCCAGGGATTTCTTTAAATTTCTTAGTGACCGAATTTAGGGATTTCAGCATAGTTAGTATTGCAGCCGGTTGTTTTTCCAAAAATTCTTTTCTTACCGCAATAACGAAGCAGGACCAGGGGGAAGGACAGTCCCCAAGCCGCCGAAAGGTTCCTTTATCCACCAAAGGTTTTGTGGTGAAATGTTCCCACATAAAATATCCGGCTTTTTCATTTTGCAAAGCTTCCACAGCACCATTTATGTTCCCGACTTCCTCAAACTCCAACTGGTTTGGATCCCAACCCAGGTTCTTTGCATGGACGAATGCCATGAGATGGGATCCCGAACCATAACGGCTAATTGCCACTTTGGTGTTTTTTAAGTCAGCTATAGTCTCGTAGTCTGATCCTTCGGCTACATGGATCCCCCAAATGAGGGGCGAGGCTATATATTCCTGAACAATAACAGCTTGATTACCATGTAAAATGTCTTTTATAATGCCTTCGGTCAGGATCACGGCCAAATCAATTTCTTTGTTCCTTAAAGCTTTGCACATGGCTCCCGTTCCATCTGGAAAATCACGCCAGCTTACATCCAGCCCGTCCTTCTGAAAAATTCCGTCATCGATACACAAATGCCAGGGAAGATTGAAGTGTTCCGGGACACCTCCCACTTTTATTATTTTCATGCCGCGTGCTTATTTTTTTAAGGTATTTGTAAATTTCAATTTGGGAACGTACAGGTTTTTCCGCCTCATTTCTGGGGGTCAATTCTTTTTTTTCTGAAGAATCCTGTATCCTGGTTTTTACATTGTCGTTTAGCTGGATTCGGAATTCATTCGCTATAGCTTTATCATAAATTGAGGCGATCACTTCAATCCTTCTATCGAGTTTGCGTTTCATCCAATCAGCACTTCCCAAGTAAATTCCTTCATTCCTGTCATTTTGAAAGACATAGATCCTTCTGTGCACCAGAAAATCATTGAGTTCCTGAACAATTTGCCTATAGATCTTTCCAAAATAGTCCTGTTGTTTTTTGAATTTCACCAGGAACTCCTAAGCTAGTTTTTTCAGAAGACTTTTTTCAGGCCCCTTCATTTGCCGCAATTGCGAAACACGTACCTGGAAATCTTCGCCAAATTAGGTCGGGACCAGCTTGTCCAGGGTGTATCTTATCAAATTATCAACAGCTTTGGCGCCGTCTTTTGTGAAATTTCCAGTCGCCCTGTTGGCAATGATCGCATTAAGTGAAAGTGTCCTGTGGCCCAAAAGTTTCCCCAGCCCGTAAATGGCTGAAGTTTCCATTTCCAGGTTAGTGATCTTTTTGCCTTTGAAGTTGAAGGAGGCAATTTTATCTTTTAGATTTTCATCTTCCAATGCTAGCCTTAGAACCCGCCCCTGTGGTGCATAAAAGCCCACATTTGATCCTGTGAATCCGGCATATACTTCGGGGGTCTTGAATTTTTTGAATAGTTCCAGATCCCCTTCCACCACATATGGTCTACTATTCCTTGGGTGTAACTGCAGGTGATTTGCCAGAGCCTCATTAAAATCCTGAAGTTGGATCCCTTCACTTTGGTAAAAGTGAAGAACCGTATCAAATCCTACCGCCAATTCACTGGCCACAATAGAATCTACCGGAATATCTTTTTGTACAGATCCCGAAGTCCCCACGCGAATAATATCCAGACTTTTCTTTTTATCCCTGATCTCCCGCGTCTTGAAATCAATATTTACGAGGGCATCCAGTTCATTTAGGACAATATCGATATTATCGGTCCCAATTCCGGTAGATAGCACGCTGATCCTTTTCCCTTTATAGGTTCCGGTTTGGGTATGGAATTCCCTTTTTTGGACAACAAGTTCTACCTTGTCAAAATATTTCGTGATTTTTCCCACCCTGTCCTGGTCGCCCACCACGATCACTGTGTCGGCTATTTGTTCGGGAAGGAGATTTAGGTGATAGATGCTTCCATCCTTGTTCAGGATCAATTCTGAAGCTGCCAAATGATTCATATTAAAGTTTTAGTAGGTGGTGATTTTCGGGATCGTAGAGAAAACTGTATTTTCTCACTCCCCCTAAACATTCATCGTCTTTTAAGTTTTGGTAATAATTTTTTGTTCCGTTGAGGGCTTTAACGCCATCTTCATTCAATTTTATTTCTTCTTCGGTCTGGTTATAAAACGGACTCATTTTTTCAATTACCCGTTGCATTTGTTCTCCACCATATCCATAATAACCCTGATATTGCAAAGCATATCCCAGCAAATGTTGGATGGAAGTGATCTTGTGTTCCTGGATGAGCTTCAGGACTTGTTTTTCCAAAGAATTAATTCCAGTGTTTACCTGGGGGAACCTTTCAATATGTGCCCTGATACTGCTGGACAAATACTCAAAGTTGGTGGTTTTCTTGATTTCAGAAATCAGGCGTTTTGGACTTTCGGCGCAGTACAGTTCCCAAATTAATTCTGCTGTGGAAATATCATCCTCGGTCAGTTGTATTCGATTCTCATAATGCATTTTTAGGTTCTTTTCTGAAAGTTCAGATAAAGGCACCATTTCTTTTTCCCCCTTTAATTTTTTGCTGCACACAAGCGACAAAGGATCGTTTTTCTTGTTCTGAAGGAGAAAACTAATAAGGGCGAGCATGTTCATGTGGGAAAAAAGATCGAACTCAAACCACAATACAATTTCATCGTAGTTGTTTATGACTGCAAGTTTTGCCAGTTCTTCGAGAAATTCTTTATGATATTGGGCTTCGGGAATGTTGTACTTTGCCTGTAGAAACTCCATTCGCAGCTTGACAAATTTCTCGCCGCCGACTTCAGCAGAAGTGGGGCCTTCGCACAACATTTCCCTCCAGGTAATTACATCCCCTGGAATATCCAGCTTCAGGATTTTTTCAGTAAGTTCATCACCATTGGTGATGTGCAACAACTTTTTAGCCTCCATAGATTCCTGTTATTGATTAACCACCAATGCGTTTTACCTTGTAGCCTTTCTCGCGAAGGTAGGCCATAACTTTATCCCTTACATCTCCCTGGATAATTATTTCGCCGTCTTTGACCGAGCCGCCAACGCCACATTTTTTCTTCAGCTGTTTCCCCAAATATGTAAGATCTTCTTCGGGGCCAACAAATCCTTTTACAACCGTGACAGTTTTACCTGCGCGGCCTTTGGAACTATAATGGGCCTCCAGTATTTGTTCTTCAGGTTTTAACGATTCCTGTTGTTCATTTGAATCCGTGTCTGGTTCAAAGTCATCATTGGTTGAAAAAACAAATCCTCCCAGATCTTCAAGTCCAAGCTTTTTCTTTGCCATAAACTATTTTTTGAGTCCGATTTCCACCAGGCGCTGGTGCAAAAACTCCCCGGCAGTTATATCGGGATATGCTTTGGGATGTTCTTTATCAATACATTCTTCCAGGCAATTTAGGGGCATTTCACTTCGCGGGTGCATAAAAAAGGGAATCGAATACCGCGGATTTCCCCATTCTTCCTTTGGCGGATTTACCACGCGGTGGACGGTGGACCGCAGCTTGTTGTTGGTGTGCCTTTCAAGCATATCACCTACGTTAATCACCAGTTCATCTTCATTGGGAATGGCATCGATCCATTCTCCATCTTTCCGAAGCACTTGCAAACCTCCTGTGGAAGCGCCCATCAATAAAGTTATTAAATTTATGTCCCCGTGGGCACCAGCACGCACTGCACCTTTGGGTTCTTCGGTTATGGGAGGGTAATGGATGGGACGCAAAATACTGTTCCCGTTACTCGCCCAGTGGTCAAAATAATGTTCATCCAGCCCAATGTACAGAGCAAGTGCCCGAAGTACATAAATCCCGGTTTTTTCCAGCATCCGGTAAGCTTCCATCCCGGTGTGATTGAAATCCTGAAGTTCTTTCACTTGCACATTTTCAGGATATTCTTCAGTTAGAACGGCATCTTCAGAAGGTTCCTGTCCAAAATGCCAAAACTCCTTAAGGTCGCCTTCTTTCTTGCCTTTCGCATGTTCTTTTCCGAAGGAAATATAACCGCGCTGGCCAGCCAGGCCTTCTATTTCATACTTCTGCTTTGTTTCCAGGGGCAGGGCAAAGAAGCCTTTGACCTCCTTATATAATTCATCTACAAGATCATCGCTTAAGAAATGGTTTTTCAAAGCAACAAACCCAATTTCCTCATAGGCCTTGCCAATTTCATTCACGAATTTTTGTTTGCGCTGGGGGTCTTCAGATAGAAAATCTGAAAGATCCACACTGGGAATATTGTTCATTTCCTTGTTTTTCTTAGTTAGTACTTCACAAAGTTAAATAATTTATGCGGAGTGGTTGAGGCTTTATAAATTTCTTATATCTGAATGTCCCATTTTGAGTACATTTGAGAAAGCAATTAAAGTCTATGGATACCAAGCAAACGCAGCAAACTTATATTAATTACAACAGGCAGGCGCTCACAAATGACCAATTGAAGGAATTGTACAAAGCCATGCTGAAGCCCCGTTCAATAGAGGAAAAAATGCTGCTTTTACTTAGGCAGGGTAAGGTGTCTAAATGGTTTAGCGGAATAGGGCAGGAGGCGATTGCTGCCGGCGTGACCATGGCTCTGCAGGACGATGAATATATTCTGCCGATGCACAGGAACTTAGGTGTCTTTACCACCCGGAAAATTCCGTTGCTCCGATTGTTTGCACAATGGCAGGGAAAAGCATTAGGTTTTACTAAAGGCAGGGATCGCAGTTTCCATTTCGGGACGCAAGAGTATAAAATAATAGGAATGATCTCCCACCTGGGACCACAATTGGGCGTTGCCGACGGGATTGCCCTGGCTCATAAGCTGCGGAAAGAGAAAAAAGTCACGGCTGTTTTCACCGGCGAAGGTGCCACGAGCGAAGGGGATTTTCATGAAGCCCTGAATATCGCTTCTGTTTGGGACCTGCCCGTGCTTTTTTGCATTGAAAACAATGGCTACGGATTGTCTACTCCCACTTCTGAACAATACAAGTGTGAACATTTGGCCGATCGCGCCAAAGGCTACGGTATGGAATCCCACATCCTGGATGGTAATAATGTAGTGGAGGTTTTTAATACCGTAAAAGAATTGACTGCCAGTATGCGTGAAAATCCGCGGCCTGTGTTTCTGGAATTCAAAACCTTCAGAATGCGTGGACATGAAGAAGCCAGCGGAACCAAATATGTCCCCAATGAATTGATGGAACACTGGGCTATAAAAGATCCCGTTAATAATTTTCGGGAATATTTATTGGCAGAAGGTATTTTAACCGAAGAAGAGGATCAGCACTACAAACTGGAATTTAAGGCCGAAATAAATGAGAATTTAAAAAAAGCAAATGCTGAAAATGCAGTTGAGTTTGATGAAAGAAACGAATTAAATGATGTATTCCAACATTTTGAATATCAGGATTTTGAAAAAGGAACTGAGACTGAAGAAATTCGTTTCATAGATGCAATTTCCCAGGGTTTACAGCAGTCTATGCAAAAGCATGAAAACCTGGTGCTTATGGGGCAGGATATTGCTGAATATGGAGGCGTTTTCAAGATCACCCAAGGTTTTGTTGAAGAATTTGGAAGAGACCGTGTGCGCAACACGCCTATTTGCGAATCTGGAATTTTGGAAACAGCGATGGGCCTTTCTATCAACGGGATGAAAGCTATGGTAGAAATGCAATTTGGAGATTTCGTGACCTCAGGTTTCAACCCATTGGTAAATTATCTGGCAAAAGTGCATTATCGTTGGGGGCAACAGGCAGATGTGGTCATTAGGATGCCTTGCGGTGGCGGATTGGGCGCAGGTCCTTTTCACAGCCAGACCAATGAAGCCTGGTTTACAAAAACCCCCGGGCTCAAAGTAGTTTATCCGGCTTTTCCCATGGATGCCAAAGGGCTTTTAAACACTGCTTTCAATGATCCCAATCCAGTGCTCTTCTTTGAACATAAAGCTTTGTACAGGAGTAAACGCCAGGAGGTGCCTAAAAATTATTACACAATTCCTTTTGGGAAGGCCGCCCTGCTGAAAGAAGGAAAGCAGGTAAGCATCATTTCTTTTGGGGCTTCTGTTCACTGGGCCCTGGAAATTTTGGAAAATAATCCTGAAATAGACGCCGATTTGCTGGATCTCCGCAGCCTTCAGCCACTAGACAAAGAAGCCATTTTTGACTCCGTAAAAAAAACCGGAAAGGTTATTATCCTGCAGGAAGATTCACTTTTTGGGGGGATTGCATCAGATATTTCTGCCCTAATTTCCGAGGCATGTTTTGAATTCCTGGACGCCCCGGTACGGCGGGTGGGTAGTTTGGACACGCCGGTTCCCTTTTCGGCAGCTCTTGAAGAAGGCTATCTCCCCAAGAAAAGATTTGAAGCCCAATTATTGGATTTGATAAAATATTAAGAAAGGATTGGGAGCATTGCGATTTTGTTGGGTTATATTTACAAAAGTATTGTTAAATAAGTAATAATCTTTTGTCTAAGGGACGCTCTAAATGTAATTTTAAAGGAACTAACCACTAAATCTATTTCATATGATACGATTAATCGTGATTTTTCTAATTATTGCAATCATTGCCGCTATTTTTGGGTTTGGGGGAATTGCAGAAGGGGCTGCCGATATCGCGCAGATCATCTTTTACATCTTCTTAGTACTCCTTGTAATAGCGTTGATCAGCCGACTTTTTAGAAAATAAATGTAGAAAAAGGTAATCCAGTGTTCCTGAAGGAAAATCCTGATCGAACACTGGATTTTTTAATAAAAACAGAAAAATGAAAAAAGTAGTCCTTTTAGTTTTAACAATAGCATTCCTGGTTTCCTGTGGATCAATGGCAGTGGTCAAAGAGGCCACACAAACCATGAAAGGGAATTGGCAGCTTACCAGTGTCACCTATCCGGGGGAAAATGAAAACCTGCAGGTTAGTCTTTTCAATGATGTGCCCTCACGCTGTCTCGAAAACAGTAGCTGGCGCTTTATTTCCAATAATAACACTGGATCATATGAGCTGTCGGGCCTGGGCTGTGAAAGTAGCTCGCAATTTTTTATCTGGTCAATTAAAGTATCCGATGCCACGGCAGGCACGTATGATCTTATGTTCAAGCCAACCGATGCCAATTATAAATCAACAACGGGCAACCAGGGATACAGGATAAATCTAAAAAACCTTTCCGGAGATCAAATGGTTTGGGAACAAACCATCAATTTTGAAGGGAGACCTTTTCCAATACAAATGAACTTTACTAAACTTTAGAAATATGAAAACAGTGATAAACAGAATTTTTGCAATTTTATTTGCTTCAACGTTACTTTTTAGTTGTGATGCCACGCGAAATGCGAGCAACGAACAAAAAGGAGCCGTAATTGGTGCCAGTGGAGGTGCGGTTATTGGCGGAGTTGTAGGTAACAACACAGGTGATGGAAACACTGCTTTGGGCGCCATAATTGGTGGCGTGGTGGGCGGTGCCGCCGGTGCTTACATAGGAAACCGAATGGACAAACAAGCCCAAAGGATTGAAGAAGAAATCCCCGGAGCCGAAGTGGAAAGGGTTGGGGAAGGTATAAATGTTACTTTTGATGAAACCAGCGGGATCTATTTTGCCACTGAGAAATACAATATTGAAGGCCAATCCCGCGAAGCGCTACTAGACCTGGCAAACATCTTTAAGGAATATCCAGACACCAATATTTTGGTGGAAGGACATACAGATAGTTCGGGAAGCGATGCTTATAACCTTGCCCTTTCAAAAAATCGGGCCCAGGCCGTTACCAATTTCCTCAAAAGCAATGGAATTGCTGGCAACAGGATAGAAACTAAATGGTATGGCGAGAGTCAGCCAAAGTACGACAACTCCACTGTTGAAGGCCGATCGAAAAATAGAAGGGTAGAGCTTGCAATTGTGGCCAGCGAAGAATTGGTGCAAGAAGCCCAGAGACAAACGAATAATTAAAATGATTATTCTGAAATGAAAAGCCCGGCTCGCCGGGTTTTTTTGTTTCCAAACTGGAATAAGTGAAGGATTTTGAAGTATTAATTATTGGTGGTGGACTCGCCGGATTGACGGCAGGTATACATCTGGCAAAAAAAGGTATCAAAACTGCCATTTTTGAGAAGGAAGCTTTCCCGCACCATAAGGTTTGTGGCGAATATTTGTCCAGGGAAGTCCTTCCATACTTTAACCTTCTCGGGATTGAAGTCCTCGATCTAAAACCAAAGAATATCCAACGTTTGAAGTATAGCACGGCAAAAGGAAATTCCCTGGAAGTGGATCTACCATTGGGAGGCCTTGGAATAAGCCGTTACGTGCTGGACAACTTACTGTTTCGAACAGCCCTTAAAAATGGGGCGGAAGTAATTCAGGAAAAGGTAACTGAAGTGGCTTTTTCTGAAGATCATTTTAAAGTAACGACTTCTGCAGACAAAGAATATTCAGCGAAATATGTTTTTGGTGCATTTGGAAAGAGATCTCTGTTGGACAAAAAGCTGGAACGGGGATTTTTCCAAAAATCAGCACCCTGGATGGCAGTTAAAACCCATTTTACAAACAAAGATTTTCCTGTCGATCTCGTGGCCCTGCACAATTTTAAAGGCGGCTACTGTGGCTTGTCCAAAACAGAAAATGAGGAAGTGAATTTCTGCTATCTGGCCACTTATAACAGTTTTAAAAAATATAAAGATCCGGAAATTTTCAACCAAAAAGTTCTTCGGAAAAACCCATTTTTGGATCGTTTTCTTTCCAGTTCTTCCCCGGTTTTTGACCAGCCGCTAACAATCGCCCAGATTTCCTTCAGCCAGAAAAAAGCAGTGGAAGATCATATTTTAATGTTGGGCGACACTGCCGGGTTGATACATCCACTCTGTGGGAATGGAATGGCCATGGCCGTTCATAGTGCCAAATTAGCTTCGGAAGTTCTTCTGAAACACCTCGAAAAGAAAACAACCAGAGAAGAAATGGAAGCATCTTATCAAAATGTTTGGGATTCACATTTCAAAAGTCGGTTAAGGGCTGGAAAATGGCTGCAGAAAATTCTGCTGAAGGATTCTCTTGCAGAATTATCACAATCGGTAGTTTCAACTTTTCCTTTTCTACTTCCGAAGATCATTAAAAAAACCCACGGCAGCACGATTTTATGAAATTGAACACCAAACATCGATTGGATCGGCGGGAGATCATGGACGATTTCGACCTACAGGGAATGGAGTTAAAAAAAACACTAAAAGACCTGGACAGGATCAATAAATGGCTGGGCGGAAATAAAATAACCCTGAAAGGACTGGAGAAAATTTTTGATAAAACAACCCATCAGCAGCCATTAAGGATTTTGGACATAGGTTGCGGCAACGGTAGCCTGCTCAGGGAAGTTGCACAATTCGGCCGGAAAAAGGGGATTAAAATGAAACTTTTGGGGATCGATGCAAATAAACACGCAATCGGGATTGCGAGGAAAAATACAAGAGAATTTCCTGAAATTTCATTTGACGCCCTGGATGTTTTTTCAGAAAAATTCAGGAATTTAGAGGCAGACGTTATTTTATGTACCTTGACCTTACATCATTTCAGGGATGAGGAAATTGAAAACCTCCTGGAAATTTTTGTCGGGGTAGCTAAACAGGGAATAGTGATCAATGATTTACAGAGAAGTAAAACTGCATACCGGCTTTTCAAAGCTTTTTGTGCTGTGTTCATAAGAAATGATATTGCAAAAAAAGATGGCCTGACCTCAATTCTACGGGCGTTTAAAAAGGGCGATCTCCAATGGTATGGAAGGAACCTTAAAGTTAGCCAACAAAAAATTTCCTGGAAATGGGCTTTTAGGTACCAATGGGTTTTAATTAAATAAAGGAGTTAAAGGAATTATGAGTGTAAAAATAACAACTGTATCCAAACAATTACCCCCGTTCTCCCGCGAGACGAAAAAGGTCATTCCTTTTGTAGAGACCTGGCTGGAGGGGCAGGAGGAAAGGTTTAAGCGGAAAGTGGTAAAAATATTTGAAGGCGCTGCTGTTGATAAAAGATATTCCATTATGGATCCTGCAGAAGTTTTTACCGCTACTTCCTTTAAAGATAAAAACAATATTTATTGTCGTGAAGTAAAAAAATTGGGAACCCAGGTATTGCAGAAGGCACTCAAAAAGGCCAATTGGGAAGCAAATTCCATTGATTATATTATTACCGTTAGCTGTACAGGAATCATGATCCCGTCTCTGGACGCTTACCTTATCAATGAACTTGATATGCGGCAGGATGTGGTACGGCTTCCGGTAACTGAGATGGGTTGTGCTGCGGGGATTTCGGGCATTATCTATGCTCAGAATTTTCTGAAAGCCAACAAAGGCAAACGCGCCGCTGTTATTGCGGTGGAAAGCCCTACGGCAACTTTGCAACTGGACGATTTTTCAATGGCAAATATGGTGAGCGCTGCCATTTTTGGCGATGGTGCCGCCTGCGTGTTGCTTTCTTCGGAAGAAGATGCACAGGGACCGGAAATCCTGGGGCAGGACATGTACCACTTTTTTGATGCGACAAACTTAATGGGATTTGATTTGACAAATCAGGGGCTAAAAATGATCCTGGATCCCGCAGTTCCGCAAACGATCGCTGAACATTTTCCAAAGATCATCCATCCGTTCCTCAAAAAACACAATAGCAGTATTGAACAGGTACAACATCTTATTTTTCATCCGGGCGGAAAAAAGATTGTACAAACAGTAGAGGACCTTTTTGGTGACCTGGGGAAAAACATTGATGACACGAAAGAAGTACTGCGTTTGTATGGTAACATGAGCAGTGCAACGGTTTTGTATGTATTGGAACGCTTTATGGAAAAACCCGTGTCAAAAGGGGAGCAGGGACTAATGTTAAGTTTTGGCCCCGGATTTTCGGCACAAAAAATACTCTTGCAATGGTAAAAGAATTTGAAGGCAAAGATTACTGGGCACTCATCCTGGGAGGCAGCAGCGGACTTGGGTTTGCGTCGGCAAAAAAGCTAGCTACCCATGGTATGAACATCATAATTGTACACCGCGACAGAAGGGATGACCTTCCAGAAATAAAGGATTCCTTTGAAGAAATAAAAAAGCTCGGCGTAAAACTCCACAGCTTTAATGTGGATGCGACCCGACGTGAAAAGAGGGAAGAAATGGCCGAAGAAATAAAAAGTATTTTGGGGGAGAAGGGGAAAATCCGGACCCTTTTGCACAGCATTTCAAAGGGGAACCTCAAATCAATGCTGGGGGAAGAACCTACCTTAAAAAATGATGATTTCCAGCAGACACTTGATGCGATGGCCATTAGCCTTTACGACTGGACAAAGCTTATTTACAATGCGAAATTGTTCGCAAAAGATGCACGGGTACTCTCTTTCACTAGTGAAGGAAATACAAAGGCCTGGAAGGATTATGCTGCAGTTTCAGCCGCCAAGGTAGCCCTGGAGGCAATTACCCGAAGTATCGCATTGGAATTTGCCCCAGAAGGCATTCGGGCGAATTGCATACAGGCAGGAGTGACGGTAACTCGTTCTTTGGAATTAATCCCCGGCTATGAATCGCTGCGACAGCATGCTCTTAAACGCAATCCTTTTAAGCGGCTCACCACCCCAGCTGATGTTGGCAATGCGGTATATTTGTTAAGCAAAGACGAAGCCAGCTGGATCACCGGCACAGTGATCCCGGTGAATGGTGGGGAACACCTTAAATAGTTAATAGTTATTAGTTATAAGTAGACATTTCCAGTGAAAAGATGTGCTTTTTGAGCTTTGAATCGGGTCCTAACATAAATTTAAATCCTTAATCTTCAACCCACAATATTGAATTTTTAAAATAGAACCCGCAACAGGCAACAGGCAACCAGGAAATTTAAACCTTAAAAAACTTGAACCAAAACACCCAAATAATTAATTCATTGCCCTATGCTGAACCTTTTCTTTTCGTAGATGAATTGGAAGAGGTCACCGAAAATGGCACTTCCGGAACCTATACTTTTCGGGCAGATGCAGATTTCTATAGTGGCCATTTTAAGGATAATCCCGTGACGCCGGGAGTGATCCTTACCGAATGTATGGCTCAAATAGGCGTCGTTTGTCTCGGAATCTTTCTCATGAAAGATCAAGAAAACCTTTCAAACTATCAGGTTGCTCTTAGTTCCACGGAGGTCGATTTTTTTTTACCGGTGTTTCCCGGAGAAAAGGTGACGGTTACTTCAGAAAAAGTCTATTTTAGATTTCAGAAACTAAAATGCAAGGTCCGGATGCACAATGCAGAAGGAAAATTAATTTGTAGAGGAGAAATTTCAGGAATGTTGAGGCGTCATGAATAGGAGGGTAGTAATAACAGGAATGGGTGTAGCAGCGCCAAATGGCGTGGGCCTGGAAAACTTTGAACAAGCCATTCAGCAAGGAATCAGCGGGATCAGGTTTCAGCCGGAACTGGAGCGGTTGAAATTCAGTTGCCAAATAGCCGGAAAACCGGAAATCCCGGAAAATCTTTTACAGGAATATTTTACGCCTCTTGAACTAAGAAGCCTGAATAGTAGTGGAATTGTTTATGGAGTGATTTCAGGAATTGATGCCTGGAAAGACGCGGGCTTAACCGTTCATGAAGAATCCGCGACCGACTGGGACAGCGGGATCATTTTTGGCACGGGGATTTTGGGTGTTGATAAATTCCGGGAGGCCATACATATGATTGACGCCGGCAAGACGCGCCGTCTCGGGAGCACCAGTGTGGTGCAAACCATGGCGAGTGGCATTAGCGCTTATTTGAACAAGAAACTGGGTTGTGGCAATCAGGTCACCACCAATTCTTCAGCTTGCACTACAGGCACAGAGGCCGTTCTCATGGCCTATGACCGAATAAAATTGGGAAAAGTAACTCGCGTGTTGACCGGAAGTTGCAGTGATAGCGGTCCCTATATTTGGGGTGGGTTTGATGCCATGCGCATCCTTCCGCATAAATACAATCAGGACCCTACGAATGCATCCAGGCCGATGAGTGAATCGGCTGCCGGATTTGTCCCCGGAAGTGGCGCCGGTGCCCTGGTTCTGGAAGAACTGGAATCTGCCAAAAAAAGAGGTGCGAAAATATATGCCGAAGTTTTGGGCGGCCACATCAACAGTGGCGGTCAAAGAAACGGCGGCAGTATGACTGCACCAAATTCTGAAGGTGTAAAAAAATGTATTCAAAATGCCATTTTTGACGCCGGTGTGAGAGGGGATGGTCTGGATACTATTAACGGCCATCTTACGGCCACGACTATGGATGCTACTGAAATTTCCAATTGGAAAACAGCTTTAGATTTAAACGCTGCAGATTTCCCGTCCATTAATAGTCTGAAAGGCCTCACCGGGCATTGCCTAAGTGCATCGGGGAGCATAGAATGTGTAGCCAGTGTGCTACAGGTGAGTAAAAATTTTATTTTCGGAAATATCAATACTGGAGATCTGCATCCTGAAATTGAAAATCTTGTGGGAAGGGAAAATGTTCCCCAAAAAACCCTTTTTAGAGAGGTAAACCTCCTGGCAAAGGCCAGTTTTGGTTTTGGCGATGTGAACGCCGTAGTAATTTTTGGTAAATTCAGTTGAAAATAGTGCTCAGTGGTCAGTGGTCAGAAAATTTTGAACTTAAAAAAGCAACTCTTTTTAGGTATGGACAGATCTTAAACATTAAACTTTAAACTTTAAACCCTGGAATGGAAACAAATAAGATAATTGAAAGACTTAAAACGATCGTGAAGCCATATGTCCAGAATGAGCAGGCTTTTCAGGATTTTGGGCAGGACACAGATTTTATAAAAGACCTGGAAATTAATTCTGCAAACCTGGTGGATATTGTCCTGGATGTAGAGGATGAATTTGACATTGCCATAGACAACGATTCCATGGACAATATGATGACCGTACAGGATGCGGTGCAAATTATCAAAGCCAAAAAACAGGAGGCGTGATAGGCAATGATGTGGTCGATTTGGCGGCGGCAGCGAAAGAAAGCAACTGGCGCAGAAAAGGCTTTTTGGAAAAGGTTTTTTCTACGGAAGAACGATCGATCATTTCTTCTGCCATCAACCAACATCAAATGGTGTGGCTCTTGTGGAGCATGAAAGAGGCAGCATATAAAGCACATCAAAGGGAATTTCAGCTCCCACGGAAGTTAAACTGGCAGTCGCAGCATTGTTTTCTGAAAATATTATCCGAAAATGAGGCTTCAGGAAAGGTAAAAATAGGGGAGACGGAATATTTTACATGTTCAGAAATTTCCGAAGCATTTATACATACTTCCGCAGTAAAGCAAAAAAACAGGGTAGTCAAAAAAGGCATTTTTGAAGGTCCTTCCCGGAAAACAAAAGAACGGCTCCTTCAGGAAATATCCTTCATATTATCTTGTGATAAAGCTGATATAAACCTGGAAAAGGACGTGTTGGGAATGCCTTTTTTTAGCTATAAAAACCAACGAATTTTCGATCAATTCTCTCTTAGTGGCCACGGCAAATACTCGGCCTATCTTCTCTAGTTAATGAACTGTGAAAAACCAGTTAAATCCTCCTAAATGGTTTGGACATATTTAGGTGCGATTGTATATTTAATTTAACTGAAAAAAAGATTACATGAAGTCTGTAGACAAGAGAGAAGTTATAAGCAGCCAGTCGGCTGAATTCATACAACAAGGGGAAGAAGGAAAGTTTTTGAAGATGATTCCCGATACTTTTATCATTAAAATGGAAGACGGGGCGCAGGGATATGCCATACGGCATTTGAACCGGCAGGATATGTTGTTGATCGACACCACCGGGAAGGGTGCCGAAAAAGGGATTAAACATTTAATAGAAGAAGGTTATAAAATCAAAGGGATTTTGGTGACGCATAAGAAGGCGTTGCAAAATACGTATGCTCCATTAAAGCAAATTTCTGAAGATGCCGGAGGGGCGCCAATTTACAGCCACCCGGTTAACAATAGCGACCGTTCTTTCAACGTACGTGATATTATTGGGAAAAATGATCTTTTTGACAATTTCTCCATTTCAGTGAAAGATTTCCCTTCGGCCTCCGGGGAAACGGCAGTAATTCATTCTGAAATCAATGAAGGAATGATCTTCGCCGGAAATAGTGTTATCGCTACTCCATATGATGCCGAAGGAGAAGAGCTTAAAAGGCCAGACAGTGGAAGTGAAAATAAAAATATGGGGCTGGCAGAAAATTGGAGGTCTTATGTGAGAGAATTCAGATATTTCTTCCCTTATAAAGGAAAACCGAGGTTCAACCTTTCTGAAGGCCAGCAAAAAGACCTGATTGTAAAATTGGGAAGTACGGATAACCCCGGTGGTGTAAATCCGAACTTATAACGAATACACATAAATAAATTTTTAATAAACCACCAAAGGAGAGGAAGTAATGCCTGTTTTTGGTGGTTTTTTATTTCCAAAATATTATTAAAGAGACTATTCCTAATGTAATTTCGCGTTAGTCTCAGTTTTTTGGTTTCTTAGTAATGGCCAAAAAACTCCGGCTATCGTTTTGAATTTGCTTTTCGGATAGTCTTTTTTATGTTGAGGCGTGATCGATTAAGAAGCCTGTATTACTTTAAATAACTATAAGATATTGTTAAACCAAAACAGTGTCTATTTCATTTTTGATAATTTAAAGGGAGAAAAATGATCTGAAAATGTCAAAATTGAACGTTACCCAAAAATTGATTAAAGAACACCTGTTGAAGGGCGAAATGGAACCTGGAAAAGAAATTGGTATAAAAATCGACCAGGCTTTGCTCCAGGATGCCACCGGAACACTGGTTCAGCTCGAACTGGAAGCGATGGGACTAAAAAG
>JAGXIM010000047.1 GCA_024635665.1 Salinimicrobium sp. | reverse complement strand
CGTGAGTGAAGGCGAAACTTTTAATACAGAACATATTTACCCGCAGTCTCTATTGGAATCCGATGAAGCCAAAAATGATTTACATCTTTTGCGGGTTGCAGATATTGATATCAATTCATTGCGTTCAAATTATCCCTTTACAACCGGAAGCGGGGAAGCCAAACTTGTTGACGGCGATAAGTGGTACCCTGGTGATGAGTGGAAAGGGGACGTTGCAAGGATTGTGATGTATGTTCATATAAAATACGGGGAACCATTCTCAGATGTGGGAAATCTCGACATGTTCCTTCAGTGGAATGCAGAAGATCCGGTTTCAGACTTTGAACGTCAGCGACAGCAAGTGATAGAAGGGGTGCAGGGAAATAGAAATCCTTTTATTGATAATCCTTATCTTGCAACCCTCCTTTGGGACGGGACCCCGGCTGAAAATTACTGGGAATAAAGTTTTTGAGCTCTCAAAAAGGGCAAAAAACCGTCTCCTTTCCTGGGGGCGGTTTTTTTATTCAAAAAACCTATCTTTACCTACAAAATAAGAAAATATGTACGATACGGTTCAAATCATCCACTCCTGGTGGGCATACCTGGTTCTTCTGGTTTTAATAATAGCCTCTGTCAAATCTTTGATTGGGTACTCCTCTAAAATGGAATATGGGGCAAATGATTTCAGAATAGCCTTGTTTACTTTAATTGTTTCCCATGTACAGTTATTGATTGGACTGGTGTTATACTTTGTTTCGCCTTATTTTCAGGCTTTTTCCGAAACCGGGATGGGCGGGGTGATGAAAGATCCCACTTTAAGGCTTTACCTCGTGGAGCATCCACTAATGATGATTATTGCCATTGTTTTGATCACGATTGGCTATTCAAAACATAAGAAAAAGCTCACTTCAAAACCCAAGTTTAAGATGCTGGGGATTTTTTATACCCTCGCGCTGGTATTCGTACTTTCCCGGATCCCGTGGAGCAACTGGTTCTAAGTTTTTTCCTTGATCAGGAGCACATAGACTGGAAAATGGTCGCTGTACCCACCTGTATAGCCCCCGCTGCCAAAACTACGGAAGGGATATCCTTTGTACTGTCCTGTAGGTGTAACCAAAAATTGCTCATTGAAGATCCCGGCTTTATAAAAGGAATATTTGGAGAAGTCTTCATTCAGAAAAGGCCTTGATAAAAGTATCTGATCAAATAAATTCCAGCTATCCCGGTAAGCAAGGCTACCAATGCCTTTTTTGGATAGTGAGGCCATAGGATTGTATAGTTCCCTTATTTCCACTTCCTTTTTTGTAGGCCTGGCGCCCACTATCTTTAGGCTTTTGTTCGTGGGGTCATCATTAAAATCCCCCATTGAGATAATCCGTGCGTAAGGATCTCTTCGCTGTATGGAATCTATGATCTTCCTGTTAAGTCTCGCTGCATTCTCGCGTTTGGGGCTACTAATTTTTTCGCCGCCACTTCTGCTTGGCCAGTGGTTTACTATAAGGTGCAACGGCTCTCCTTCCAAAAGGCCGGTCACTACCAGTTGATCCCGCGTATAAACCCTTTTTCCGGGGTTTTTAGGGTCGTACAGGATCAGCTCGTGGGAGGCTGTAGTGGTGGGATGAAAATAAGCCTTTTGATAAAGTAGGGCAACATCTATTCCTCGAAGATCGGGGGAATCATAATGCACAATTCCATAATTATAAGCGGCTAAGACGGGTTCTTTTATTAAATCCTCAAGGACCTGCCGGTTTTCAATTTCACATACCCCCAACAAAACAGGAGCCTTACCAGTTTCCTTCTTCCCAATCTGGCTGATGGCATAAGCCATATTTGTTACCTTTTCCCTGTAGACTTTTTCTGTCCACCTGTCTTTTCCGTCCGGAGTGCGATCATCGTCATAGGTATTGGGATCATCATAAATGTCGAACAGGTTCTCGAGATTATAAAAGCCCACGCCAATGATCCTGTATTCCTTTTTTTCCTGTCCAGAAAGCTGAAAACAACCGATGAAATAAAGCAGCAAAAAGGTGAAAAATACGACACTCCGTAACGGTGTAACCATCTGAATATTATTTTGTTAAATGTTTAATGGAGCGTGACAAAGTTATGCTAAATTAATGTAATATTGCTGCTCAATTTGGTCCCCCTGTAATTTGCAATGAATAAAAAAATTTATGGTGGAAGTAGTCTGTTTCTGCTACTTTTCATTGTTTGGTCATCGGCTTCAGCACAATCTATTTCGGGCAAGGTGGTGGATGAAATGACTTCCGAACCACTTCCCGGCGTACTGGTAAATATTGTGGGTACCGCCTTTCAGGAGAAAACAGATGCAGCTGGCTACTTTTCTTTTTCCGATTTGCCCGACCTGGGAGAAACCATCCTAATGTTCTCCAAAAATGCCTTTTTTGAGAAGCGTTTTCCTGTCACTTTTATTTCTGAAGGATTTGATCTCGGCATCATATTTATTAAACCTGATATGCTGGAAGCTCAGCAACAGGCGGCCATCGTCTCTCTGTCTGATCAGGAACTGGATGAGGAAGATGGAAGCTACTCCAATATTTCCGGACTCTTGCAGGCTTCCCGGGACGTTTTTCTAAATGCAGCTGCTTTTGATTTCAGCGCTACATTCTTTCGTCCCCGCGGTTATGACAGCGAATGGGGAAAAGTGCTGATCAACGGGGTCGAAATGAACAAATTCTTTAATGGCAGGCCGCTTTGGAGCAACTGGGGCGGACTTAATGATGTGCAGCGAAACCAGGTTTTTTCTATGGGAACGAGTGCTTCCGATGTCTCTTTCGGAAGTCTTGCAGGTACCACGAATATTATCATGAAAGCTTCGGAATATGCGCAGGGCGGGAAATTTTCTTATGCAGTTGCCAATAGATCGTACACCGGAAGGATCATGGGCAGTTATCACAGTGGTTTGACCGAAGCTGGCTGGGCTTATTCGGTGTCGCTGGCCAGGAGGTTTGCCGAAGAAAGCTTTATCGACGGAACCCTTTACGACGCCAATTCTTTTTTTGTTTCGGTAGAAAAAAAGCTTAATGAGGATCATAGCCTCAACTTTACTGCCTTTTATACTCCCAACCAAAGGGGAAAGAATTCCCCCAACACCCAGGAAGTCTATGATCTAAGGGACAATCGATACAATGCCTACTGGGGCTTTCAGGACGGGGAAATCCGCAATGCAAGGATCAAAAATGTGGAGGAGCCGGTGATCATGTTGAACCACACCTGGCAGATGTCTCACAGAACTGAAGTTAATTCTAATGTAGCCTACCAATTCGGCAAGACGGGCAACAGCAGGATAGATTACGGAGGCACCCGGCTTTTCACCGGGAGCAATGGGGAAAACGCCTTTTTTGGAGGGGGAAGCAATCCCGATCCTGCTTATTATCAAAAACTGCCATCCTTCTTCATGCGTTTTGAAAATAATCAGAATTTCCAGGAGGCTTATCTGGCACAACAGGAATTTCAGAAAAACGGTCAAATCGATTGGGCAGGATTGTATATCGCCAACCAAACCCTTGCCGAAACCGGCGGAAATGCATTATATGTGCTTTATGAGGATCGAAATGATGATCAACAAATTTCGGGAAATGTGATTTTACGATCAGAAATAAATTCCCATTTCACAATCAATTCCGCGGTTCGGTATAAAAATTTGCACAGTCAGAACTTCGCGAATGTACTTGATCTTTTTGGTGGAAATGCCTATTTGGATGTGGATTCTTTTTCGGAAGGTTCCGAGGCCCAGAACGATCTTTTGAACCCGAACCGGCTGGTGCGAGAGAATGACATCTTTAAGTACCACTACAATTTATCTGCAATGGCGGTGGAGGGTTTTGGGCAGGTTCAGTTCTACTATAAAAATCTCGATGGATATGCTGCAGTCGATCTGTCCCACACGGAATATCAAAGGGACGGGGTATTCAAAAATGGCAATTTCCCGAACAATTCTTTGGGAGCAAGTGAGCCGGTCGATTTCCAGAATTATGGCGGAAAAATCGGCCTTACTTATAAATTAACCGGGAGGCACCTTTTTAATGTAAACACTATTTATTTCACCAAACCTCCATCCTTACGAAACACTTTTTCCAATTCCCGGCAAAATAACGACCTGGTACAAGGGCTTGGCAGTGAAAAAATAATGGCCGGGGACATCGGTTACATTTTTAGGACACCGAAGATCAAGGGAAGAATTACCGGCTTTTATGGCCTTTTTGAGGATGCTACCGAAGTCTCCTTTTATTACGCCGACGGACTTTCCGGCCTTGGCCGCGATACTACCACAGCTTTTGTACAGGAGGTGCTAACCGGTATCAACAAGCGGCATATGGGAATAGAAACCGGGGTCGAGGCACAGGTCACACAGTCGATAAAACTTAAGATGGCAGCTTCATTGGGTGAATATATTTACCATAACAACCCAAATTTATATCTCACTTCCGACGATTTTACCGAAGCAAAGCAGATGGGAAAATCCCTTCTCAAAAATTATCGCGTTCCTGGCGGTCCCCAGCGTGCTGCCCAGGTAGGATTTGAGTATCGGGATCCCGATTATTGGTGGGTTTCGGGTACTGCGAATTTCTTTTCTGAAGCTTTTGTGGATGTCGCACCCCTAAGCCGTACCCGTAACTTTTTTACAGATTCAGATGGGCTCCCGCTGTTGGGCTATGATGAAGAAATCGCAGCCACTTTGCTTGCCCAGGAAGAGCTGGGAAATTATATGCTTGTGAATTTTGTGGGAGGAAAATCCTGGAGATTGCAAAGCAGGTTTATTGGCATATTCGGCAGTATCAACAATATTTTAAACGCTTCCTACAAAACCGGGGGTTACGAACAGTCCCGTAATGTAAATTATCGATTGCTAAAAAACGATTTTGAAAGGGATCAACCACTCTTTGCCCCTAAATACTGGTTTGGCTCCGGGACTACTTATTATGCCCATGTTTATTATAGATTCTGACAAAATGAAGATAAAAATTTTACTTTTTGTTCTATTCCTGCCTTTTTTGCTCATTTCCTGTGCATCAGATGAATTCGAGTTGGATGAACTCGAACCGGCTTCAGCAGTTTCAATGGGAATAAATACAGATTTGGATGCAGTCCTGGGTGCTTTTTACCAGAACCCTGAAGGAATTTCTACTTTTCAACAGGAGCTTGTTGTTGAGGCATATGTGGTGTCCAGTGATGAAGCCGGCAATTTTTACAAAGAGCTGGTGGTACAGGATAAACCAGAAAATCCTTTGGCTGGCGTGACCATTAAGCTGAATATGAATTCTTATTTCCAGTTCTATAACTTCGGAAGGAAAGTTTTTATCAGCCTAAAAGGCCTAAGTATTGGAAATGTCAATGGCGTTCCTGCTTTGGGAATTGCCAATGGGAAACAGATTGAAAATATCCCGCAGTCGAGAATTTCGGCACATCTCACCCGGTCTTCTGAAGTTGCTGAAATTATTCCGCTGAAAGTAGAAGCTGCCCAGTTTAATGACAGGTGGGAGAATATCTTTGTAAGGCTTGAAAATGTTCAGTTTTCCAAGCTTCTCGTCAATCCTGCCAATCCATTTACTTTTGCCGGGGAAGACAACGATGAATACGACGGGGAACGGCTGGTGGAAAGTTGTGTCGGGGATTTTCCTTTTGTTCTTAGCACCAGTACATACGCCGATTTTGGGAAATTCCGCCTTCCTACCGGTTCGGGAAGTCTTCAGGGAGTGCTTACCCGTGACTTTTATGACGATTTTTATACAATCTACCTCAATTCCCCGGCAGATCTTGATTTTGGAGATGGGAACAGGTGCGATCCTGCTTTTGTGGATTGTGGGCTTGCTGAAAAATTAGGTGAAAAAATCCTATTTTCAGAAGATTTTACTACTCAAAAAAACAACAAACCCGTCATTGGTAATGGCTGGAGCAACTTTGTTCAGGAAGGTTCCCGCCCCTGGGAAGCTTATACTGCAACCGGGGGAAATGCATCCCTGGGACGATCGGCACGAATGAGGCCATCGGGATCGGGCGATCAAAGAAGTGTAAGCTGGCTGATTACCCCGAGGATCAATTTTGATACCAATCAAGGTGAAGTCCTGCAGTTCAAAACTTCCACGAGTTTTGCCAATGGCAGCCTCCTCGAAGTCCTTATCTCGACAGATTGGGACGGGAAAGATGAAAATGTTTTGTCCGCGACCTGGGAAATTTTATCGGCTGCCTATATTGCGCAGAACAATGACTTTTTTGGCGACTGGATCTCTTCCGGAAATGTCGATCTATCTTGTATAAATGGCAAAGGTTATATTGCCTTTAAATATACGGGCAGCGACCTGGCTTATTACAACGGGATTTATGAGCTGGACGATATTTTTATAACAGCTGACTAATTTTATGGTTATCCGTTTAAACACCTAAAAAAGTTTTTGTCTCCCTGAGCGGAGTCGAAGGGTCAAACAAAAACGTCTCGGCTGCGCTCGACGTGACAATTTTAATTCAATTATGCCTTTTAGCATCTTACCAGATATAAAAAATAAGTTTTCATATAAAGAAAAATATTATCCGAAAATGGCATTTTTGGATGGTATTCTTTGAGTGAACTCACCAAGGCTGCCGAAAAGCAGATTCAGTATATTTGTATCAAACTTTTATAGTGCAAAGAGAATTCTCCATACAAGTCCCTCCCGAAACTGCCGGAAACGCAGCAGCTTTAAAACATTATTTAGCACGCGAAAAAGGTTTTTCCATTTCTGAAATAAGACATGTTGAGATTCTCAAAAGAAGTATTGATGCACGTCAAAAGAAGGTCAAGATCAACCTGAAAGTGCTGGTATTTGTGCAGGAAGATTTTCAGGAAAAAGAAGTGCGTTTACCCGGATACAACGATGTTTCCAAAGCTGAAGAGATTATCATAATAGGTGCCGGCCCTGCTGGATTGTTCGCCGCTTTGCGTTGTATAGAGCTCGGCAAGAAGCCGATTGTCATAGAGAGAGGAAAAGATGTTCGTGCACGTCGCAGGGATCTTAAAAAGCTGAATATCGAGCATGTTGTGGATGAAGATTCCAATTACTGCTTTGGGGAAGGGGGCGCCGGAACTTATTCCGATGGAAAACTGTACACCCGAAGCAAAAAGCGCGGGGATGTCAACAGAATTTTGGAACTGCTGGTGGCATTTGGGGCCACAGATCAAATCCTGGTGGATGCGCATCCGCACATTGGGACCAATAAGCTACCGGCCATCATTCAGGAGGTTACCAAAACCATTATTGAACACGGGGGCGAAGTTTTGTTTGAGTCAAGGGTGGTGGATCTTATTTTGAGAGATGAGGAAATTCAGGGAGTAGAACTTTTGAACGGAGATAAAATACCTGCCAAAAAGGTCATTTTAGCCACTGGTCATTCTGCGAGGGATATTTTTGAATTGCTGTACCGCAAGAAAATACTTATCGAGGCCAAGCCGTTTGCGTTGGGGGTGCGTGTGGAACATCCACAGGCGTTGATCGACAAGATCCAATACCACACCGATGACCGTGGGGAATTTCTTCCGCCTTCTTCCTACAGCATTGTAAAACAGGTGAGGGGCAGGGGCGTCTATTCGTTTTGCATGTGTCCGGGAGGGATTATTGCGCCCTGCGCCACTGCTCCCGGTGAAATTGTGACTAATGGCTGGTCGCCCAGCAAAAGGGATCAGCCTACGGCGAATTCGGGAATTGTGGTGGAAGTACGGCCAGAAAATTATAAAGTTTTTGGGGACTCCCCTTTGGCTGCGCTTAAATTTCAGCAGGAAGTGGAACAAAAAGCCTGGGTTGCGGGTGGGAAAACCCAAACCGCACCGGCACAACGACTGGTGGATTTTTGTAACGGGAAAGTATCTTCAAATTTGCCCTACTCTTCCTACACACCCGGCATTGCCTCTGTAGAACTCGGAAATGTGCTGCCCCAGTTCATTTATAAAAGTCTGCAGGAAGGATTTCGGGAATTCGGGAAAAGTATGAAAGGCTATTACACCAATGAAGCGGTGGTACACGCCACCGAATCCAGGACTTCGTCCCCGGTACGGATTCCGCGTGATCGGGAAACACTTGAACACGTTCAGATCAAAGGACTTTATCCCTGTGGGGAAGGCGCTGGCTATGCCGGCGGAATAATTTCTGCTGCTATTGACGGTGAAAAATGTGCCGAAAAGGCTGTTTTGGCGATGAGGTAAATAAAGACCTCACAGGTTTTCGAAACCTGTGAGGTCTAGGAAGTTTAAATTACTTCTGGTAAGCTTCCGCATACGGCGACCAAATCTCATACATAGGATCTCCTTTGGAGCTTTTGCCACTGTGATGCCACTCTCCATCCTTTACTTCATAATCGAAACCCAGGCTTGCCCCAACGCGGCTGTCGTCACGTGAAAAGAACTCGATGTTCTCGGTGTATTTTCCGTCTTGTGCCGTATAGGCGCCCCCACCACTCCCAAAGAATTCGCCGGTAGCCGAATTAAAAGCTACCCATTGGAAGCGGTCGCCGCCAAGGATCTTGATGGTTCTGCGATCGCCGGGTGTACTCCTGTTCAATTCGCCGTTTCTTTGCCTTCCGGTCATCACCCAATTTCCCGAAAGTTCATTTTGGTCATCAGAAATTTTTTGCCAGGTCTGACTTTCTCCATCGTCTCCCGTAATTTTCAGGAGGTCATTTTTTAGCTCATAGTCGTAGAATTTCTCCTGTCCTACCAGGTCTGACTTTTCCGAATGGAAATCATAAATTTCAGAATAATCGCCATTGGTGGAATATTCACCGCCGCCAACCCTAATAAATTTGTTTGTACCAGCTTCCCTGGTGCCAAACGAGAAATAGTCGTCCTGATAAATACGCACACTTTCTTCGCTCGTGACCGGCTGGCCATCCTGCTCGACTAGTTGCCATGAGCCTTGCAGCTTTTCCTGAGCTGATAAACTAATGACGAAAAACAGAAGCGGTAAAAAAAGCAACTTTTTCATGTTGAGAAGTTTTTGGTTGTATTAAAGTTACCAATTTTATTCCCAGAAATGAGCGGGTCTTAAGAAGAAATTACAGCTTTTAAATTGATAAAATTTCTGAAAGTCAACATGTAAATCCATTCTTTATACCATCCAAAAAGGGCATTTTTTATTCCTCTTCCCCATAAGTATCGTACTCGGGGTAAAGGAAGTTGTTATACGGAAATCTCGTAATGTGGATCTTTCTCACTGCTTCATAGACTTTCTTGCGAAACTCCTCCAGGTTTTCCTTATTGAGGGCAGAGATGAACAGCACATCATCGCCCAACCGGTTCATCCAGGTGTTTTCCCATTCGGCCAGGGTGAAGTGGGAAGAAGTTTTTTCGGTCATAAGGTCGTCTTCCTCAATTTTTTCTGCTCTGTAAGCATCAATTTTATTAAATACCATCAAAGTCGGCTTATCGCCACTTTTAATTTCGGCTAAAATTTGGTTTACAGAAGCTATGTGGTCTTCAAAATTGGGATGGGAAATATCTACCACATGCAGGAGTAGATCGGCTTCGCGGACTTCATCCAGGGTAGATTTAAAAGATTCAACAAGTTGGGTGGGAAGTTTACGAATGAACCCCACCGTGTCTGTCAAAAGAAAAGGCAGGTTCCTTATTACCACTTTTCGCACGGTAGTGTCCAGGGTGGCAAAAAGCTTGTTTTCAGCAAAAACTTTACTCTTACTTATCACGTTCATAACCGTAGATTTCCCCACATTGGTGTAACCTACAAGAGCAACCCGCACCAGTTGGCCGCGGTTGCCCCGCTGGACTTCCATTTGCCTGTCGATGGTCTCCAGTTTTTTCTTCAAAAGGGCAATTTTGTCGCGCACGATCCGCCGGTCGGTTTCGATCTCTGTTTCCCCGGGACCTCGCATCCCAATCCCACCACGTTGGCGTTCAAGGTGGGTCCACATACCGGCCAGCCTTGGCAACAAATATTGGTATTGGGCAAGTTCCACCTGCGTACGCGCATAACTGGTGGTGGCACGCTGGGCAAAAATGTCCAAAATGAGGTTTGTCCTGTCCAGGACTTTGCAATTCAGGATCTTTTCAATGTTTTTTTGCTGTGCGGGAGAAAGTTCATCATCAAAAATGGCAGTTCCAATCTCGTTTTCCTTGACAAAATTCCGGACCTCTTCCATTTTTCCGGTACCAATAAAGGTTTTTGGGTTGGGCATATCCATTTTTTGGGTATACCGCTTTATCACTTCGCCGCCGGCTGTGTAGGTCAAAAATTCAAGTTCGTCGAGATATTCATCGAGCTTGTCTTCGCTCTGCTCACGCGTGACGATACCAATTAAAACAACTTTTTCGTATTCGAGATCGTTTTTTTCTATCATAGAAATGATTCAGTGTAACTACAAAGTTAAACAATTGATTGGTTTGGGAATGGCATGAAGAGCGGGAAGGCCTTAAACATTCCCTAATATTGTGTGATTTGAAATTTTTCCGGGGTTTTTCGGAAAGAGCAAAAATATTTCCTGAAAATCCCCTTTTAGAAGCCGTAGTTGAAGCCTATACCCAAAACTTCCCTAATCTGAAAAGCGGCAACGGTGTTATCATCATAAATAGCCTGAAAAATGACATTTGCAGAAAGATGGTCATTGATCCCCATTTCTATGCTGGCAAGATAATCAATATCAATGTTTCCCGGCTTATCCAGATAGTTGGAGTACAAACTAAGCGTGTTTTCCATACTCACATTTTCCATTATCCCAAACTTCGCATACCCACTGAAGGAGGCCCCCAGTTCAAAACGTGAACTTTCCCCTTTGTCAACACCATAATATTGACCATCGACATATCCTGGCGCTGAAGTGAACGAATCATCCACAAAAATAAACCGGGCAGTGGCAGGCGCAAGGTTTATCCAGAAGTCGTCGTGTTTTTTCCACATCATCCCGGGACCGAATTGAAAGTAGGCCGGGGACATAAAGTGGGTAGTTTCTGTACGGATTTCGAGTCCTGTTGCAGGATTTTTTGAATACGTATAGCCTTTGCTGAACTGGGTCCTAAAATTTGCAAAAAAGGAATAGTACCAGTTTGAGTCCGGGAGCTGTTTCCCGGCAATGGAATTCAGTTCCAGGCGGTCACTGGTTTTCTTGATGAATTCATCGCCTTTCAGTTTTGTAAGCCCAAAATTCCCCAGCAATTTGTTGTCCCAGGAAAAGTCTCCTTCGCGGTAATTTAGCTGATAATCCAGCATAAAATTTCCGGCTACGCTGGAAGTTCCGCCGCCACTCCATTCTTTGTTAAACGCCGACTGGTTGAACAGTAACTGGAAATTTCCTTCTGAAGACCAGCCTTGTGGTAATTCTTCTTTCTCCTGGGCTGTAACTATAAAACTGCTTAAAATAAAAACGGGAAGTAATATTTTCTTCATTTGCTATTTTTGAAGAGGGGGACAGATGAACAGGCTTCCCCGTACATGATACTTTTGGCAACAGGTTGCAATTTATTGATCAACTGGATGTAAGCGTTCTGCGGAACCGGTTTTTTGGAACAGCCTTTTATAATGACCGGCAGACCTTCATATTCCGAAACATCCAGATTTTGGAGAACTTCTGTATAAAGTATAGTTTCTAAAGTTTCAAGATCACCTACAACTATTTTTTTGGCCACCGGTGCAAGATAGGTGCTGAGCAACATATACGCCCACCCTGGAATAATGGCATCTGTAGAACAGGTTAACGCCACGAAACAACCTTCGTACAGCGACCAGTCGTGGTCTTTTGCAGTCGCACGAAATTCTTTTTCCCGAAGCACAAAACCCTCCAATAACCAGTCTTTTATGTCAAAAACGACCCTTTCGCCCTTTGGATAATGATCCTCCAGATCAAAAGTCACCAATTTACTACTGGCTACTCTGTTTACGATTTCTGCTGCCATTTCTATTTGAGATTTAAATTCCTTCCTCCTTTGGGAAGAGGTCGGGAGGGGACTACAACATTCCCAGTTCCAGCTTCGCCTCTTCGCTCATAAGTTCCTGTGTCCACGGTGGATCAAAGGTGATCTCTACTTCGCAATCCTTCACTTCGTCCATGGATTTCACTCTTTCTTCCACTTCCATAGGTAAAGATTCGGCTACGGGGCAATTGGGCGTGGTAAGGGTCATAAGGATCTTCACTTCATCATCGGTGTTTACCATGACGTCGTAGATCAATCCTAACTCATATATATCTACAGGAATTTCGGGATCATAGATGGTTTTTAGGATCCTTACGATCTTTTCTCCCAAAACTTCTGAATTTTCTGCGTGTTCCATAACTAATTTAACTGGGTTTTATATGCGATGGCATACATCTTTAACTGCTTGATCATACTTACCAATCCGTTTGCGCGGGTTGGGGACAAATGCTCTTTTAGTCCTATTTCATCAATAAATTTGTTGTCAGCTTCCAGGATGTCGTTGGGATGCTGGTTGGAATATGCCCGTACCAGGATTGCAATGATGCCTTTGGTGATGATCGCATCACTGTCTGCCGTAAAAACGAGTTTTTCGTCTTCCATTTCGGCGTGCACCCACACTTTACTTTGGCAGCCTTTGATGAGGTTTTCCTCGGTCTTATATTTTTCTTCTATTAGCGGAAGCGACTTGCCCAACTCGATCATGTGTTCATACCGCTGCATCCAGTCGTCAAAAAGTTCGAACTCCTCTACGATCTCGTCCTGTATTTCTTTTATTGTACTCACAGTTTTGTTTTATTTAATGGCTTCGGAAAAATACACCTTCCAAAAATGGCATTTTACGATAACATTTTTTTGGCCTTTTCCAGTGCTTCTACAAAAGTATCAATTTCAGCTTTTGTGTTATAAAAAGCGAAAGAAGCACGTACGGTTCCCGGGATTTTGTAGTAATCCATGACCGGTTGTGCGCAATGATGGCCGGTGCGGACTGCAATTCCCAGTTTATCGATGATCGTGCCTATGTCATATGGATGTATTTCACCAATATTAAAAGAAATCACGGCTGTTTTTTCTTCTGAAACGCCGTAGATCCTAAGACCTTCTATTTTAAGCAATTTTTCGGTCGCATACTCCAGAAGCTCCTGTTCGTAAGCGGCGATTTTATCAAACCCGATGGTGTTCATATAATCCAGGGCGTCACCAAATGCAATTCCTCCGGAAATATTTGGCGTTCCCGCTTCAAATTTGTGCGGAAGATCGGCGTAAGTCGTCTTTTCGAAGGTCACGGTGGCAATCATTTCGCCGCCACCCTGGTAGGGCGGAAGTTTGTTTAGCCATTCTTCTTTTCCGTAGAGGATCCCAACTCCGGTTGGGCCGCACATCTTATGCGCTGAAACCACGTAGAAATCGACATCCAGGGCTTGCACATCGGCTTTTATGTGGGGGGCTGCCTGGGCTCCGTCCAATAGCACGGCGGCACCGGCGGCATGGGCTTTTTCGATGATCTTCTGTACCGGGTTGACTGTTCCCAAAGCATTGGAAACGTGATTAATAAAAACCAACTTTGTCTTTTCTGAAAGCAGGTTTTCATATTCTGCCAGATCCAACATCCCGTGCTCATTCATGGGGATGACCTTCATAATGGCGCCGGTTCTTTCGCAAAGCATCTGCCACGGTACGATGTTCGAGTGGTGCTCTAAAGCGGAGACTACAAGTTCATCGCCTTTCTCAAGTAAAGATGTAAATCCACTCGCCACCAAATTGATGGCATGGGTGGTGCCCGAAGTGAATATTATCTCATTCGATTTTTCAGCATTAAAATGCTTCTGAATTTTTATTCGTGCCTGTTCATAAGCATCGGTAGCTTCCTGAGAAAGCGAATGCACACCGCGATGGATATTGGAGTTGTATTGCGAATAATAATTGGTGATGCTGTTAATTACCTGCTGCGGTGTTTGCGAAGTAGCGGCATTGTCAAGATACACCAATGGATATCCATTCACTTTACGGGAAAGTATAGGGAAATCCTTTCGGATGGATTCAACATCAAAATGCGCTTTTTCGGTGGCAACTTTCATTCAGGTAAATTTTTATTGGTGGCTTACAGGCTGAAACCTACACTTACTCCCAATTTTTCAGCAATAATTTTGTTGATTCTTTTCTTCAGTTCGGGAATTTTCACGCTTTCCAGGACATTGTTGGTAAAGGCATACATCAGCAATGCACGGGCTTCCTTCAACGGAATTCCACGGGAACGTAAGTAGAACAGGGCGTCTTCATCCAGCTGGCCAATTGTACACCCATGGCTACATTTCACATCGTCTGCAAAAATTTCCAGTTGGGGTTTTGAATTGATCGTCGCCTTGTCGTCCAGTAAAATGTTGTTGTTTGACTGGAATGCATTGGTTTTCTGGGCTTTCTTCTCCACCACAATTTTTCCGTTGAAAACACCGGTGGAACTCTCCCCAAAAACGCCTTTGTAATCCTGGTGGCTTTCACAGTTTGGCTCTGTATGATGCACCAGCGTGTTGTGGTCTACATGCTGTTTTCCTTCAATCACGGTTACGCCTTTCAACGTAGAATCGATCCTTTCCCCTTTCTGATAGAAATTCAGGTTGTTTCGGGTAAGGTTCCCGCCGAAGGAAAAGGTGTGGACAGAGCAAAAACTCTCCCCGTGTTGTTCAATGAAAGTATTGTCGATGAGGGAGGCGCTGTGATTATCGTTCTGGATCTTGTAATAATCCACAATTGCGCGGGTATCTGCAAAAATTTCAGTGACTGAATTCGTTAATACAGGATGATCGGTCAAACTTTGATGGCGTTCAACGATCTGCACGTGCGAATTTTCTCCAACCACAACCAGATTCCTGGGCTGTACCAGAAGTGCCGCTTCGTTACCTGTCGAAAAATTCAGGATTTGGATAGGCTTATCGGCCATGGTGTTCTTTGGGATGTTGATATACGCCCCTTCATGGGAAAAGGCAGTATTCAGCGAATCCAGGCTATCTTTGGGTGCGATCTTATTAAAATAGTTGTCAATTACCGGTTTGTATTTAGAACTGTTCATGGCCGAGGACATGAGACAGGCGTCTATTTTTTCGTGGGTGGTAGATGACAGGTGCGAAGAATAGATCCCATCGATAAACACGATTTTATAGGTGTCTATTTCATCAATGAAATACTTCTCAACATCACGATAGTCTATGGTATCTTCTTTCTTCGGAAAAACCGTGTAATCGTGCTTTAAGACCTTGTTGAGGGAAGTGTACTTCCAGGCTTCCTGTTTTTTAGTGGGAAACCCCATCGCCTCAAAATCCTTTATTGCACGGTTCCTGATTTCGTGGATATCTGAATTCATATTCACGTTCTCTTCAAAAGCCACGAAAGAGGATAGTAATTTATCTTTTAATTCCATTGTTCTTGTTTATTTCTTTCCCTTGGGAAATTAATAATGCCCAGTCTTAATTTCTACGACAAAAATTACTGTGCGCTCACTTCTTCCTTGATCCAGTCGTAACCTTTCTCTTCCAGCTCGTAGGCAAGTTCTTTTCCGCCAGATTTCACAATTTTCCCGTCCAGCATTACATGTACAAAATCTGGGATGATATGATCCAGCAACCTTTGATAGTGTGTGATCACTAAAGTAGCATTGTCTGGCCGCTTTAATTTGTTCACTCCTTTGGCAACGATCTTTAGGGCATCAATGTCGAGACCAGAATCTGTTTCGTCAAGAATAGCCAATTTTGGCTCCAGCATAGCCATTTGGAAGATCTCGTTCCTTTTCTTTTCCCCTCCAGAAAATCCTTCGTTCAAAGAGCGGGAAAGGAACTTTCTATCGATATCAAGTAGTTCAGACTTCTCCCTGATCTTTTGCAACAGTTCTTTTGCTGGCATATTCTCCATGCCTTTGGCTTTTCTATTGGCATTGATCACGGTCCTCATAAAGTTGGTGACCGTTACCCCCGGGATTTCCACAGGATATTGGAAAGAAAGGAAAACTCCTTTGTGAGCCCTTTCCTCGGCATCCAGTTCCAACAGGTCTTCATCCTCCATTGTGATTTCCCCGCGGGTTACCTCGTACTCTTCTTTTCCGGCAATCACCGCAGATAAAGTACTTTTCCCGGAACCATTAGGCCCCATAATTGCGTGGACTTCCCCAGCGTTTATTTCAAGGTTGATGCCTTTTAATATCTTAAGGCCTTCTACTTTGGCGTGTAAATTCTTTATTTTCAGCATAATTTCTCTGTTTCCTGAATCCTCAGGGTTTTTGTATTTCTTTTTTGACGGTGGGAAGGTTTGTGCTATCGGTTTTGATTTCCGGAACCTCAAGGATTTCCCTTATTTGTACAACTTCATCCCATCCTTCCTGCCGGGGATTCGGAATGATCTTGCCCCTCACCGTAACGGGGACCATGTCAAAATCATCCCTTTTGAGGGGCGCAACCCTGTCGACCAAATCCATGGAAATAGAGTCTATTTCTACTCCATAAATGAAATCCTGACCTTTCAATACTGCAGCATCTGCCAAATAGATGAATTCCCCTTCAATGGTTGAAAGGCTATCTTCTACTGCTGCCGGGATAACAGATTCCATTTCTTCATCCCGTGAGTCACCCCCGCAGGAAGAAAACAGGAACAATCCTAATAGTATTATTAGAAAACTTCTTTTCATTTATTTTTATCCTACAGATCCTTCCAAAGAAATTTCGAGAAGTTTTTGAGCTTCTACGGCAAATTCCATTGGCAATTTGTTCAACACTTCTTTGCTAAAACCATTCACGATCAACGCAATAGCTTTTTCTGTATCAATCCCGCGCTGGTTACAGTAAAATATCTGGTCTTCCCCAATTTTACTAGTGGTGGCCTCGTGTTCTACTTTTGCGGTCTTATTCTTTGCTTCTATATACGGAAAGGTGTGGGCGCCGCATTTGTCGCCCATAAGCAGGGAATCACACTGCGAAAAATTTCGCGCGTTTTCTGCCTTGCTATTTATTTGTACCAGTCCGCGGTAGCTGTTCTGGCTTTCCCCTGCGGAAATACCTTTGGAAATGATGGTGCTTTTGGTGTTTTTTCCAATATGGATCATTTTTGTTCCGGTATCTGCCTGCTGAAAGTTGTTCGTCACGGCAATTGAATAAAATTCCCCAACCGAATTATCCCCTTTTAAGATACAAGAAGGATATTTCCAGGTTACTGCCGATCCTGTCTCTACCTGCGTCCAGCTTATTTTCGCATTCTTTTCACAAATTCCGCGTTTGGTAACGAAATTGAAAACCCCGCCTTTTCCTTCTTTGTTTCCGGGATACCAGTTTTGTACCGTAGAATATTTTATTTCTGCATTGTCAAGCGCGATGAGCTCCACAACTGCGGCATGCAATTGGTTCTCGTCCCGCGATGGCGCCGTACAACCCTCCAAATAACTTACATAACTGCTTTCATCAGCTACCACGAGGGTGCGCTCAAATTGGCCAGTTCCGGCCTGGTTGATCCTGAAATACGTCGAAAGTTCCATAGGGCATCTCACGCCTTTTGGGATATAACAAAACGAACCGTCACTAAAAACAGCGGCATTCAAAGCAGCATAGAAATTATCTCTTTGCGGTACCACGGTACCCAAATATTTCTTTACTAGCTCCGGGTGCTCCTGAATTGCTTCGGACATCGAACAGAAAATAATTCCTTTTTCGCCCAGGGTTTTTTTGAAAGTCGTGGTCACAGAAACTGAATCCATCACCACATCTACGGCGACTCCCGCCAGTTTCTTTTGTTCGTCAAGGGAAATTCCCAATCTCTTGAAGGTGTCCAACAATTCGGGATCTACTTCATCAAGGCTATCGTACTTTGGCTTTTTGCTGGGAGCCGAATAATAGGAGATATTCTGGAAATTAGGCTTTTCATAATGTACGTTTGCCCAATTGGGTTCAGCCATTTTCTCCCAGGCCCTAAAAGCCTCCAGGCGCCAGTTGGTCATCCATTCCGGCTCATTCTTTTTCAGGGAAATCGCGCGCACAATATCTTCATTCAAGCCAACAGGAAAAGTATCAGATTCTATATCGGTATAAAATCCATACTTGTACTCCTTATTGTCAAGCTCTTTTTTTAAATCGTCTTCAGTATATGCCATCTT
>JAGXIM010000046.1 GCA_024635665.1 Salinimicrobium sp. | reverse complement strand
CTCTTCCTGCAGGTCATTGAAAGCCTTCTGATTAAAACCTGCGTTCTGGGCATAATACTCCCAATCTCCATATTCAGCAATAAGAATGGGACGATCGGGTTCGTTGTATTCATTCCAGTAAAAAGGCGGCTTCGCGTGCTGCCGCGCGGGGATAAAAAGATCGTATGCAGGATGATCCATCCAGCCGGCTGTGAAAGTATTTTGATAGGGTAATTCAGCTTTTAAAACTTCGTTTGCCTTAACGATAAATTCATCTGTCATTCCCGATTCATTCAAGGAATTCTCCCAGAAGACCACGCTGGGATGATTTCTATCCCGTCGGGCCATATCTTTGATATCCTGCAGCGCATTTTCAACAAACTCTCCCTCCTGGTAAAATTGCCAGCCGGGAATAGCGTTCATCACCAGTAGTCCCAACTCATCTGCTGCCTGTAAAAAAGATGTTGCATGCGGGTAATGTGAAAGCCTGACGAAATTAAAACCGGCTTCTTTGATTTTGTAGGCATCCCGGTAATTAGCTTCATCTGAAAGCGCGTAACCTACGTACGGATACTCCTGGTGGCGGTTCGTTCCGTTGACAAACAGTTCTTTTTCGTTCAAAAAGAATGCATCACCTGTAAGTTCAATTTTTCTTATTCCGGTTCTAAGGTGTTCATCATCGATCACATCTTCCCCTTCCAGGACCTCTACATGCAGATCGTACAAATTTGGCTCTGAAGGATTCCACAACTGCGGATCTTCCACTGAGACTTCTGCTATAAAATGCTCTTCTCCACCCGAAGATATTTTTTGTAAAGGTGTCAAAAAGGTGCTTTTTTTGCCTTCTTTCGAAGTAAGGGTAACGCGAACTTGTAATTCTTTTAGAGTTTTAGCGTCGTTTACGACATATACTTTTACAAAGCCCGAAGCTTTTTCAGAAGAAATACTGTCGAAATGCACCAGGATTCCGCCGCCATTTACCTCTTCGGCAAAGACAGGATCTGAAATATGTACCGGGCCGGTCTTTATGAGTTGCACGTTTCGGTAAATCCCGCCGTAATAATTGAAATCCAGGTCTGCCAGGGGCTTTCCCGGAGGAATAGTAGTATCATCAACGTTAATCACCTCAACTTCAATAGTATTTTCGGAATTGTTACTGAGGTAGGGAGTGGCATCTACTGTGAATGGCAAATAGGCGCCTTTATGGGTCTTGATAAGCGAATCATTGATACTCACCCGGGCCTCCTGCATCACCCCTTCAAAATGGAAAAACCATTTCTCACTTTTAGCTTTTTCTACAGGAAATTGTTTGCGGTAGAGAGAAGTTCCCTGCCACTGATCATTGACCACTAAAGGCTCGATCTTTACGCTGTGAGGAAGAAAGACATCTTCCCAAAGAGTAGCCGGCTCTGTCGCTGTATTGAGACGGTGAAACTGCCAGTTTTCATTAAAACTTAGAGACTTGCGGGAATATTCCTGCTGCGTCCCTGCTTTTTCGGAGCGAGGTAGGGACTCACAGCCAAAAAAAGCAAGGGTAAAACACATTAAAATGATCCATTTTAACTGTTGTTTCATACAGCAGTTTATAAATGTAAATATTACCATTATTTTTTTAATAAAGAAGTCCTACTAGAAAAATTTAACGCAGAAAAAGAATGCTAACTGATTTCGAAATCGTAGCCTCTCTTCGTTAAGTTTTTGTAGCTATCGTGATCAAATTTGTACAGAAAAGCACCTCGTTTTGAGGAGGATTTATCTTTTTCATCCAATTTGATCAACACATTGTTCGACAAGACTTTTTTTCTGAAATTTCGCGTGTCCAGTTCCTTTTGATAAATCGCCTCATAAAGGCTCTGTAACTGCGGAATGGTGAACTTTTCAGGAAGGAGTTCAAACCCGATCGGTTGAAAACGTGCTTTCGCCTTCAGTTTTTCCAAAGCGTCCTGCACCATCTGGTCGTGGTCCAGCACCAATTTTGGCAACTCATCGATATCGTGCCATACAGCTCCGTGTTCCTCGACCAGCTCCTTGTCGTACTCACTCAACCTTATCAAAGCGTACTGCCCAATGGAAACGCACCTATAGCCGGGATCACGATTGGCATTTCCGTAAGATTTCAGTTCTTCCATGAAGACATTTTTAAGGCCAGTGATTTCTTCCAGAACCCTTTTTGCAGCTCCCGAAACATCTTCTTGTAGTTTCACGAAGCTTCCAATAAGAGACCACTCTCCTTTAAAAGGTTCTACTCGTCTTTTAAAGATCAAAAGTTTTAGGTTGCCAGAATCGAATCCAAAAATGATACAATCTGTAGCCACGTACATTTTATCTTTTTCCTGATAAAAATCCTGTAAGCCCTCTTCACCTACTTTTTCTTCGTACATTATTGATGTGGTTAGTTATTACAAAAAAACACCTTTTTTTTTATATTAAACAATTAATGTAAAATATACATTTATTATATTTGGGAAAGGATTATAAAAAGTACATCATTGGAAAAGAAACCTTGGCCTTCAGATGAAATCATTCCTGAAAGCTTTAAAAACTTCAGCAAAGAATTCACAGTTCGTTCCCCGGGCAGGATCAATATGATTGGTGAACATACAGATTATAACAACGGATACGTTTTGCCCACGGCCATTGACAAAAGCATTGATTTACATTTTGCTGCCAACAACAGTGAACATGAATGCAGTGTGTACAGCAAAACGTATGGAAAAACTTTCAGCTTCGACCTTCGGAAGGTTTCCAGAAGCAAAAACCAGTGGGAAAACTACATTTTAGGAGTGGTGAGTGAAATCCAGAAGCGGGGAAAAACGCTGAAAGGTTTTAACTGCATGATTGAAAGCAACCTGCCGGTTGGTGCCGGGATCAGTTCTTCCGCAGCCCTGGAATGCGGGGTGGCTTTTGGTTTGAACAAATTGTTTGATCTTGAATTGACAAAACAAACCATTGCCGAATTGTCACGCGATGCCGAGCACAATTATGTGGGCAGCAAATGCGGGATCATGGATCAATATGCATCGGTTTTGAGCAAAAAAGACCATCTCATCCTGCTGGATTGCAAAACCCTGAAAGCTGCCTACGTTCCTGCAGAATTTACCGGCTATAAAGTCCTTTTACTCAACACAATGGTTTCCCATAGCCTTGCCCAAAGCGAATACAATACCAGAAGACAGGAATGTGAAGCAGCCGTTGGCGTGATCCAGGAAAAATATCCGGAAATTAATTCTTTAAGGGACATTAATTTTGACATTTTAGAGGAGTATAAAAATGAACTTTCTGCAGTGCAGTATCAAAGGGCACATTACGTATTACAGGAAAATGATCGTGTTTTACAGGCTGTCGAAGCTGTCAAAAAGGGAAGGCTGGAAGATTTCGGAAACCTCATGTATGCCTCCCATATTGGCTTGCGCGATGAGTATGAGGTGAGCTGCAAAGAACTTGACTTCCTGGTGGATTTCACCAAAGAATTTGATTACGTGCTGGGCTCCCGGATGATGGGCGGTGGATTCGGTGGCTGCACCATCAATCTTATCAAAGAAGAAAAAATTGACGAATTTATTGCAAAAGCTTCTAAAGCATATTTTCAGGAATTCAATATACAGTTAGAGGCAATTCCAGTCCTTCCGGAAGAAGGGACCAGGATCCTGGACTCTCAAAAATAGTAAAATGAACAAAGATTTCAATTCACATCCACATAGAAGATACAATATCTTAACAGGCGAATGGATCCTGGTTTCCCCGCACAGGACAAAACGGCCGTGGCAGGGGAAATTGGAAAAAGTCGCTGAAGAAAAGCGGCCTTCCTATGACGCCGACTGTTTTTTATGCCCCGGAAATGTGCGCGCAAGTGGGGACAAAAATCCGGATTATAAAGATCCTTTTACTTTTAAGAACGATTTTTCGGCTTTGCTGCCTTCCGGTCCCAAAGAGGAAGTTAATGAAGGTCTGTTAACGGCCAAATCTGAAACAGGCATCTGCCGGGTGGTATGCTTCTCCCCCGATCATTCGTTGACCCTTCCGGTAATGGAATTGGACAAGATCGTAAAAGTAGTGCAAAAGTGGAAGGAAGAATACACTGATCTCGGAAGCAAAGAAGATATAAACTACGTGCAGATATTTGAGAACAAAGGCGAAATGATGGGCTGTAGCAATCCGCATCCACATGGGCAAATCTGGTCGCAACTTTCGATTCCCATAGAGGTGGAAAAGAAAACATCCCATCAAAAAGAATATTGGGAAAAGAACAGAAGGAGCCTCCTCGGAGATTACGTAAAGCAAGAACTAGATGCAAAAGAAAGGCTGATCCTGGAGAATGAGGATTTTGTGGCACTTGTGCCTTATTGGGCGATTTGGCCTTATGAAACTATGATTGTCCCAAAGAAACATCTGCAACATATTGGGCAATTAAGTGCAAAGGAGGAAAAATCCTATGCTGAAATAATTAAACAACTTACCATAAAATACGACAACCTTTTCCTCACCTCTTTTCCTTATTCTTCGGGAATCCACCAATCCCCAACAGATGGCCAGGAACATCCTGAATGGCACTTTCATATGTCTTTTTATCCGCCACTTTTACGATCCAGGACCATAAAAAAATTCATGGTGGGCTACGAATTGTTTGCCGGTCCCCAGCGGGATATAACAGCTGAACAAGCCGCAGTGACCTTGCGGAAATTGCCAGAAATACATTACAGCAAAGAAGGCTGAAAAATGCCCTTTTTGGAAGGTAAGCTTCAGAATTTATTACTCTTTAAAACAAAAAATGACCGGCAAATTGCCGGTCATTCTTGTTCTTCAGAAATTATTTTTTACCAGAACATGGCGTAAAGCATTACGACGATCAGGCAAATTATAAAGGCACCTATGTTAAATACAGGACCTGTTTTAAAAAGGTTTCTTGTTATAACAATTGATTTTGGCTGATCCTTTCCTTTGCCTTCAATCCAGCTAATTAGCGCCATCACAGCCATTGTAAGGATCCAGGTGGCAAACATCTGGTTCATAAATGGCATATCCACAAACAGCGGACTATCAATCCAGCCATTTGGCCCCACTTTAAAATAAAGAGCTATTGGAATGGAAGCCAAAACCCCCCAAATTGCAGCGTTGGTAGTGGTTTTTCTCCAGAACAAGCCCATAATAAATACAGCAAGAATTCCCGGACTCACTACCCCGGTATATTCCTGAATATACTGGAAGACCTGCCCTAAGCTCTTCAATTGGGGTGCAAGGAACACGGCAATAATTAAAGCTACAGATGCAGAAATTCGACCTACGTTTACCAAACGTTTTTCAGATCCACCTTCTTTTTGAAAGAAAGGCTTGTAAATATCCATGGTGAAAATGGTAGCCGTAGAGTTGAGCATGGAAGCGATAGAAGAAACAATAGCTGCCGCCAAAGCCGCCAAAACCAGACCTTTCAATCCAACTGGTATAAATTGTTTGATCAACCAGGGCGCCGCATTGTCGTTAATGATCCTCCCGCCTTCAGCAATAAAAGAAGGATCGGTAAATTCTGGGGAAATCCCACCGGCTGGGCCTGTGTTCATCACATACGCGATGATCCCCGGAATAACCACGATCAATGGAAGCAATAACTTTAAAAATCCTGCCAGGATTATCCCTTTTTGAGACTCCTTTAAGCTTTTTGCCGCCAGGGTACGTTGGATAATATATTGGTTAAAACCCCAGTAATAGAGGTTAGCCACCCACAGCCCGCCTATCAATACAGAAAGTCCGGGTAAATCCCACCAGGCATCTTTGCCATTTGGTGTCATGATTTCCCCTTTTTCAAGGATCATCGAGAATTTTTCGGGAACCTGTTCATATACTGTGATCATTCCGGTGATCACGTTGCCATCTTCGGCCACATGTGACAGGCCAACGAAGGTTGTAATCAACCCTCCAACAATTAACAGGACTACCTGTACAACATCTGTCCAGGCGACTGCCGAGAGCCCTCCATACAGCGAATATGCCGCTGCAAAAAGAGCAAGCCCAAATATTGAATACATGAAAATTGAACCGTCGCCCGTTCCAATAATGGTATCCAGAGCCGTAGCGCCCAGATATAAAACTGAAGTAAGATTGACAAAAATGAAGAGCGCAATCCAGAAAATAGCCAGAATCGTCTTCAGGTTTTTTCCATAGCGGACTTCGACAAATTCCGGGATCGTGTACAACTTCTTTTCAATGAAGATCGGAAGGAAATATTTTCCCACCACAATAAGAGTAATCGCTGCCATCCATTCATAAGAGGCGATTGCCAGCCCAATAGCAAACCCCGAACCTGACATTCCAATAAACTGTTCTGCTGAAATGTTTGCGGCAATAAGGGATGTACCAATCGCCCACCAGGGCAGGGATTTACTGGCAAGAAAATAATCTTCTGATGTTTCCCCTTTTCCACGTGACACCCATAAACCTATACTTATGATCATCAAAGCATAAGCGGCAAAAATGATTTGATCCAGTAGTGCAAATTCCATAGTTGGCTTAGTTATGTATCCTATAGGTCCAGCTTGGCAGGACGTTCAAAAAATTTTGTTAAATATAAAACTTTATCTTCAATAAGCGTATTTTGTACATTTAAAAAATTATTCTTTTTATAAGGTCTTTCTGATATCTTGCCAACCCAAGGATTGATTTCCTAATTCTCCAAAACAGTTAAAATTATTTCAGAATCGTGGAACACCTTGTGGGTTTGCTTCTGAAAATCCTCCTCTTTGGCTTCAAAAATATTTTCCACATAGGTTTGGGGGTTCAAATCAATCAAAGGAAACCAGGTACTCTGCACCTGGATTTGGAGTTTATGGCCTTTCTTAAAAGTGTGGTGCACATCCTGCAACTGGAAATTCACAGCCGTCTTTTGATTTGGTACAAAAGGCTCCGGTTCAGAAAAGCTGTTCCTAAACCTCCCCCTTATCACTTCACTTCTCACCATCATATGGTAATTCCCCATTTTAAGGTAATCATGTGTTTCCTCATAATCTTCGGCATCGGGAGGGAAAACGTCTACTACTTTCACAACCCAGTCGGCTGCTGTTCCGGTGGTCGCCACCTGCAGCTTGGCCAGCACTTCCCCGGCAAGGGTGACGTCTTCTTCGAGAACTTCAGTTTCGTAGATAAGAACATCGGGCCGGCGGGCGGCAAAACGTTGATCATCGGTCATGTATTTTCGTGGGGTAAATACCAGTTTGATATCTTCAGAATAAGGTACCGGCTTTTTAGGATCACTCACGAATTCTTCGGCTCCAGATGTTGGCTGTGCCGCCAACTCCTGGTTTCCTGTCAAAAACATGGACTTTTTAACGGCTTCTTTTGGTGGCCATGCTTCATATGATTTCCAGGTTTTTAAACCAGTGTCAAACATATAAGCTTCCGGAAGAGTTAGGGATTTATCAGCTTCCCCTTTCAGGAAATGATTGAAGAATACAGTTTCCACCTCAATTTGATAATCCCTGGAAATATTGTCGCCAAAGTATACATTCCCAACAGCCTGTCTTTCCCTGCTGCGTGCCCAATCCCCATGGCTCCATGGCCCCATGACCAAAATATTGAAATTATCGCTGTTTTCTTCAATAGCCTCATATATATTAAAAGGACCATAAAGGTCTTCGGCGTCAAAAAGGCCACCCACAACCATTACAGCAGGCTTCGTGTCCCCTAAATGCTGGACAATCCCCCTTTTTTGCCAGAATTCATCGTAATTAGGATGCTCTTTTAGTTGTTGCCAAAAGACATTGTCTTCCCCATAATATTTGTCCAGGTTGCTCAAAGGGCCGGCATCGAGGAAAAACTGGTACTGGTCTTTGGTTCCCAAATCTGGAAATTCATACCATGGCTCATCGGTAGGCTGATCTTTTTCAATGCCAAACAAAGGCGTTATCCTCCAGTAGCTCAACAAATAAGCGCCGTTATGGTGAAAATCATCAAAGAAAAAATCTCCGATAGGCGCTTGTGGGGAAACAGCTTTCAACGCAGGATGTGAATCAAGAAGGGAGTAAGCAGAATAAAACCCGGGGTAGGAAATTCCCCAAATCCCCACGCGACCATTGTTGCTTTCAACATTCTTCACCAGCCATTCTACGGTATCGTAGGTGTCGCTGGCTTCATCTATTTCCTGCCCCGATTTTTCAGGAATATACGCCCGCATATTGTCATAAACGCCCTCACTCATCCAACGCCCACGCACATCCTGATATACAAAGATGTTCCCTTGCTTCATCAGGTATTCATTGGGTCCAATTCTGGAACGGAATTTATCTTCCCCGTAAGGACGGGAACTATAAGGAGTTCGCGACATCAATATCGGGTAGTCCCGCGAAGTGTCTTTTGGGGAATATATTGTGGTGTGAAGGTTTATACCGTCCCGCATAGGGATCACTACCTCCTTTTTATCGTAGTGTTCCCGAATCTCATAATCTGCTTCTGTTTGTGCAAAAACAGGAGCAACTACGAATAAAAAAAGGATCAGTAAAAACGGCTTTTTGGATATTATCATTGTTCAGGGCTTATTTTAAAACTCCTAAAGATAGAAATTCCACCTAAAAGCCAAAAAAAAAGCAGCTGCTACTGCTCAAATTCTTTCAAACCTTCCATGAGCCATTCCAGATATTCCTCAGAATCTGGGGTATAGCCTACCGGCTCGTTGAGAAGGTTCATATTGCTGTCGAGCAATGCGTAATACGGCTGAGAATTGTTCCTGAAATTCAGCGTTTGGAAAGTAGCCCATTTGTCACCCACAGTTTCAATCTTTTTGATCCCTCCCGAAGGTTTCTGATAGTTGAACTGAGCCTCTTCGGGCAGTTCTTGCCGGTCGTCCACATAAAGCGAGATAAGAATGTAATCTTCCTTGATCGTCTCAAAAACTTCGGGATCGCTCCACACCTGCTCTTCCATTTTCCTGCAGTTAACACAGGTAAAGCCGGTGAAATCAAGTAAAATGGGTTTGTTTTCGGCTTCAGCAGCAATCCTTCCCTCTTCAAAATCTTTGTAGGATTTAAGGCCGAGTGGACCCTGAGTTTCTTTTTCGTAAACGCTGTAATACAAAGGTGGCGGGAAACCGCTCAATAACTTAAGATTTGCATAGCTGGTATTCGTGATCCCAGGAATTAGATAAATAACGAAGGCCAGGGTGAGGATTCCGAAGAAAATCCGGCCTTTGTTAAGCTTTTTCTTTGGACCATCATGTGGAAAACGGATTATTCCGAATAAATACAACATAAGACCTATCCCAATCACAATCCAAATCCCAATGAAAATTTCCCTTTTTAGAAGGCCCCAGTGCTGTACCAGATCTGCATTTGATAAAAATTTAAATGCCAGTGCCAGTTCAATAAAACCTAAAACCACTTTTACAGTATTGAGCCACCCGCCACTCTTAGGAAGCGAATTCAGCCAGTTGGGGAATAGGGCAAATAAAGCAAAAGGCAACGCCAGTGCCAGGCCAAAACCGCCCATCCCAAAGGACAGCTGGGTAGCTCCTCCATCGCTGGTCAAAGAACCTCCCAGTAAAGAACCAAGGATAGGCCCCGTACAGGAAAACGACACAATCGCCAGTGTCAAAGCCATAAAGAAAATCCCAATCAAACCTCCAAAGCTGCTGGCTTTATCGTCCATTTTACTGCTCCAGGAATTGGGCAATGTTATTTCGTAATAGCCAAAAAAGGATAAAGCAAAAGCTATGAAAATGATAAAGAATATGAAGTTTAGTGTGGCATTGGAAGAGATGTTGTTCAGGATTTCGGGATTTACCGAATCAAGTAAATGAAACGGCAAACTGAGCAATAAATAAATAAGGAATATAAACACGCCGTACATAATGGCGTTGATCAATCCTTTTTTGGAGTTTTTGGCCCCTTTTGTGAAAAAAGAAACGGTTAAAGGGATCATAGGAAAAACGCAGGGAGTGAGCAGCGCAATCAAGCCTCCAATAAATCCTAAAAAGAAAATATTCCAGAAATTATTCCCCTCCTCTTCTTCGACCTCATAATTTGCGGCACCCTGGAGGTTTATGTTCAGGTTTTCGGAAAGCTGTTGGTCCCTTTCGGCGACTTCAAGATCGGCAAAGCCTTCTGTGACTTTATTTTCCCCGATGGCAAAAACAAAACGTTCGGTTTCGGGCGGCAGACATTTTTCGTCATCACAAACCGAAAAATATACTTCGGCAATGATCTCCAAATCTTCGGGCTGTAGTATTTTTACTTTCTGCCTGAATATGGCCTCCCCCTCGAAATAAGAAATATCGGCTTCGAAAACAGGGTCATATGTCGCCTCAACATCTGGTTCTTCGGTTTCCCCTAGCAACTCATATTTTCCAGGAACAGCTTCGTAAGAAAATTCCGTGGGAATAGGCGCAATATCAATATCGATTTCCTCCTGCGAATATAGGTGCCATCCTGGCTCAAGTGTGGCCACAAAGACAAGTTCGTAGATAGAGTCATTCTGTTGTTCTACTCTGGCTTCCCATTCAATGGGATCTTCAAAACCTCCGCCAAAGTTGTCCTGGTCAAATATCTGGGCGTTCGCGGTAAAACTAAAAGTTAGTAGAAGAACGAATAAAATATAAATTCTCATGGTGTGTAGGTTAATTTCAGGATCGAAGTGGTATCCTCATCCACTCCAAACCTGGCATCTGGCCGGTAGCCTATGACCCAAACGATTTTGCCCTGGGAACACAGCAACCAGCAATTTTCTTTCTCGGGCAAAGATAACTTCTCATCTTTGAAAAATTTGCTTAATTTCTTTTTTCCTTTCATCCCAAACGGAAAGAAATAGTCGCCAATCTCCCACTTCCTTACTTCAAGCGGAAACTGCAACTTGTTTTGATCCAGAAAAACAGTGTTTTTTGTAGGATTGGATAGTTCCTTTACTTCCTCAAAATGAAAGGTTCCCATTGGCAGCATCACCACTTCTTCCCCCGGGGAAATCTCGTAAGTTTGCTCATTTTCTTCGGGAATCGCTGTAAGCAAAAGCTTCTCCCGATCCTTTATGAGCCGGTGGGTTTTGGAATAAACGATTTTCCCAGGCTGCGCCTCCAAAAGATCATAAACATCGCTCCATTCGGTGAACCCAAATGATCTAAAAAGTTCATATAATACGGCCTCCAGGTTTGGAATTGTTTTCAAAAGATTGATCCTGAAGCTATACCCGAAATCCTCCTGATTTGCAATCTTTGGAAAGAGCGCCGAAATATAATCCTCAACCAGGATTGAACTTTGCAAAAGGTGTTCCCGTGTATTGCTGAAGCTTTCCAGCAGCTGTGGATTAAGTTCCAAAAGCTTTGGTACTACTTCTTTCCTAATCTTGTTGCGAAGGTATTTTGTAGAATCATTGCTGCTGTCTTCCCGCCACTTTATTTGGGAGATCTGGGCAAAATTTTCGATTGTTTCCCGTGAAAACGGAAGCAAAGGTCGTAAAACGGCTTCATTTTTTTCTGGAATGCCCGTCAAACCCTGTAAGCCCGTGCCACGTACAAAATTGATCAAAACCGTTTCCAGGTTATCGTTGGCGTGATGGGCCGTGAAAATATAGTGAAATTGAAGGGTTTGCCTAAGCTCTTCAAACCAATTGTAGCGTAATTCCCTGGCCGCCATTTGGACGGAAACCTTTTTTTCATTGGCATAAGATTCAGTTTCGAAACTTTCTACAAACACTTCGGTTTCCAGGGCATCTCCAAGTTCTAAAACAAAGGCTTCATCTGCATCGCTTTCAGCTCCACGAAGTTGAAAATTGCAATGCGCCAGGGAAAAATCCAGGTTTGCCGCTTTGCACAAATGCGCCAGCACCGTACTGTCCACGCCTCCACTTATCGCAACCAATATTTTACCTTCTAAAGCGGAAGGAAATTTTTCTTCGAGATGTTTTTTAAAAGCTAGCAACATAGGTCAAAGATATCAAAAATGGCATTCTTTCTTCTGTTTTCAAGCCTCAGATCACGACTCCAAAACCTGCCGCAGGGCTTTTGCCTTTAGCAGGCATTCCTGATATTCATTTTCGGGAATGGACTGTGCCGTGATGGCCCCACCCACTGTGAAAGAAACGTATTTTTCAGCTCTGTTATACAGGATAGTGCGTATCACCACGTTAAAATCAAAATCCCCGGCCGGTGTAAAATAGCCAATTGCACCGCTGTACACCCCGCGCCTGCTTACTTCCAGTTCTTCGATGATCTTCATTGCCGAAATTTTTGGGGCGCCAGTCATACTCCCCATAGGAAAAGTACTGCGGAGTAGCTCCACCGGCGGAATCCCTTCGGCGAGCTCGGCTTTTACGGTGGAGATCATTTGGTGGACCTGGGAATACGTGTACACTTTACACAATTCCGCCACCAGAACAGAGCCTTTTTTTGCCATTTTTGAGAGGTCATTTCGTACGAGGTCTACGATCATAACATTTTCTGAACGCTCTTTTGGATCCTGTGCCAATTTTTCAGCCAGGACACGATCTTCGGCCTCGTTGGCTGCCCTGCGCGCCGTTCCTTTTATTGGCTGAGAAATTATTTGATTTTCATCCTTCTGAAGGTACCGCTCCGGTGACGCTGAAAGTACATAATGATCATAAAACCGAACAAAAGCAGCAAAAGGCGGATTGGAAATAGCATTCAGGTCTTTAAAGGTCAAAAACGGATTGATTTCGGCATCTTCAGCGTAGAATTCCTGGCAAAAATTGGCTTCATAGATGTCGCCCCTGTGAATATGCCTGAGCATGGCATCGACTTTTTGAAGATACCCGTTTTTTGAAATCCGCGGCTGCAGGTTTATTGGACCCGAAGCAATGCTGTCTTTTTCAAAATCTTCATAAGAAATGCCCTTTTTGGATATCTCCTCGTAATCCTCCTCAAGTTCGTCATCCACCAGCCTCAAATACAACATCTCCAACACATTTCCTCTTAACAGAAAAATTTTCTTTGGCTGAAAAAAAGAAAGTTCAGGGAATTTTGTCCCGTTGTAATTTTCAGAAGATAAAGCTTCGGTGTCATTTTTGAGATCATAAGAAAGATAGCCGAAGATCCAGTCATTTGTAATTTGCTGGTATTCGTTAAGCTGGTCAAAAGCCCCCGAAGCATCGGTTTTTAAAGCCGTGAAAGCATCTACCGCGAGTACGGCGTCAAATTTCGAATATTCCTGTTTATGGTCATTGCTATCCAGCCATACCACTTCTTCATATTTCTGCGCCCAACTTAGCAACGCAGCTTTAAACGCAGGAACATCAGCTATTTTTGCCCTTTTTGAAGTCCGCACTTATGCTTTTATTTCCTGGGAAAAAGTTGTCACCACTTCATTCACGCCCATTTCAAAAATTTCATTGCTAATTTCCCCTTTTTCAGAATCAAAGTTTTCATAGAACTGCGGCAAACTGAAATTCTCTACAATTTGTCCCCCAAACCGAGGAAATTGTTCCCTACAATAATTCAAGGCAGCAGCCCCGCCTCTCTTTCCGGGGGAAGTACTAATCAACAGGATCTTTTTGTCCTGCAAAAACTTTCGTTCGATCCGCGAGAGCCAGTCCAACACATTTTTAAAAAATCCGGATACATTACTGTTGTACTCGTTCACCGCAATAATAAGTGCCGCCGATTCAACGATTTTTTCATATAAGAATTTCACATCCTGCGGAATTTCCTCTTTTTCACGAACGATGCTGTAAAATGGGATTCCAAGCTCCCTCAACTCCAGCATTTCTACAGAACTTTCAGGAATTCGCGCGGTCACATTCAGCAACAACTGGTGGTTTATAGAAGTAGGACTGTTGGAACCGGCAAAGGCGAGGATTTTTTTCATGGGCTTCATTTGGTTTGGCCAAAAATACGAAACCGCAGGGAATCCATCTTTGTTTGGCCGGAATTAAGAATCTGCCAAAGTAAGGAGATCTTCCGCAGTTGGCTTTAAAACAAAATGTTGTAGAGCCGGGGCTTTGTCTTACCTTTGCCCCTTAAAATTTATAGCGTGACTTTTCAGGATCTAAACCTTACCACTCCAATACTTAATGCCCTGGAAGAACTGGGCCTTTCTACTCCAACCCAAATCCAGGAAGAATCGGCGCCTGTTATTTTCTCCGGAAGGGATATGGTGGGGATCGCCCAAACGGGAACTGGAAAAACTTTAGCTTATCTCCTTCCACTTCTCAAAATGCTGAAGTTTTCTGAACAACAAAACCCGCGCATCCTAATTATGGTTCCCACGCGCGAACTGGTGGTACAGGTGGCTGAAGAGCTGGAAAAGGTGACGAAATATATGAATGTTCGCATCCTGGGTGTGTATGGCGGGACGAACATCAATACGCAAAAGCAGCTGGTGGCACAGGGACAGGATATTTTAGTTGCCACGCCTGGAAGACTTTACGACCTTGCGATCAACCGCGATCTTCAGTTAAAATCGATTCAAAAACTGGTGATTGACGAAGTGGATGTGATGCTGGATCTGGGTTTCAGGTTCCAACTGAACAATATTCTGGAACTCTTGCCAGGCCAACGTCAAAACATCATGTTTTCGGCAACCATGACAGAGGATGTTGAAAAACTGATTGGTGAAAATTTCAGAAATCCTATTACCGTCTCGGTTGCAGCAAGCGGTACTCCTTTGGAAAACATTCATCAACAGGCTTTTGAAGTGCCTAATTTTTATACGAAAGTCAATTTGCTGAAACACCTTCTTGAGGATCGTGAAAAATTCCACAAAGTGTTGATCTTCGCCGGAAACAAACGGACTGCAGACCGGCTCTTTGACAACCTGAGCCCTGCCTTTTCTGAAGAATGCACGGTTATACATTCAAACAAGACCCAAAACTACCGTTTGAGGAGCATCAGGCAGTTTGGAGATGGGTTTTGCCGCATCCTCGTAGCCACAGACGTTATGGCCCGGGGACTGGATATTGAACAGGTGAGCCATGTCATCAATTTTGATACCCCGGCCTATCCCGAAAATTACATGCACCGTATTGGCCGCACGGGCCGTGCCGAAAAGGAAGGACAGGCAATTTTGTTCACCATGCCTCAAGAGACCGAAAATCTGGAAAAGATCGAAAATCTCATGGACAGGAAAATTGAGGTTGTACCTTTTCCTCTGGAAGTAGCTGTTTCAACTGAACTTATTCCCGAGGAACAGCCTAAAAACGCGGAAATCAACAATCCAAACAAATTTGCTGATGAAGATGCACCCGGCCCTGCGTTCCATGAAAAAAGTGACAAGAATAGAAAAGAAAATCTTGGCGGATCCTATCGTAGGGAGATCAAGAAAAAATACAAGAAACCCCAGACTCGCGGCGATAAAAATTACAACCGCAAAAAGAAAAAATAGACATATCTTTTAAAAATGCCATCAAGTAGATAAACGAGTTTACGGCAAACCTTTTCCAAAATGTAATTCCCTCTACACAATTTTGTTCAAAAAAACAGAGTTCTAATTTTTGTTTTTTTTAGCAGGAAATTATTTTTTTCACAAAATTTAAGAATTCGTGAAAAACGACGATATCCCGCTGTTATCCTCAATTTTTCCCTCAAATACATCTTAACCTTAAGAACTTTTTACCTATAAAATAGAAATATTTCTTAATAAAAGTGATTGTAAATCAATTTTTTATATTAATTTTAAGTTAACTCCCTAGAACTGAATCCTTATCAGGAAAGAACAATCCTGCACATTTTGTAAAGCTTTGTTAGATGAATAAGAGCAACCCCATTCCACAGGAAACCGTTCGGGAAAAACTCCAACTTTTCTTAAATAGCAATAAAGCTGGAGAGGCTGAAGATTTTTTGCTCTTTCTAATTTCCCCAGAGTCTTTGGCGCTTCAGGGATTAAATTACAAAGGGACACTGTTCTTACAAAAACATCTGGAGGAAAATGAGGATGGAATGCATTTTTTTGAAAGTATTATTCATCCACGGGATTATCCCGAATTTGAACAGCTAATAAGGTCTTTAGAAGAAAATCCCGTCGTTCCTGAAGAAAAAAATCTTTGCCTCCGGATAAAGTCTGCTTCTGGACCTTGGAAAAAATACATCTTTAAAATGCGCTTATTCAGCGGACAAGACGGTGATTTGGTTGGCATTATAAAAGCGGTTCATCCACAAAAACAGCTTTTTTTAGGGATTTCTTCTGAAAACACTGAGGTTAAAAAATCCCTGGAGGAAAATTTTGCAAAATATAAAACTCTGGTAAACTCCCTTGGCGAGGGCTTTGGCGTAGTTGATATACTTTACGATTTAAACCATAATCCAATTGACTACTTGTTTGTTGAAGTAAATACAACTTTTGAAAAGCTTTTTAAAATAGAAGATCTGGCAGGCAAAACCATGAAAGAGTCCATAGGGGAGGCGAAATGGTTGAACGCTTTTGACCATGTTGCAAATTCTGGTGAATCCATTCAATTTGAAGAAAACTATTCCAGTTCCAATTTCCATTTCAGTGTTTTTCCCTTTGCAGAAAAAGGAAGAAGAAAAGTCGCTTTCCTGGTTTCAGATATTTCTGCACAAAAAAAACTTTTAAACAAGGACCTTGATGAAAAGACCGAACATTTTTCAAATTTGAAAGAAGACAATGAGCTCCTGCAGATGGTTTTTGATACTGTCAATCAAGGCATTTTCCTTTTAAAGCCGGTCTTTGATGCTAAAAATGAAATTAATGATTTCATTTTTGTTAAGGCCAATAAAAAAGTAATTCGATATTACAAACTGGCAAAACTCATAGGACGTTCTTTCCTGGAGGTAAATCCGCAAGCAAAGGAAACAGGGGCATTTTATATTTTTAAACAAACCATGCTTACCGGCGAATCAAAAGATTTTGAAGTATCTTATGAACGCTATGGAAAAAGTAGCTCGTTCAAAATCACCACAAGGAGGAAAGACAATTTACTTATTAATTCTTTGGAAAACATCACCCGCCGTAAGGTCAGGGCACGGGAATTAAAAGAGAATATCAGGTTTAAAAAACAACTAATCGATACCTCACCCGATATAATCTTGATCTTTAACCTTTATGAAGAGAAAATAAAGTTCATTAACCGGGACTTTTCTTCTAAATGGGGATTCACAAAAGAACATATTGAGGGAATGCCCCTGCTTGACATTTTCCCGCTTATCCACCCACAGGACCGGGAAAAAGCGCTTGAATTCCACACCAGCCTGCAAAAAGCTTCAGACAAAGATATCGTTGAATTAGAATTCCGCTTGAGGGGTAAAAACAGGAACTGGGAATCCTACAATGCCCGGGGCAAAGTATTTGCGCGCAATAAAAAAGGAAATGTTTGCGAATATATTTCTCTTTTAAGGAATGTACAGGAGCAAAAGCTCATCCAGAGAGCATTATTGCACGCCGAAAAACTTTCGATCAAGGGGGAAATCGCCCGCACTCTCGCTCACGAGTTGAGAAATCCAATGGCTAGCATTGGTATGTCTGCGGATATTCTGGAGAAAAAAGTGGAAGGACATGTAAAGGAGCAGTTGGACACATACATCAACATTATTAAAAGAAGTACAAAAACCCTCAACAACCTGGTAAGCGATCTATTGTCCTCTTCAAATTATTCTCCTGCCAGGCTCGAAAAATGTTGTCTGGCTTCCACAATAGACAAGGCCCTGGAGGACGCGCAGGACAGGATATACCTAACGGGTGTTTCGGTTGAAAAAAAATATGAATCCCCGCGTTACATTTATGCCGATCCGGATAAACTAAAAATCGCATTGCTGAATTTAATCGTCAATGCCAGCGAAGCCATGGAACCGGAAAAAGGTAAGCTCACCCTGGACATCCAAAAACAAAAAGACAGTTACACCCTTAGTATTATTGACAATGGATGTGGAATGGACAAAGAACAACTGGAACGGCTGTTTGATTCTTTTTATACCCAAAAACCCAATGGCATGGGAATAGGCCTAAGTTCTGTAAAAAACATCCTCGACGAACATGGCGCCACTATTAAAGTAGAGAGCCAACTAAAAAAAGGAACAGCCTTCCACCTTAGCTTTCCATGTTATGAGGAAGTCAAAGGAAAATAACCAGAACTTGTTCCATAAAAGCGATTATTACGTATCTTCGGCAAGAATTTGAATCGAAGGATTCTGCCGTGAATTCTTCCGGTTTTAACTACAACTACCAAAATACGAGCTTTTTTGTATGGGGATAATTGATTCCATAGGCAATCTGGTGATGAAAAACCGGATAGAAGATTTAGAAAAATGTGTGAATAACCCACACGATACCCAACAAAGAGTTTTGCGCCAGCTTTTACAAACTGCCGAAAACACCTTTTACGGCAAAGAGCATAACTTCAGCGGGATTCGTAATTATGAGCAATTTAAAAGGCAGGTACCGGTAAACGATTACCATGACCTATTTCCTTACATTGAAAAATTGCTGAAAGGGGAACAAAACGTGTTGTGGCCTACGCCAATCAAATGGTTCGCGAAATCTTCGGGTACTACAGGCGCCAAGAGCAAGATCATCCCGGTATCCACCGAAGGCCTGGAACAATGTCATTATCAGGGAGGCCGTGATATGCTCGCGCTTTATATCAACAACTATCCAGATGCCAAATTATTTTCGGGCAAGAACCTCTCTATTGGGGGCAGCCAGGAAACAAACTACAACAACCAAAACGGTTTTTACACTGGGAATATCTCGGCAGTTGTCATGAAAAACCTTCCGTTTTGGGCCCAGTTTGGAAGGACACCCGGTCTGGAAATCACTATGATGACGAACTGGGAAGAAAAAATAAGGAAGATTGCCGAAATAACCTCCCTCCAAAAAATCACCAGCCTTGCCGGTTCCCCAATGTGGATGCTGCTGTTGCTGCAACATATCATAAAGGAACAGAAAATAGAACACATCCAGGAGATCTGGCCAGATTTAGAGGTTTTCTTCCACGGTTCGGTTTCCTTTGGACCTTATCGTCCCCTGTACGAAAGTCTGGACAAAAACAGTAGCCTGAGATATCTGGAAATTTTCAACGCCACAGAAGGCTTTTTCGGACTACAGGATCAAAAATATGACAACTCTTTACTCTTAATGCTCAACTACGGAATCTTCTATGAATTTATTCCCGAGAAAGAATATTCAGAAGATAACCCGAAGGTTGTTCCGTTGAGCGAAGTCGAGGAAGGAAAAAATTATTCCATGGTAATTAGCACCAATTCCGGCCTGTGGCGTTACAAAATTGGGGATACTGTTAAATTCACCAGTACCAATCCGTACCGGTTCGTTATAAGTGGCAGGACCAAACACTGCATCAATATTTTTGGTGAAGACCTGTTTGTGGAACACGCTGAAAAAGCCCTTTCCAGGGCCAGCAGGGAAACAAACGCCGTCATGCGTGATTTTACAGCCGCACCTTTTTTCTACGACCGTCAAAAAAAAGGATATCACGAATGGCTCATTGAATTTGTTCGTCCCCCACAAGACCGACAGGAGTTTAGGGAGATCTTGGACAGGGAATTGTGCAATTTAAATGACGATTATGCCTCAAAACGCAAAGAAGATATCGCCATTGAAGCCCCTGTGGTTCGGGAAATGCCGCAAGATACTTTTTATGAATGGCTAAAACAGAAGAACAAATTGGGAGGCCAGCATAAAATCCCTCGCTTGTCCAACAGTCGCGAATTTGTGGAAGAATTGCTGGCAATCCAAAAATCCCTGCAAAAAGAAATATAACTTCTATTCGGCCAGCAAATCATCAAGTAAGCTTCGGAAACCGCTATCGTTCCAATTTGCAGATCCGGTTGTTTTTACCGCAATTTCGCCATTTTTGGCTATTAGAAATGTAGTGGGAAGACTTCTGGATTGCATTTTTTGAGGCGCCCTGCTCAGTGGCTGATAAACCGGAAGGCTGAACTGCTTTTTCGTCATAAATTTTTCCAGTTTCGCCTTCTCTTCGGAAGAAACGAAGTAAAAATCCACTTTTTCGCCGTAGTCGTCGTACAATTTCTGAAAAGAAGGCATTTCAGCAATACACGGCGGGCACCAGGTTGCCCACAGGTTCACGATCGCAACTTTCCCTTCAGAAGAACCAAAATTATCAACTTTACCTTCTAAATCTACGAGCTTCCAATTATAATCATCGATTCGTTCTCTTTTTTCTTCAGAAATTTCCGACGGACTAAAAGCGATAAGTCGGTTCAATCCCACCTGTATCGGTTTGCGCGTCTGCGGAATGATCAGCAAGATTATAAACCCTATAAAAAGTAAATTAGACCAGTTTTTTTTCAAAAATCCCATTTAACAAAAGTAAATATTTTTCCAAAAGAGGACCCAAAAATGCCATTTTTGACACCGCTATTTTTTTAGGTAATCCTTATCTTAGAGGACAAAATCAAAACATAAAGAATAAAATGATAAACATTAGAAAATTAAGCCTTGGTTTAATAACCGCTGTAGTGATTTCCGGATGTGGCCCAGGTAAACCTACCAGCCCACAAACCGGGACGACAGTTGAAAACCCCCAAAAACAAACAATATTTATGGAGAATGATCTTTTACAGGAATGGAAAGGCCCGTATGGCGGAGTGCCTGCTTTTGATGAAATGGACCTCGCCGAGTTGCGTCCGGCCATGGAAAAAGCAATGGAGCTGCACCTGAAAGAGATTGAAGTCATTGCCAACAATCCCGCTGCCCCAACTTTTGAAAATACCATTCTCGCAATGGAAAAGGCTGGTGAACCCAAAGATAGAGCCTTCACGTATTACTATATTTGGAGCAGTAATTTATCTTCACCGGAATTCAGGGAAATTCAGCAGATTTTGGCACCAAAAATTTCTGATTACAGCTCAGAAATTTCGCAAAATAAACAGCTCTTTGAGCGGATAAAAACCGTTTATGAAAATTCTTTGGAAAATCCGCTGCCTCCCCAACAACAACGCGCAACCCAGCTAATTTATGAAGACTTTGCCATGGATGGTGCAGGCCTGAGTCCAGAAAAAAAAGAACGTTATGCCGAAATCGACAAAGAACTGTCGCGCCTGTACACCACTTTTTCCAACAATGTACTTGCTGAGGAGGAAAATTATGTGGT
>JAGXIM010000164.1 GCA_024635665.1 Salinimicrobium sp. | reverse complement strand
TTGGAGGACAGGGTTCCGGCGAGGAGCAGCCTGATAATAAAGGAAGGTTCATCTTTGTTCTCCAGCGAAATAGGAAGTATATCGGGCGTATTAGGCCAAAAGTTTGGCCGGTAATAATCCCTGACTTCGGTTTTTGTAAGCTCGGTAAGGTATTCTTCAAATTCTTCTTTGGTGTTCCTCCAGGTGAAGTAAGTATAGGATTGGTTGAATCCTATTTTTGCCAATTCTTCCATTACCCGTGGGCGGGTAAAGGCTTCAGCTAAAAATATAATTCCGTCGTGTTCAGCATTGATCTCTTTAATAAGCCATTCCCAGAACAGGAAAGTTTTTGTATGCGGATTATCAACTCTGAAAATCCGTACACCTTTGTCGATCCAGAATTCAACAATGCTTTTTAATTCCTTCCAGAGGTTCTCCCAATCTTCGGTCTCAAAGTTTACCGGGAGCACATCCTGGTATTTTTTTGGAGGGTTTTCAGCATACTGCACGGTTCCATCGGGGCGCCATTTGAACCATTGCGGGTGCTCTTTTACATAAGGATGATCTGGTGCACACTGAATGGCAAAATCCAGGGCAATCTCAATATCCATTTCTTTGGCTTTGTTGACAAGGCGCTGGAAATCCTCCATTGTTCCCAATTCAGGATGAATGGCTTTATGTCCGCCTTCTTTTGAACCAATTGCCCACGGGGAGCCAGGATCGCCTTCGTTTGCTTCGGTAGCGTTATTCAGGCCTTTTCGGTGACTTTGACCAATGGGATGGATGGGTGGAAAATAAATGACGTCAAATCCCATTTTTGACACCTCAGGCAGTACATTCTCACAATCTTTGAAGGTCCCGTGTTTTCCTCGTTCCTGGGAAGCCGAACGTGGAAAGAATTCATACCAGGCACTAAAGAGCGCCTTTTTCCTTTCCACTCGCAATTCCAGGATCCTGTCATAAAGAAAAGCTTTGTCTGGGTTTCGGGATTCATACATGGCTCTCGAAGCCGTATCACTTAGAGCGTCGGAAATAGCCTGGGATCTCTTTTCGTTGTCCTTCAGCAGCTTTATCCACTCCTTTAGTTTCTTTTTATTGGGTCCCGAAGCGCGTGGCAGGGCTTCTTCCATAAGTTCAGCCCCAATTAGCAGTTCGGTGGTAACATCCTGGCCGGCTGCGGTTTTTTTCCTTAGCCCGTCCTGCCAGGTGGTAAAATGGTCCACCCATGCTTGTATAGAATATTCAAAATCGCCGGTTTGGTCTATTCGGAAGGTGCCAGACCAGTGGTCGTTGCCTTCGAATTCCATTCGTTTTTCCTGCCATTTTTTGTCTTTTCCACGGCCTTTCCGCTTTTGACGAAACAACAAAACGGCATCTACTTTATCATGGCCGTCGCCAAAAATATCGGCTTCCACTTTTATTTCTTCATCTACTACTCTTTTGATCGGGTATTTTCCACAATCTATCTCTGGTGATACATTTCTAATACTTACTCTCTTATGACCTTCTGCTTTCATACTTTATATTGGTGTGAAATTTTAAATTATTGCTGAATTCCTTTTGAAAACCAGCATTTTTAACGATCTGGATGATTTAAATTTAGTTAAGTAATATCATACCCTTAGTTAAAAAAGTATTAAACGTTTAATCTTCCGTCTTATCCTCCTTAGCTTTGAGAGGAACGATATTTAGAAAAGAATTGCTGAAATTTATTTATGGGAAAAAAAGTTGGTGCCGAATATAAAGAAAATCGAAAATGCAGGTTTAGGGTATGGTCCCCTTCAGCCGAAGCTGTAGAGGTAATAGTAAAAGATCGTAAAGAAGGACTGCCCCTTCAGCAGGATTCGAGAGGATATTGGGAGGGAACAATAGATAATGTCAAACCAGGGGCTCTTTACAAATTTCAGCTAAATGGTACAGATGAATTTCCCGATCCCGCTTCCCGCTCGCAACCCGATGGGGTACATTCCTGGTCGCAGGTGGTGGATACAAATTATTACTGGAAAGATTTAGATTGGAAAGGCAGGCCGCTGGGGGAAATGCTCATATATGAACTTCACGTGGGAACCTTTACATCACAAGGCACTTTTGAAGCGATTATCAATAAATTGGATCACCTGGAGGAACTGGGCATAAACACGATTGAAATTATGCCCATTTCGCAATTTCCGGGAAGCAGGAACTGGGGCTACGACGGCGTCTATCCTTTTGCAGCTCAAGACAGCTACGGCGGCGTCAATGGCTTAAAAAAGCTTATTGATACCTGTCACCAGCGGGGATTTTCGGTTTTACTGGATGTTGTTTATAATCATTTAGGACCCGAAGGAAACTACCTTTCCCAATTTGGCCCCTATTTTACAGATAAATACCACACCCCCTGGGGCAGCGCCATCAATTTTGATGATGATTATTCAGACCACGTGCGGAACCATTTTATCCAGAACGCCCTGATGTGGCTGGAGGAATTTCATTTCGACGGACTGCGCCTGGATGCCATTCACGAGATCATTGACCGGGGCGCAAAGCACTTTTTAAAGGAATTGAGCGAGGAGGTAGATGCGCTTGAAGGCATGACGGGCAGACGGTATGCTTTGATAGCTGAAAGTGATTTGAATGATACCAGAATTGTACAGCAGTATGAAAAAGGTGGTTTTGGGATCGAAGGCCAGTGGGTGGATGATTTCCACCATTCCCTTCACACCGTTCTTACAGGCGAAAATGCAGGTTATTACCAGGATTTCGGAAAAATGGAATATTTGGCAAAAGCTTTCCGGCAGGCTTTCGTGTACGACGGCATGTATTCAGATTTCAGGAAAAGGACAGTAGGGAATAGCCCAACAGGGTTTTCGCCGTCTAATTTTGTGGTGTGTCTCCAGAACCATGACCAGGTGGGCAACCGACTTTTAGGGGAGCGGATCTCCCAGTTGGTATCTTTTGAAGAACAAAAACTCGCCGCCGGAACTATGTTGACCGCTCCTTTTGTGCCCATGCTGTTTATGGGCGAGGAATTTGGCGAAGACAAACCTTTTCAGTATTTCGTGAGCCACAATGATCCCGATTTGGTAAAAGCTGTACAGGAAGGACGAAAAAGGGAGTTCGAATATTTTAATAAGGAAAAAGGCCACGGATTTCCGGATCCACAGGCAGAGGAAACTTTTAAAAATTCCAGCCTCAACTGGAACTTCAAAAAAGACGAGCACAAAAATGCCCTTTTTGGATGGTATAAAGAATTGCTGAAGCTTCGGAAACAGGGAATTTTTGAACCATTCGGTTCTTCAGGAACAAAAAGCCAGGGCGATGAAGAAAGGAAATTGCTGCAGGTTTCAGCCGAAGCAGGGGACTTCAGCTTGTACGGAATTTATAATTTCAACGATGAGCCTTTCCGCTTAAAGATTTCCGAAGAAAAAAAACCAGAAATAATAATCGCTTCAGCCGATGAACAATGGGGCGGGGAGTATAAAACAGCAGACTTAAAGAAAAAAGACAATATTTTAATTCCACAGAAATCTTTGCTTGTCTTCAAGATGTAATTTTCAAATCAAGTCAGGGAAAATACAAATCTTCTGAGGTAAAAAGCTGCAGAAAGCAGTTTAAATAAAACAAAAAATTATGAGTAGAAAATACGTATGTGTACACGGGCATTTTTATCAACCGCCAAGAGAAAATCCATGGCTCAACAAGGTAGAAATGCAGGAATCGGCTTATCCTTATCATGACTGGAACCACCGAATAAACGCCGAATGCTATGTTAGGAACTCCGCTTCTCGGATTCTGGACGGGCAGGGCAGGATTGACTCCATCATGAACAATTATGCCTGGATGAGCTTCAATATTGGCCCCACTTTGCTGGCGTGGATGGAAAATGAAACGCCCGAAACTTATGAGGGGATCTTACAAGCCGACAAGGATAGTATGGAAGCCTTTTCGGGCCACGGGTCGGCCCTGGCACAGGCTTATAATCATTTGATTATGCCGCTGGCCAATGAAAGGGATCAGGAAACGCAGGTCGTATGGGGGATTGAGGATTTTAAATCCCGCTATAACCGCTTTCCCGAAGGTATGTGGCTGGGAGAAACTGCGGTAAATACAAGTTCGCTGGAAATGCTTGCAAAACACGGGATAAAATTTACCATTCTTTCACCATACCAGGCAAAACGCGTGAGAAAATTGGGAGACTTAGAGTGGCAGGATGCGACCGATGCCAAAGTAAATACCAGAAGACCTTACTTGTGCAAGCTGCCATCTGGCAATGAGATAAGCCTGTTCTTTTATGACGGCCCGACCTCGCAGGGAGTGGCATTTGAAGGGCTGCTGAATGATGGTGCCAGGTTTGCCGACCGGTTAAAAGGACAATTTTCTGAAAATGATGACCTCGAACTGGTGCATATCGCTACAGACGGAGAGAGTTACGGCCACCACCATAAATTGGGGGAAATGGCGCTTTCTTATTGTCTTCATTCGTTGGAGGAAAATGAAAAAGTCAATTTGACGATCTACGGGGAATTTCTGGAAAAATTTCCGCCAGAATACGAAGTGGAAATATTAGAGGATACCTCCTGGAGTTGCTACCATGGTGTCGAGAGATGGCGCAGTGATTGTGGTTGCAACACCGGCGGCCATGACGATTGGGATCAGTCCTGGCGGGAGCCGCTCCGGAACACTTTTGATCAAGTGCGGGAGAAATTGATCGAACTTTACGAAAAGGAGATGAAAAAATATTGTTCAGATCCCTGGGAAGTCCGCGATAATTATATACAGGTCATTCTCAACAGGGATGACAAAAATGTCAGCAATTTCCTGAAGGAAAATTTTGGGCAAAAGCTATCTGAAAAAGAGGAGGTGAAGTTGCTTAAACTGCTGGAAATGCAGTACCACGCGATGTTAATGTACACGAGTTGTGGCTGGTTCTTTGATGAAGTTACCGGAATTGAATCCATGCAGGACGTTTTCTATGCCACCCGCGCGGTACAACTTGCTGAAGAAATTAGCGGCGAAAGTTATGAGCCAGATTTTGCAGAATCCCTTAAAAAAGTTCCCAGCAACCTGTCTGAATATGAAAATGCACACGCGGCTTATCAGAAGTTCGTGAAACCCATGGAGCTGGATATGATAAGGATTGGTGCCCACTATGCGATTTCTTCCCTGTTTGAAGAATTTCCGGAAGAGGTCACCCTCTACAACTTTAGCGCAACTATAAAAGCCAGCCATTTTTACGAAGCCGGAAAGCAGAAGTTGATCGTGGGAAGGACAGAATTCCGTTCTGATGTTACGAGGGAAAAGGTCGATATTTCCTACGCTGTTTTACATCTGGGCGACCATCACTTGTTTGGAGGTGTGAGGCCGTATATAAGCCCAGAAGCTTTAGAGGAACTTCACGACAAGCTCGCGACGTTCTTTGAAAAAGGCAATGTCTATGAAATGTTCAACCTTTTGGACACTTACTTTGGCACCCATAATTACTCCTTCTGGCACTTGTTTAGGGATGAACAGCGGCACATCATGGAGCTGGTCATGGAGAAAAATCTTTCGGGAGCCGAGGGGGCAATGCAGCAGTTATATGAAAATACGTATCCTTTATTGAAGACTTTCCAGGAAATCAAC
>JAGXIM010000007.1 GCA_024635665.1 Salinimicrobium sp. | reverse complement strand
CGAATTTATTCTAAATGGCAAAGCAAGACAATCCTGGTACAGACAAACAGGAGGCGGAGGAAAGAATGTCTCTATCTGCAAAGGTAATTCATGATTCCATATTTAAGGAAGCTATTTCAGAGCTGTCCCGTTCCTCTTCAGCATTGTTCTGATCTGGTCTAGCTGCCGGATTGCCCATGGGTTTTTCAATGATTTCTAAAGGTCTTTTAAGGGCTTAGCTCCCTGATGTTGATTGGCGACTCCTTGTTTCCAATTTCGGCTATAGCGTAGGTTTCCTCATTGTTATTCTGGGAAAACAACAGCTATTCACAGAAAATACGCTTACCCCGGTTCTACCACTTCTTCACAGGAGAGATTTTAAAACTCTTTGGTAAGTCTTACGACTTTGGGGTGTCGTGCTGGTGGCAAATCTCATAGGAACAATCTTCCGACAGCTTCATAAATTACATATAATGAACCTCCTATAAGGACCAGACTATTTATTAAAGCTCCTAAAAGTGAAAATCTTCGGTACATAAAAGAAAAGGTAGAATTCGATTTTTCCTTACTCTTCTTATCAAGATACCATGGTGCCAAGTGATAAACTATCACTCAGATCGTGAACAGCATCAGAGACAATGGCAACGCTAGTTTAATGGCTGTGACCGCCTTCACCTTTTTGCATTTCAGCCATTAGATAATATGCATTGTTATGCGCAAATCTAGTTCCTGCCGGTACTTTTTCTAAAAGCTTAATTTCAACCCAGTCGCTTCCAGTGGTGCCGGTGACAATCTCTACGGGTTTAAAACTCCAGGCATCTCCTTCTTCTTCGGCAGTAAATGCGAAGAATTTCCCCCCTTCTCTTACAATGGCAGAATTGGGAAGTGCCTTGGTACGTTGATTATTCACTGCAATGCGACCTCTTACATACATTCCGGGAACCAAATTTTCCGGCCTATTGATTATCTCTGCATGAACGTGAACGGCTTTAGGATCCTGTTCAAAATTCTTACTTACAGAAATTATTTCGGCCGTTAGTTCCGTACCCGGTAATGATTCAATTGTAAAATATACTTTTTGACCTTTCTCTACCTTAGCCACATCTTTTTCAAAAACCATGAGATCCACATGCACATCTTTAGTATTGATTATCTGAAACATTTCAGATTGCGCCTGTACAAATTGTCCTATCTTAATATTAACTGTCTGTATTGCGCCATCTATGGGACTTCGAATAGGTATTCTTTGCTGAATATTGCCATTTCGCACTGTTTCCGGATTAATATTTAATTGTTGTAGCTGAGCTTTAAGCCCCACAACCTGTCCTTTGAGACTTTGTAATTCTGCCTCGGCACGTTGAAAAGTCTCACCCGAACCTACTCCGGCTTCATACAGTTTTTTTTGTCTATTAAATTCCTTTTGCTGAAAGTTCAGACTGTTTACGGCATTCATAAATTGGGTTTGAACCTGAATTATTTCCGGGTGTTCAATATATGCCAGCACATCTCCGCGCTGCACTTCCTCTCCTTCTATTACCCGAATTGTAGTAACATTACCTCCAATTACAGGAGTAACTGTAGCTTCACTCTGCGGGGGCACTTCCAGCTCTCCATTTGCCTGAACATAGCCACTCATTAACCTCGTTGTGAGGGTGTCAATTCGCATGTCGAGGGCATCAAACTGCTGCTGGGAAAGCATGGCTTCCTCCACTACAACAGCTTCCGTCTGTTCACCAGTTCCAACTTCTTTTTTCATCTCATTCTCACCGCCTTCCCCGCAAGACAGGAAAAGGAAAATTACGGGAATATATAATATTGAAAATTTCATTTTTTTAATTTAAGGTATTTATGTAAAATTCTAATTCTGCAAGGGCAATTTGATAATTTTCAAAAGCCTGCAGCGCTTTTAATTCAGACTCCAGTGCATTGTCCAGGTTTTGAATAAAGGCTACATACTCAATGGCGCCTTCGTTGAAGGCAAGTAAGGAGCCTGCTCTCTGCTCTTCGAGGAGTGGTAACATTTCATCCCGATAAAAGATCCAGGAAGCTTTCCACCTTTTATAGTTACTAAGAGCGATTTCAAAATCTGAAACTACCTGCTTTTTCTGAAAACTTGCTGCCCTTTCGGCTATTTCTCGTTCTATCTTTGCCGCTTTGGCTTCGCCGTAAGCAGCTCCCGATAAAATAGGAATAGAGATCCCCGCCTGGTAACTGTAGAAGCCGGAAACTCCATTTACTTCCTGAAACCCGTATTGAATATTCAAATCTGGCAGAAAATCTGCTTTTTCTGCAGCATAAGTTGCCTCTGCCACGGCTAATTCTTGTTTAGAAAGCTCCAGGAGAGGATGGTTTTCTGCGATATCTTCGGTCAGGAGATCTGGATCTATGGATAGTTCTTCAAAATCTTCAGGCACATCATAGACCTCTTCATCTCCTAACCACAGATTCAATTTTTGCAGAGCCGTAAGGTAAGCGGTTTCAGCTTCCTGCCTTTCAATCGTGATCTGACTAATTTCATTTTTGGCAGTTAACATTTCCAGTCTTGAAATTGCCTCCACATCATATCGGAGAGTAACTGCCTGCCCGAACTGAACATACAGAGAGTCGAGTTCCTGAAATAACAGATACTGCCGTTTTGCGACAAAAGCATGACTCCAAACTTCCTTTACTTCCCGTGCCACCTGAAGTTGTGAAAGATTATAAGCTTCTTCCGCCAGAGCGATCCTCTCATTGTAAAGCTTGTTTTTTGGAATAATCCCAAAAAGATCGATTCCCTGCTGCTGAACTCCAACAGTAGTATAAATTCCACCGGCATCTCCCAGCTCTTCTCCGCCGGTGAAGATCTGAGTTTGTCCAAGATCCCAGGCAGATTTTTTGAGCGCCTGCTCTTGTTCTATTCGCAACCGCTCATTTTTAAGAAGTGGATAATTTTTCAGAGCTAAATCGACTGCCTGCTCCTTAGTCACCGACGGAGACAATTCAGGGGTCTGAGCCTTTAAATTACCAGGCAGGATAAACAGAAGAAGGATGACTGCGAAGGCTCCACTTGTGGACGGATTGATTTTCATTCTGGCCGACCGTGATTCCACCCATTTATATAGAATAGGCAAAATGAATAAGGTTAACAGGGTAGAGGTAATTAACCCACCTATGACCACTGTTGCCAACGGGCGTTGCACCTCTGCTCCCGCTGAGCTGGAAATGGCCATAGGTAAAAATCCAAGGACGTCGGTAAGAGCCGTCAGTAATATAGGTCGTACTCTCCTTCTTGAACCTAAACTTATTCTTTCATTTATATTCTTGATACCTTCCTCTTTCAGTTCGTTGAAACTGCTTATTAACACAAGGCCATTTAAAACTGCCACTCCAAACAGAACAATAAAACCAACTCCGGCAGATATACTAAAAGGCATATCCCTCAGCCATAGAGAAAATACTCCTCCAATAGCTGCCAGCGGAATGGCTATATAAATCATTGTTGTTTGTTTAAAAGATTTTAAAGCAAAGTAGATCAGGATAAAAATGAGAAGTAGCGCAATAGGAACTACTACCTGAAGCCTCTTACTGGCTCTTTCAAAATTTTCAAAGGCGCCTCCATATCGAATGTAGTAGCCGGGAGGAAGTTCAAATTCTGCATCCAGTTTATTCTGAATATCTTGAACCACCGATTTGACATCCCGATTTCTGATATTTACTCCCACATATATACGCCGATTGGTGTTATCTCTACTGATTTGCATTGGACCGGGTTGATAACTAATATCAGCTACTTCTTTTAATGGCACCTGACTTCCTGAAGGCAGCGTCACATACAGGTTCCGAATATTTTCTATACTCGTCCTCTCTTCTTCCTGTAATCTAACCACCAGGTCAAATCGCTTTTCCCCTTCAAAAATGACACCTGCGTCTCCTCCTGCAAAAGCAGACTGGATAAGAGAATTCAACTCTTTTATTTGTAAGCCATACTGAGCAGTCTTATCTCTGTTGTAGTTAACGGTAATCTGCGGCAGTCCTGCTGTTGCCTCCACTTTCATATCGGCAACACCTTCTACAGTAGAAATAATATTTCCCATCTCCTGAGCTTTACTTGCCAGTACTTCCAGGTCTTCTCCATATAATTTCACAGCAACATCTTCTCTCACACCGGTAAGGAGTTCATTAAACCTCATTTCTACGGGTTGCGTAAATTCATAACTCACTCCGGGAAAAATGCTCAGGGTCTCCTTGATCTTCGCGATAAGTTCATCTTTTGATTCTGCAGATGTCCATTTATCCTTATCTTTCAGTATGATAAAGCTATCCCCAATATCCATCGGCATAGGGTCTGTTGGCACATCTGATACTCCGAAACGCGTCACTACCTGTTCAATTTCAGGATATTCATTCAGAAGCAGCTTTTCAATTTTGGTCGACGTACCAATTCCTTCGTCCAGAGAGCTTCCGGGCTTTAAGATGATATGAAAAGCAATATCCCCCTCGTCGAGCTGCGGAATAAACTCCCCTCCCATTTTAGTGAACATAAAAGCTGCCAGGGCAAAGAGCCCTATGGCCAGTCCCAGAATTATCTTACCTCTTTTTAAGGATTTATTGAGTAAAGGTTCATATTTATCCTGAAGCCAAACCACAAATTTATCGCCATAGTTTTTCTTTCGCTTTTTACTCTCTTTTAGAAAAAGTGCAGAAATCATTGGAACGTAGGTTAAGCACAGGATCATGGCACCAAGCATGGCAAAGATAAAGGTGAGGGCCATGGGCTTGAACATCTTTCCTTCCACACCTTCCAGGGCGAGAATTGGCAGAAAAACTATTAAAATAATAAGCTGCCCAAAAAAGGCAGAATTCATCATTTTTTTTGCCGAAGATGAAGCGATAGAATCTCTTTCAGATCTCTTTAGTTCGCCTCTCTTCTTCATTCGTTGATGTATGGTGAAGACTGTACTTTCTACAATTATAACGGCTCCATCCACTATGATCCCAAAATCTATGGCGCCAAGACTCATCAGGTTTGCCCAGACGTCGAAAACATTCATAAGGATAAAGGCGAATAAAAGGGAGAGCGGAATTGTAGACGCAACTATTAATCCTCCCCGCCAGTTGCCCAAGAGTAGCACCAGAACAAATATTACAATAAGACCGCCTTCCAATAAGTTAGTTGTAACTGTGGAAGTAGTATCATTTATGAGCTCACTTCTATCCAAAAATGGCTTTATTGAAACTCCCTCTGGAAGTGATTTCTGAATTTGTTCAACTCTATCCTTAACATTGTCAATAACCTCATTCGAATTAGCGCCTTTAAGCATCATCACCATTCCACCAACGGCCTCTCCCTGTCCATTCTTTGTCAGCGCCCCGTAACGAACGGCACTACCTATCCGAACATCGGCAACATCAGCCACAGTGATAGGTACTCCGCCGGAAGTGGTGACAACGATCTTTTCCAGATCTTCGATACTTCTGGCAAGTCCTTCCCCACGAATAAAATTGGCTTGATGGTTCTTTTCGATGTAAGCACCGCCTGTATTTTGATTGTTGTTCTCCAGGGCAGTAAAAACATCAGAAATGGAAATTCCAATGGCTTTAAGTTCATCGGGATGTACAGCGACTTCATACTGCTTGATCATTCCTCCAACGCCGTTCACTTCAACAACTCCCGGCACCATGGCCATTTGTCGTCTTACAATCCAATCCTGAATTGTCCTGAGCTCGGTAGGAGAATATTCGTTTTTAAATTCCTCTTCGACTTCCAGGGTATATTGATAAATTTCTCCAAGTCCTGTAGATATGGGGCCCATAAAGGGTTGTCCAAAACCTTCCGGAATTTCATCTTTTACGGCGTTAAGCTTTTCACCTACTAGTTGCCGGGGAAGGTATGACCCCATTTCATCTTTAAAAACAATAGTTACCACGGAAAGTCCGAACCTTGAAACGGAACGTATTTCCTTAACCCCGGGAAGATTGCTCATGGCAATTTCAACAGGATAAGTGACAAATTGCTCAATGTCTTCGGTTCCTAAATTGGGTGCCTGGGTGATTACCTGCACCTGGTTGTTCGTGATATCGGGCTGGGCATCTACAGGAACCTGGAAAACACTCCATATACCTGCACCGATGAGCACTACGGTTAGCAGACCAATAATGAATTTATTATTGATGGAAAAATCAATGATCTTATTAATCATAAATGATAATTTAATTCAGTTTTTTGATAAGAATATTGGCTTAAACCAATGTCGTTAGGATATAGCTATCCTCTAAACTGAACTAAATACGCGGAGGCTGGAAGTGTGAATTTGTAATTTCTTTGCCTGCGCTTTCCTCAAACAGAGGAGCTAAAAAGGGTATTTTAGACTCAAAAACTACAAATGTGCTTGGGTTGAATTTTACAACATGAACATGGCAGCAGTGGCACTGGCAGAAAGGAGGACAGTCGTCGGCTCCAATATGTTGGTATTCTTGCTGTTCCTGATCCAAATCCATACTAACAGCAATTGTGTCCTGATTTTCGGATACTGCTGTGTCATCACAGGGAATGAAATTCAGTCCCAGGAAGTAAATAGATAATATGACTGCAAAAATTTTCACCTGCCAAAGTTAGAAAAAATATACTCGAAAGTTGTGAAAGGTTTTAGAAACTGATTTTTTAAAAATTTGGAATCATTTTTTATTTAATTAATTTTCATACTTAATCCAAACATTCTATGGGTAATACCTCTCCCAACTCTTAAACTTTTCATTGTCAAATTCAAAATATCTCACCATGGCCCACGTTAATACAGGGATCAGTCTTAAGGTCCTTCAAGTGGCTTATAATATGGTTTCCCATGCACTTTCTCCACTTTTCCTTGTGGCCCCGGTAGATGCTATTTAGCTTTACAGGGATTGCTGAAGATCCTTACCCCCGCAAGATCATTCTCAACAGAAAAAGAAACGGGTGAAGTAATAGGATTTAAAGCAAAATCCCGCCTGGATTTTGGTACAAAGATTGCTAATAATAAAAACGAAGTTAACGTGCAATATATCCTGAGGCAATTCTTGAAAGAAGCGGAATAATTTTAATTCCAGTTTTTAATCAGTTTTATCCTACGGTATTGCTAGTTTTATCATTTTAAAACGACTGAAGAATTATTAATTAAAATTAAAGATTATTATGGGAAGACCTTCCACGAAACCAAAAGACCTGAGAGATGGTTATTATATTGAAGTTAGGAATAAAAACCAAAAATCTGGTATCAAAATTCGAAGAGATACCAGAAGCCAGCTTCTAATGGCCATTGATGAATATAAAGGAAATAAGGAAGTTGTTATTCTGGGCAAACAAGAAAATGGAAAAATGAAGGATATTCCAAAACTTTAAGTTGAACTACGGCCTTTATAATTCTAAAACATATTAACTCAATATTGGTAGCTCGTATTTGTCCCTGTACATGATGATTTAATCAAAATACATCTCCCGGCTCCTGTACTTTTTATTGTCGACTTCAAAGTATTTCATCATACACCTGACAATTACTGAGATCAGTATTTAAATCATTCAGGTGGTTAATAATATGTCTTCCTATGCACCCTCTCCAGTCTTTTTTATGGCTCCGGTAGATGCTTTGGCGGGTATAGGTGTTGATTGCCCAATCGGTGACAATTGATGTAATATGAAGCTCTATCTCACCACCGCTGGCTTCGTGCTTTACGTTGAAAAATTAATCGAAATCGACACACTTCAAGCTGTCCAGCATTATTCATTGGTATCAAAATTGATCGAAAATAATCTCCAAAAAAACGGTGTGCAACGGCAACAACGGCTTACCTGCAAAGGTAATCTCAACGGCTCATGTCTTGATCTGCAATGGTGATCACAATGGCTTTAAGTCACCTCCAACGGTCCAATGTTTTTGTTCTGCTCTATTTTCCTTGTTCGCTTCTTTCACTGATTCCGGCGAAAAGTCTCTTTTTTAACTTGAGAAGTAATAAAATCATTTTAACATGAAGAACATATTAGTTGCCGTGGGTGATCCCGGGGAAGCAGAAAAGTTAATCGCACATGCAGTTAAAATAGCAAAGCTCTCCGCTGACAAGATATGGATAATCCATGTTACAGAATTCAATCCCGACAATTTTCTGGCCCGTGAAGCCGGTCCTTAATATGTTTATGATAAAAGATCTTAAATACACAAAAAAGAAGCTGCCAGTATTGCAAAATGGTCTAAGGAGGTGAAAGAAAATTAAAAGTGCATAAGAAGATTATTTGTAGGAAAATTCAACAATAACCATCATTAAATGTTTCTTCTGTCTGATTTTCAGGGTTTTTAACGTTTTTTCAAACATTTTTTGGTTAAGTTTGGTTTTTTAACAGGAGGGTCGAAAGATCACGGCATTTGATAATCCTACTAATTTAAAGGCCATTGTTTAAAACTGCACTTATTATACAGGAAGATCTTATTCTTCTCAGGATCCTTGAACGCCTTATGCGGACTCACGGTTATAGTTGCAGGTCTATACGTACATTGGCAGAGCTAAATATTGAAGATCAGGAAAGGGTTTATGACCTTATCATTTCTGATATACTCTTTGAAGGCATCGCTCCTCTTGATTTTGTTTTCCAAATAGGTGAGATTATAATGCATAAGTCCCTGATTGTAGTGACTAACATGGGACAGGAAAAGGTGCGTCAGCAGATAAGCAAAAGCAGAAGTGTAGCAGGATTTTTTTCAATCCCTATTGATCTGGATGATATTCAAAAGTTAATAGCCTAAGCATGGAGATATCTTTTCTTTTCGTGGTACTTAAGGTTTTACTTGGGGTCCTAATCCTCTTGTGGATAATAATTGGGTACAGTCTTGTGTACCGTAAACATCGTACCCGCCATCGTGAGAAGATCGAAAGTAGTTTTGCTGATATTACTTCAAAATATCTTTATACACTACCGGGAGAGGAGGTGAATCTGATTGAGATTCAGAGAACCTTTAGAGGTTTAGGAATAAAGAGATCAAACCCAAAGAATGTTCAGTACCTGATCGACCTTATGATAAGAACGCAAAGATCTCTTATGGGGAGGAATTATAAACAATTGGAAACTCTTTTTAAGCAGATTCCGCCTTTTCGGGCTTCTTTGAGCAAATTAAATAGTACTGAGTGGTATATAAAGGCACGAGGTATTCGGGAGATTTATGAAATGGGTCAGAAGCAGCATATCAACGCGCTGATCTCTGAACGCAATAATAACAATACTTATGTAAGACGTGAAGCCCAGATCGCGATGGTAGTATTCCTGGGCTGGGAAAGTTTGAGGTTTCTTCCTTTTTTAAAAATGGAAATGACTCTTTGGCAACAGATCAAGGTTGTAGAAAAACTCCACGACCTGTATCCGGAGCCGGACCTACCGCTGCTTCGGAAGGCTTATGAAAGCGACAGGTTTTACGCCTCGGAATTGGTCATGCGAATCATCAGGAAATTCAGGTTGGAGTCGGAAGTGGACTATATTCTAAATTTTCTAGACCATCCGGATCATGACCGTCGTGAGGTTGCTATTTACTGTATTCAGTCCTTCAGTCTAATAAATGGGCAGCAGCAGGTTTTTAAGAAAAAATTTTTT
>JAGXIM010000163.1 GCA_024635665.1 Salinimicrobium sp. | reverse complement strand
CTGCTGCCGTAACTTCTACGACATAAGCAGAGTCTTTAGCTGTTTCTAAAGCCTCGCTTTGCCCGATCTGTGCCTCACCTTTCCTGTCTTCATCCTTACAGGACAGGAAAGAAGCTATGAGCATTATCATACAGATGGGGACAAAGTATTCTAAGTATTGTGTTTGGTTTGTGGTTGTTTTCATCATCAAAGTTTTATAGTTGTTGTACCCTACGAGGCTATTACTGCGGACATTGCCATTGTCGGGCCATTTCATCTAAGGTTTTCCAAAGTTGGTGTGAATATTGCTGAGGCGACATTTCCAGAAAAACAGTCTGATAATCTGATCCCGGACATTTGTGAAGTCTCACCTTCGTGTTCAATGCTATAGGTTTATTTGCTATCATTCCTTCGTAAATGCTCATGCTACCATTGTAGCTCTTCTCCCAGTTCGAATCCCCGGCTACAGGTTTTAGCTTTACATTCGCTCTTAGGCTGTCTTCAGGTACTGAATGCCTGGTGGCCAGACTGTCGAAAAATTGATCAACTTTAGTTTCAGCATTATTCTTGTTGAAACCAGGAACTGTCAATGCAGCAAGTCCGTCAAAATATGTTTCCAGATCTCTTTCGAGTTTATTTCTACTCACATCAGTCTCTATAGGAAGGTAGAGAACCATTACATAAGTAAAGTAATCTTCTTTTTCCGGAGCAAACATGCCCGGAGCGAAAGCGTAATCTGCAATACCTTCATACAGATTGGGAGCAAAATCTCTTGGTAATGAAGAAGTTTGAGGGGTCCAATTATTAGGAATGCCAAGGGCTACGGGAGGTTCAATATCGCTCTCCGGATAGTATTCCGCAATAGTGTGATATCCTATTTTCCCTTTGTTCACAAATATAGTCTCTGCCGAGAATGGCACTATTTTCTCACCAGATTCCCCAACCCTGATGCTGGACACATGGTATATAAGCTGCCCCTCCACTACAAATTGACGAGGTTGAAATGTGAGACTGTCGGGAAAATAATTAAAGGCCTTTTTATAGGTTGCACGAATTTCATCAGGACCTTTGTAAGTAGTGCCATCCGGCGTTATCAGGATGGCATCCTGAGCATATAATGCCATCACCTGCTCAATATCCTGCGACAGGAATGCCTGCTTATATTGTTCAAAAACAACATTGGACGCATGATCTCCCGATCCATTGTTCTGCGCAAAGAGGGAGGTGGGGAAAGCAAAAAAGAGTAGTAAAATAATTATTCTAATCATGATTTTTATTTTTGATCATTTTTGCACAAACTTTTTTTATTCTTCAGAAGGTTATGCGTTATTTGTGAAAAACATTAATAATTCCCGTTCCTTTCTTTCTCGGCCTCCATGGCAACTTCCTTTTTGAAATTGTATGGTTTTCTTTTTTTGTACGGAAGCTTTTTCTACATCCCGATTCGTTCGAGCTCCCCGGCATAATGCAGAGGAACGGCAAACAGGACTGCTTCTGATATTCTCTAATGTCTTGTTAATTTTCAAAAATTCCAAAATTATTTCATTTAAATTATTGATAATCAAAGGGATTTTACAACTCCGGCTTTGTTAAAGTAGGTTTTTTGATCCAAGTTCTTCCTCTGAAGCTGTTTGACATTGGTGCGTATTTTTCAGCAATATTTTTTCTTATTTATTTTTTTAAAAGTTTTTTTTGCATCCGTCATTTTTCCGATTTTTATATCATAGCAATTTATCAGAAGATTTTTAGGTTGAAATCTTTAGGAAATCTGGATAAATCCGGGTCAAATTTCGAATAGCTTTGTTCCCGTTTTCGGGCGCCGAGAAGGCTGCTACATTGATATTCCAGTCCTCATGATGCCCGTCTTTCTGTGCGGGTCTCTCATCTATAGAACTCCATGGAAACGGTCCCATCGTCCATAGGTGAGCACAAGTATTTGGACCATTTACCTAATAAGCACGCACGCCATAAGGACCTTCCCCATGGTATTTCTTGTTATGGACCGTTATTTTCTTTTCAACTGGTTAATTTCAGTTGAATTAGGCATCCATAATGCATTTTCAATTTACTTTAACCAAAAAAGAAATATGATCTTATCAACCGGTATTTTTCAAGCCGCTGGCCAAAGCCGTAGTGATTTCCAGAGCTAGAATAATCTCAATTGTGATTTGTGGCTTTTTTCATTCTACCAAAAACCATCACAAAAAGACCATCAACTTTTGCTGATGGTCTTTTTATAATAAGGATGTACCTTTACATTACCTGGCTGACGGCACTGTAAAAACCTTGAACATTCCCTTGCTCCTTGGGTCGGGAACTTCTGCAATAAAGGCATAGGTACCCGGCTTTAAATGAGCATCAAAATATCCCACATTAGAATTCGGAATTTCGTCCAATACCGGCATATCCTGCATACCTCCCATAAACACCACTCCTTCTGGAGCTGGCGTCATAAAACTGTTAGGGTTTGACCAGTTCATCCAGTTGTTCAGTTCATCCAGGTCAGCGTTTTCCTCAAGCTTTACCAGGTGGATATCATGCCCCAGAAAGTGACTGTAACCTGTCTGGTCTTCGAAAAAGGCTCTGATCAGGTGTTTTCCCGGATATGTCTTTTCATCGAACTCGATCCCATTACCTGAAGATATCTTCACCTCCATAGTAGATTTCGGTTCCTTATTTCCACTTAGATCAGAAGTAACTGTAAAACCGCTGATCATCCCGTTGGTCACATGGAAAACTCCTTCTGAATTTTTCACATAACATTCTATTACATAATTCCCCGGTTCAAGATAAACAGTGGCTTGAGTTGCCCTATTAGGAGACAGCAATCCCGCCCCTCCCGTATAGATAAGCTTGCCATACCAGTCTGGTAATTCACCAAAAGCAGCGAGGGCCTTATCCCACTCGCCTTTTCCAATATAATCCATTCCATTCTGAAAGGCAGGAACGACTTCAGCTTTACTATCTTCCACAGTTTTATCCCCGGGAAGTTTATCAATTATAAAAAAGTGGGTGTTATGGCTATTGTTCTCATATTGAAAAGTTGTCCATCCCGATGGGATACTGGATTGCATTTCGAGATCCATATGAGTGGTTGTAACATTGACCACATTCTTATTTGCCCTTACGCCTAGATTAGCTTCGTTAATACCATTTTGTCCTGGAATCGGCTCGGTCTCACAAGAATACAGGAGTGCCAGGCAACACATCCACACAAAATAGAAAATTTTCTTTGGTGTTTTCATTAGATTTTTCATGACTTTTAATTTTAGTTATTAAACATTTATGCCGTATAAGCAGGTTTTTCTTAGTATGATTGGGGTTAAAACAGGTTTAAATTAAATTTTTGATTAGTGTCTTAATAGAGCCTGAATTGTTCTTGTGATTTTTTGAGAGCAAAAAGAAAAGACTATTCTACTTCGCTCACTGTTGACGTTTGCTCCTTTTCAACTGTGAATTTTTTCAACATGTTTTTTGAAGAAGCCTTGGGAACTTCAGAGATCCAGGCGTAAGTTCCAGGTTTTAGATCTACAGTTATATAGGCAGTATTCCCCGCGGGCATCTCCTGAGTGCCTCCAAGGAACCTGGCAGGAGCGGGTGTTTCAAGACCTTTGGGGTCTGCCCAGTTCATCCAGGCCTCAAGTTGCTTTAGATCCTGATCCTTTTCAAGTTTCACAAGTTGTACATCATGTCCCAAAAAATGCTCGTGAGGCTCCTGATCTTTAAAATCGACGGCTATGGTCTGTAAACCGGCTTGAAGATCGTTTTGCGCCTGTATTCCTTCTGCTTTTGAAATACTAAGATTTACTGTAGCTTTGGGAGGTGTTTCGTTAGTAGTGTCCTCCTTTACAATGAGCTGCCGATGCATAGGATGGAATACCCCGCCTGTTTTGACATAGCATTCGATCACATAGATACCCGGTTTTAGATAAACCGTGGTCTGAGCAGTTTCTCCGGGAGACACCATACCTACACCACCTGAATAAATTATTTCCGGAAACCAGGCGGGAAGGCGGCTGAATTCTGCAAAGCCTTCTTCAGACTTTCCTGCATTTATCAGCTTTAGGGCATCACTAAAAACCGGTGGGATCTTTTTAAAATCTTCATAGGTTTTCTGCTCCCCCTTATATACCGGCATCTTATCGATCAACATGAAATGGGTTACCGGTGATTCATTAGTATAGCGAAAAGTCGACCAGCCGGCGGGGATCTCTTCGGGTAGAATAAAATTCATTCCGGTAGATTTTACTTCAACAAGATTTCCGTAATCCGGCAGGGAATGGGTTTTCACCTCAGGTATTTCCCCCATCACCATATTGTGTGTGTTTGGAGAATTTTTTTCATTCCCAAGATTGCAGGCTAATAGGGTTGCCGCAAGAAAAACAACTATCCCGGAAATAGACGCAAATCTGAATTTTGTTTCTTTGATGTACATATTTTTTAGTTTTAAATATTATATCCTTACTTATCCTTTATTCCACCCATTAAAAACTGAGCTGAGTAATTTTATTTATGGTAAAACTATAAGCAATCCTTTGTTGATTCCGTTTTAAATCTTAGATTCCCATCTAAGAGCAGTTATTACTTTAAAAATGACAGAGTTACGGATTTTAGGTCCCGCAGAGATGCGGAATAGCCAGGGGGAATTGGAGCATTCCTTTCTTGCCGGCCCCAAGCGGCTTGCGCTCCTGGTTTATTTGCTCCTTCACAAACCTCATGGTTTCCATCGCAGGGATAGTCTACTGCCTGTTTTTTGGCCTGAACAGGATCAGAAAAGTGCGCGTAACTCTCTTAGCAATATGCTCTATCACATTAGAAAAACTTTGGGAACCCACATTATTGAGAACCGGGGATCTGAGGAGATTGCGATAAATCCCGAATTGTTCTGGTGCGATGCGGTGGCTTTTGAAAAAGCTTTGAGAGAAAAAGAGCCTGAAACAGCATTAAATCTGTATCGTAATGACCTTCTAAAGGGATTTCACGTGCAGGAGGCTTCTTTTGATTTTGATCACTGGCTGGAACAGGAAAGAAACAGGTTCCATACCATGGCAACAGATGCAAGCCTTGATCTTGCCTCCAAAGTTATGTCTGGAAGAGAAAATCAGAGCGTAAAACATTGGGGACAAAAGGCCGCTGAATTAAACCCTTTCTCTGAAGATATTCAGTTGCGGGTTATAAGCCTTCTGGATGAAGCCGGGGAACCGGCTGCTGCCCTGGAAACTTACAATACCTATGCAAGACTGATAAAAAGAGAATTTGAGGAAGAGCCGGGATCAAACATAAAAACACTGGCAGAAAAAATTAATACCCAAAGAGTACCTGTACCAAAAATTGCCGGCAACAGAGAACCAATTGGGAAGGAGCTGTCTCAGTTTTCCATTGCTGTACTCCCCTTTGAAACCCTGGGTTCTGAAAAAGCTTCAGCCTTTACAGATGCCATTCATGGGGATATACTTACCAGGCTCTCACAAATTTCCGATCTTTTTGTGATCTCAAAGACATCTGTGCAGAGCTTTAGGAGCACAAAAAAAGTCCTTCCCGAAATCGCACTGGAGTTACAGGTGGGATGGATCCTTACCGGTGATGTACAGGAAATAAACCAACAGGTAAAGGTAAGTGTTCGTTTGGTGAATGCTTCAGAAGACCGGCAGGTTTGGGCAGAAATCTACCAACGGAAATTAACTGCCGGTGAACTGTTCAATATACAGGCAGAGATCACTCAAAAGATTACTGAAGCACTTAAAATGCAGCTTTCCAATAAAGAACATTCCGCCATAAGACAAGTCCCGACTGAAGATCTTGAAGCATTTCGACTCCACGCCTATGGCCGGTGGCACCTGGACCAGCACACAGAAGAAGCAATGGAACTGGCCGAGAATTACTTCCGGCAGGCTATTTCTCATGACAAGAATTACGCTCAGGCATGGATGGGTTTAGCTGATGTACTCACCCTACGCCATAACTACGGACACAAAGAAAGTAAGGTCATTATTCCTGAGGCTGAAGAAGCGGCCCAACGGGCACGTAAGTTAGATCCGGGAATGTCGGGCACGGCTTCTGAGAAAGAAATTTTGGGCAGAGTAGAACCGAAAAAAAACGGGCAGGACATTGGTAAAAGTTTTTTTAACAAAAGCATTGCTGTACTTCCTTTCAAAGATCTCGAGTCTAAAGAACCCCGATTTACAGATGGGATCCACGGGGATATATTAGCTTCTCTTTCACGAATAAAGGATCTCCAGGTAATTTCGCGTTCGTCTGTCTGCCGTTATGAAAGAAAAGGAAAAGAAGCTAAAGAAATAGGAGAAGAACTGAGAGTATCCTGGCTCCTGGAAGGAGAAGTAAAACAGACGAGTGATGACATAAACTTAAACGTAATTCTTATCAAAACTGCAACTGATGCCGGGATCTGGAAAAAAAACTATCATCAAACATTGTCGGCTGAAAATATCTTCCTTATCGAAGAGGAGGTTACAAAGGACCTCCTTGAAGTTCTAAAGATCCATTTATCCGGTAAAGAGAAACAGCGGGCAACCCGGAGCTCCACCACTAATCTGGACGCTTATCGCCTCTATACGCAGGGTCGTAGTTGCCTGGATCAGCGAACCGAAGCCGGTATTTATCAAGGCCTGGATTGTTTCCAGGGTTCTATAGAACTGGATCCCGATTACGCCCTTGCCTGGTCTGGACTGGCTGATGCCATGTCCCTTCTTCAGTTTTACGGTTTTCCCATACCCAGGAACAGCCCCGGTCCTATTGAAGCCGCCACCCGTGCAGTAGAGCTGAATAAAGATCTAAGTGAAGCCCACACCTCTCTTGGTATTTTTTATTCCATAAATCAGCAAGGTCCTGCTGCCCTCCAAGAACTGGAACTTGCAGTGGATCTCTCCCCGGGCTATGCGGAAGCACTAATCTGGCTGGGCTGGGTCAACCTTGTCCTTGGCAGGCCAAAAAAAGCAGTGAAACCTGCCAAACAGGCCGTAAGACTAAATCCTTTATCCCCGGCTTTCCGGGTCTTTCTTTCAGAGATATATCTCGCGAACAGATTACAGGAGGAATCTTTGACAGAAGCAAGGAGGGCCCGTGAGATAAATCCGGAATACGGCCTTGCTCATTATATGGAAGGTCTCGTCCTATACCATGCTGATAAATTCGAAGAAGCAGTCTCCGCTTTTGAAAAGGCACTGTCCATCATTCCATCCCGCGGAACCCCTACCCAGAACGAAGTAAATATGGCCCTTGCATTCACCTACCACGCTTTAGGTAATAAAGAATGGGGGTTGGAATTAAAAAATGAGATCTATGGGAGAATAGATCCTTTTCCCCTTGCCATGCTTCAGGTGCTTTTTGGGGAACTAGACGAAGCCTTTACTACTTTTAAACGTGTACAGGACTGGTCATCTTTTTCTACTGAAATTATACGCTACTTTTTTCCTAAAGCTCTCTCATCCCTTAAAAAGGATAAACGCTTTTTACACCTCATCGCAAATGTAAATGAAGCCGTCGGACTACCGGCCGATGGAAAACTTCTATAAAAAATTAAAATTGAGCGTGACGCCAAATCTATCTAAAATAATCAGATTTTAGCTTTGGGTTTGAAGTGATGTTATTAACCAAAAAAAGGTTACCTGCTGGTAACCTTTTCTTATTTGTTACAGATTTTTATTTTCTAATCGGTTTTTCTTGCCAGGATGCTTTTTGATTCTTTAATGTAAGACTCAAAATTCTTCCCCAACTCCTTTGCCTTTTCAGGACTCCCGGCGCGTTTATGAAAAGCAGTCATCCACTCCACCTCGCTAGGGCTGGTTTTCCATTCAAAAGATTCCAATCCTTCCTCCATAGGAAACACCACTATATAATCCCATTCACTGAACAGGAGATCAAGTTCCATCACAGGGCCCTGTTGCCCAACATCCTGCCCTGATGGTTTAAAATAATCATTGATTATTTTCTTGGCATCAGCAGCTTTGCCATCTTCCCATTTAAAGTGTGAAATAGTATACCATTTGAGATTCTTATGTTTTTCTGCTTTAATTTCCTGTGCATAACCAAAATTAAAGCAAAAAAGCAATGCAAGAGCAGGTAAGAACTTTTTAAGAATTTTCATAATATTGTGGTTTTTTTAGTTAATATTGTAATACAACATACTAAATTTAAGGGTTTTAACCAAAATATCAGGAGATTATTACTAAAATTCACATTTTTGAGTGCTGTCATGATTAACAGCTCAGAGCGCGGCAAACTTAAAAAAACAACCAATTTAAACCGTCTCTCTTCCCTGTCATTTAGCTCTTCATTTCTTGCAAAAGAGAAAGGACTTTTCACCAAAAAAATAAATTTCCTATAAAAAAGAATATGGGCTTTTGTCGAGATTTATATCATTAGGGTTTTATATTATGATTGCCCTTAAATAGATTATTTGAATCCCATTTCTTTTTAACCTTGACCAGTCGGTTGTAATTTTCTCCGTACGCAGCTTTTACCCGCTCTTTCTCGTCGTGGCTCATCAGGTTCACATAGACACCACCTGCAGCTTCTTTCTGTATAGTCTTGTGAAATTCTTTTGCCCAGCTTATGTTTTCTTCATCCTTTTCAACATCACTCCAGCCTGGTAAGATATGTAGGGAATAGGCCTTATCACGGTGCGGAAAGGCGGTAGCAGAATTCTTTATTCGGTTCACAGCTCCACCCATAGGCTCCAGATATGTCATGGTAAAAGCACCGGGCAACTGCTGAGTGTATTCTTCCAGAATATCAATCGTTGTATCACTGACTTCAGAAAGATAATGCGCCTTTGTGAACCACCTCAACCCTTTTGGCACTCCCGCATCAAAAGATTTTTGCTGTGACGTATATTCCATGGGCTGAAGGAATTTAAGGAAAGGATCCCCAAATTTCTGTAAAGGCTCCAGCTCTGCCTTTCCTTTTTCTGGATCTCCAAAATGACAGGCGATAAGAGCACAGGTGGTCTTCCCGTGATATTCCTTCGGAAAGGGCTCCACGGCAGGTACATTCAGAAAAAACGCATAACACTGTAGTTCATCTGAAGCTTTTGCCATAAATTCCCGATAAAACTGAAGTACTTCCCTACTCTTTCCGTGAGGGAAATATGCCTGAAAAGAAAGTACTTCCGGCCCGACATCATGCAGCTGAAATTTAAAAGATGTTACAATTCCGAAATTTCCGCCGCCACCACGAATCGCCCAGAAAAGATCTGCGTTCTCCTCTTCACTCGCCAAAATCTGCCGGCCATCTGCTGTTACGATTTCTACCGAAATCACATTATCCAGTGTCATTCCATACCTTCGTGATAAATAACCCGAGCCGCCACCCAAAGTGAGTCCGCCAATTCCTATGGTCGATACCGTACCGGTGGTGGTGGCCAGCCCATGCTTCTGAGCTGCGGCATCAAATTCACCAACTGTAGCACCTCCCTGAACAACAGCCGTTTTTGTTTTCAAATCTACCTCCACTTTATTCATAGGAGAAAGATCGATTACCAGGCCATCATCACAAACTGAATTTCCGGCATAATCATGACCTCCTCCCCTCACGGAGAACGCCACCTCGTTTTCCCTGACAAAGTTCACTGCGGTAACCACATCTGAAGGTTTTCCACAGCGGGCGATACCTGCCGGATATTTATCATAAAGCCCGTTCCACAATTGGCGTGCTTTGTCATACTGGTCATCCTCGGGAAAAATCAATTCTCCTTTGAAATTCTCTGATAATTTTTTGAGCTTAGCTTTTGTAGTCATGTAGAATTTGTTGTTGAACAATTAATAAAAAAAGCAAATTTATAATAGGCTATAAAGATTTCTGCTTTAAACTTACTGCAGGAAGTTCCTGCGTATTGTGGATAATTTTCCTCAGCTCGACTTGAACAGGGAAAGCAAAACTCCGGTTTATTACACTGAAAAATTAACAAGTGGAATATGAACAGGTCGAAAATTGAAGCCGAGTTCTTCTTCCGCCTTTTTTCCACTATATCTTACGAGCCAAGCCTTCTTTGGTTTCTGATCATTCATGATTCTATGAATATCGGAAATTCTGAAACTTTCACTGCTCAACAGGTATTTCTCGCTATGGTTATTTTCTTTAGTCGCTGCTTTGTAAATGGCTGTAACCACATCTTCAACGTCTACCATTGCAAATTCAACATCCATGTCAAACAGCATTTGGATCAAGGGAGTGGGAGCTTCGTTTTTCTTGAAGACTACCTGACTTTGCACTGATTCTGATTTTCTTGTTTTAGATAAAGGACGTTTTTCCCTCTCATCTTCAAACATGGCAATTATTTTGCAGGCCAAATGGCTTCAAAAGCTGTCCATGATACTACCTAAAGCCAGGAGGTCACCAATAGTTTCAAATTCAGACACCGCCTGAAAAGTGTTGCTGTTTTTGTATTAAGATTCCGTTTCGTTTTCATCGGTATCTGACTCGTTCTCCGTCTGGGTTATATCCATTAATTTTATTTTCCAGTCCCCGTCGACCTGTTCCCATACGACGGTATATACTCCACTAAATTCCTGATCCATTCCCTGAACGCCATGAGTGTAAGTTCCAGCTTCATAAGCCATATCTTCTCCTTCATTGCTTATTTCTGAATTGGTTACCAGATTTTGCATTACCGGTGCATTTGTCTCAAACCAGGAG
>JAGXIM010000162.1 GCA_024635665.1 Salinimicrobium sp. | reverse complement strand
GTTGTGCTTTGCAAGAAACTTTTTGAGTCCCAAATACCCTACTGCCCCGTGGGGATCTAAGACATAGTCTGTTTTATCATAGACTTCTTTAATAGCCTTTCTGGTTTGATCATCGGTAAAACTATAAGATGACAGGTTTTTCTGAAGATCACCAAAGTTATTTTTGAAGAGCTCTAACACGCGAATAAAATTACTTGGATCACCAACATCCATGGCATTTGAAATAGTTTGAACACTGGATGCCGGCTCATATTTCTGAGTTTTCAGAAAGCGGGTGACCACGTCGTTTTCATTATTGGCGGCTACAAAATGATCAATGGGAAGACCCATTTTCTTTGCCAGAAGTCCGGCGCAAATATTACCGAAGTTGCCACTAGGTACCGAAAAAACCAATTTTTGATCAACATTTTTTAATTGTTGATAAGCTATAAAATAATAGAACATTTGCGGCAACCAACGGGCAACGTTAATAGAATTGGCTGAGGTAAGTCTTCTATGCTGCTTAATCTCAGGATCCAAAAATGCGGTTTTCACCATGCTTTGACAGTCATCAAATGAGCCGTCTACTTCTAGTGCAGTGATGTTTTCACCAAGCGTAGTGAGTTGTTTCTCCTGAATTTCACTCACCTTGCCCTTAGGATACAGAATAACCACATCAATACCTTTCACTCCTAAAAATCCTTTGGCCACGGCGCCGCCTGTATCTCCCGAAGTAGCCACCAGAACAGTCACTTTGGGAATATTCCCTTTTTTAATAAAATACCCCAGGGCGCCGGCCATGAATCTTGCTCCCACATCTTTAAATGCCAGAGTAGGACCATGAAATAATTCCAGGACCGCTACCTTCTCTTCAATTTTCTTTACCGGAAACTCAAAATCAAGAGTTTTCTCTATGATTTTGTTAAGTTGGGTCGTAGGAATTTCATCTCCGATATAGAAACTAATGACTTCCAGGGCTATTTCCGTCTTTTCCATAGAGGAAATTTGCTCAAAAAAGTGTTTTGGTAATCTTTTTACTTCCTGCGGAAAATAGAGTCCTTTGTCCGGTCCCAGCCCATTTAGAACTGCCTTTTCGAAGTTCGAGATGTGACTTCTATCGTTTAAACTAAAATATTTCATTGAATAATTTTTACTCCTTCATTCCCTATTTTTGAGAGGTGAAGATCAAAATCAATTTCTTTTTCCTGGTAGAATTGTTGAATGGATTGTCTCACCTTTTCTGCCGAGTCCTGGCCTTTACACAAAGCAAAAACGGAAGGTCCCGAGCCTGAAATTCCGAATCCCAGTGCGCCGCTTTCCTGAGCGATTTTTTTAAGATCATCAAAAAATGGAATTAAAATAGCACGTACCGGTTCAACAATTTCGTCTTTAAGGCTTCTGCCGAGGAGACCGTAATCATTGGTATATAAAGCGCTCACTAGCGCTCCCAAATTTCCCCATTGATTTATTGCTTTTTGAAGGCTAATGCTTTGCCTGATAATGGAGCGGGAATCCTTTGTTTTTACTTCGATCAAAGGATGTAGGATGACCATTCGCAGATTTGGAGGATTGGGTAATTTTAAAACCTCCAGAGGTTCGTAACTCTTGATTAGGCTAAAGCCGCCTAAAAGAGCCGGCGCAACATTATCTGCATGGGCTTTTCCGCTGGCCAGCAATTCCCCTTCCATTGCAAAGGGAACTAATTCGGCCGGTGAAAATGGTTCGTTCAATAATTTATTGGCAGCAAAAACGGCTCCGGCCGAACTGGCTGCACTACTGCCAATTCCGCTTCCAGATTTGATTTTTTTGTAAATCTCTATGTCAAAACCCTGTTTAGATTTCAGTTCTTTCAGGAGCGCGCGAATTGCCACTCCTGCCACATTTTTATCTGCTTCCATTGGTAGATCCTGCCCTGTGATCTTAGTGATCTTTATCTCTCCGGAAGAATTCTTCCGAAGCAGCATTTCGTCCCCGACAGATTCCAGGCAGCAGCCTAAAACATCAAATCCGCAGGATAAATTTGCAACAGTTGCCGGAGCAAAAATTTTTATTTCTTCCATGATTTATTTCTTTCCGATCCTGATGATATCGGCGAAAATTCCGGAGGCAGTTACATCTGCACCGGCACCTGCGCCTTTTACGATCAATGGCTGTTGGCTGTAGCGATCTGTGAAGAATAGCACGATGTTGTCACTTCCGCTTAAGTTATAGAACGGATGCCCGGGACCCACTTCCTGTAGTCCTACACTTGCCTTACCGTCTTCAAGCTGAGCAACATATTTTAGCTGTGCATTGTTTTTTGCTGCTGTTTCATAGATCTCCCTGAATTTTGGCTCGTCCTTCTTAAGAATTTCAAAGAATTCCTCATTTGAGTCGCTCTCAAGACTTTCTTTAGATAGAAAACTTTGATTGCTTATGTCTTCAAGCTCCATTTTTAATCCGCTTTCTCGGGAAAGGATCAATATTTTTCGTGCGACATCTACTCCGCTAAGGTCAATTTTGGGATCGGGTTCTGTGTAACCTTCTTTCATGGCTTGTTCTACCACCTTATAGAAAGGCTCACTGGCATCGTAATTATTGAATACAAAATTAAGACTTCCGGAAAGTACTGCCTGTATTTTGGTAACATGATCTCCCGAAGCCACCAGGTTCTTGAGCGTATCAATAATGGGAAGACCTGCTCCCACATTGGTTTCATATAAAAATGAAGCCCCATATTCCCTGGACAAATTTTGTAGTTGAGAATACCCTGAAAATTCCTGGGAACAGGCAATTTTATTGCAAGTTACCACCGCAATTGAGTGTGCCAGGTATTCATCGTATTGAGATGAAATCTCAGGACTGGCGGTGTTGTCCACAAAAATACTGTTTCGCAGATTCAGTTCTTTTACCTTCTCAAAAAAGCCTTCCCGACTCGCTTTTTCTCCACCTTCAACTAAAGATTTCCAATTTTCAAGATCGAGGCCATTCTCATCAAAGATCATTTTTCGGGAATTAGACAGTCCCAATATTCGAACCTTAAGCCGAAGCTTATCTAAGAGATACTGTTCCTGGATTTTCAACTGGTTCAGCAACTTGCTACCCACATTTCCAACTCCGGTGATAAAAAGATTCAGCTCTTTAGACGGAACTTCAAAAAATTGTTCATGTAGTACATTCAGAGCCTTAGTAACATCTTTTTTCGCAATTACGGCGGAAATATTACGCTCTGAAGACCCCTGTGCGATGGCTCTAATGTTGATATTATTATTTCCCAGGGCACTAAACATTTTCCCGCTCAGGCCATGGTGACTTTTCATACGATCTCCTACCAGGGCAACAATTGCAACATCATCTTCGATCTCAATTGTTTTAATCTTTCCAGATTGTATCTCAACATCAAAAACTTCATTTAAGGCATTTTTTGCTGCCCATGCTTCATCCCCTTTCACTGCAATACATATACTATGTTCAGATGAGGCCTGGGTGATCAAAACCACATTGATGTTCTCATGAAACAGAACATCAAAGCAACGTTTCGAAAATCCCGGAACGCCTACCATGCCGCTACCTTCTATGTTAATGAGCTTCACAGAATCTATATGTGTGATCCCGGTGACCCAGCGAAAATTGTCTTTAGTGCCTTTAGATATTAAAGTTCCGCTTTCTTCAGGTCTAAACGTGTTTTTAATATTGATCTTAATTTCTTTTTCCAGGAGAGGTTGAAGCGTGGGAGGATATAAAACTTTTGCACCAAAGTGTGAAAGCTCCATAGCTTCTTCGTAAGAAATGTTTTTTAAAGGGTAAGCCTGTGGAACGATGTTAGGATTGGCTGTGTACATGCCATCAACATCGGTGTAGACAATAAGTGTATCAAGATCCAGAGCTCCAGTGATAATGGCTGCGGTAAAGTCTGAACCTCCACGTCCTAAAGTGGTTGGCACGCCTTGTTCATTTTTGGCGATGAATCCCGGAACAATAAAAAGCTGAGCTTTGTTTTGTGCAAAAAAATTCTGAATGTTCTCATAAGTCTTTTTGTAATTCACCTGAATTTTTTCATTCGTGTTTTTACAAACTATCAGGTCTCTTGTATCTACAAACAGGACTTCCACTCCAAGGCTTTTGAAATATTCTGCAATGATAAGCGAGGATAATATTTCTCCAAATCCCGAAATAACGTGTTTGGTACGGTCTGAAAGTTCATTTAGGAGATAAACTCCTTCATAGAGGGTTTCCAATCGATTGAATTCATTTTTCACCCTGCTTAAAATTCCACTTTGGTCTTTTACGGGAATTAATTCCTTTACAGCTTTAAGATGTCTTTTTTCATTTTTTTCAAGAAGGTCTTTATAAGCCAAATCTTCGTTTCTGGCAAGTTCTGCCATTTGCAAAAGCTCATTGGTAACTCCTCCAAAAGCTGAAAAAACGGCTATTGTACTATTGGATTGGACATTCTGCTGAACAATTTTTGCGACGAGTTTTATATTTTCTGAAGAAGCAACAGATGAGCCTCCGAATTTCAGGATATTCATATGATATATTTTTTGGACGGTAAATGATTTTGTGTCTTGTTGAAAAACAAGAAGGATATGCGGACGGAATTATATTAGATTACTACCCCAAAGGGGTAATCATTGTAGAAATAATCATCGTAGCAGCAGCCCCTGGAGCAGAAGTTAATAATAGATATGTGGACTGTCGGTTATTCATGTACGATTAGCTGGTGGTGAAGATATTATTTTTAGTTAATAAAAGAAATAAAAATCAAATTTTTCTACAGGATATTTAAAATTCCTTATTTAATTTAACGTTTTAAGCTTGTTTTTATGTTCTGTTTGTTGAACAAGCGCGAAAGAAGAGGTCTTAAAGGAATTGTTGTAATGTTATCAATGATCACAAATAGAAGACACTTTTTTAAAATCCTTATGCTCGGCATCCAAAAAGGGCTTTTTAGAAATAAATTTTTGGCGGGGATTCTCTTAATTTTCATGAAGTCCCCCTTTACATGCTGTGAAATTTCCAACCTGTTGCCTATTCCTTATCTTTACACAAATTCATATAAATTCAACATTAAATGAAAGAAATTCCATCCACAAAGGCTTACGATAAGATTCGTAAGGATATGCAATTTTTAACTGAATGTTTTCAACAAGTGTTGTCAGATCTTGGGGAGCATCAGCTTTCAGATCTTTTAAAAGGAGAAAAGAATTTTAAAGAGGATGTTCCGAAGGGCATAGACCTGGAAGAAAAGCAGATTCAGGTGTTGAGTATTTATCTCCAATTAATGAACCTGGTAGAAGAAAATGCAGCGGTCCAATATCGCAGGAAAATAGTTGATACCCAGGGAATGCAGTTTATTAGAGGTTCCTGGAGTGAAACTTTCCAAAGATGGAAAACACAGGGATTGAATGAATCGCAAATGCAGGAGATCCTTACCAAAATAAAAGTGGCTCCAGTACTTACTGCCCATCCCACTGAAGCGAAACGAATTTCAATCCTGGAATTGCACAGGGAAATTTATCTTAATCTAACAAAGCTGGAAAATACCACTTATTCTTCTTCAGAAAGAAAGGTAATTGCCGGCGATATTATGACTTTACTGGAAAGATGGTGGCGTACCGGGGAAGTTTACCTTGAGAAACCGACAGTAGAGAGGGAAAGGAACAATGTGATCCACTACTTGAGCAAAGTTTTTCCCCTTGCTTTGAAAAGACATGACATTGACCTGAAACAAAGTTGGCTTAACATGGGGTTCAACAAAGAAAAACTAAGCCTACCGCAAGATTTCCCAAAGCTCGAATTTGGGACCTGGGTTGGCGGCGACCGCGATGGGCACCCGTACGTTTCCTCCTCCCTGACCAAAAGTACTTTAATTGAACATCGAAAGGCTGCCCTGGACCTTGTGTATGAACATATAGTGGAGCTTATCTCCCATATGAGTTTTTCAGGAATAAGAAATCCAATACCCGACCAACTAAAAAATGCCATCGAAGAAAAGATAGCGCTTTTGGGAGAAGAAGGAAAAGAAGCGGCAAAAAGGAATCCGTATGAGCCCTGGCGGCAGTTTTTAAGTTTAATCTTGCTTCAGTTGGAAAATACTAAAAAAGAAGGAACAGGAAATGGGGTAGGAATTTATGAACGACATGATGGGTTGCTTGATGATTTATTGATGATAAGGGAAACTCTTCTTGAAATAGGTGCAGACAGGATCGTACAGGATTTGCTTTTTCCGGTCGAGCGGATGGTGCACAGCTTGGGGTTTCATTTGGCGCGACTGGATATTCGGCAAAACAGCGAATTCCACGACAAGGCTATGGAGCAGATCCTCAAAGCTACCTATCCTGAAATGCCCGAATATCGCACCTGGTCTGAGGAAAAGCGTATTGAATTTATTTCAGAAGAGTTAAAAAGTGAACGTCCTTTCGCCATCAGAGGAAAATCTTTTGGCACAGAAGCCGATAAGGTGCTCGACGCATATCGTGTGGTACGCAGACATTCAGAGAAGTATGGATCTGAAGGCATTGGATCTTTTATCGTTAGTATGACAAGGGGATTGAGCGATTTGTTGCTGGTGTATCTTTTCTTCCGCGAAGCAGGCCTTGACAGCAACACTTTCCAGGTGGTGCCTTTATTTGAAACTATTGATGATCTCCTGGCTTCAGGAGAGATCATGGACAGCTTTTTAAGTCACCCGGCCTACAAGAAAAGCGCCGACGGGGTTCAGGAAGTGATGCTGGGCTATAGTGACAGTAACAAAGACGGGGGAATTATTGCCAGCAGGTGGCATATTTACCAGGCAGAAAAAATGCTGACAGAGACGGCCGATAAATTCAACATCCGATTCAAATTCTTCCATGGAATAGGAGGAACCATAAGCCGTGGCGGAGGAAAATATCACCGGTTCCTGGAGAGTATGCCGCCCAAGAGCCTTAGTGGTGAAATGAAATTGACCGTCCAGGGGGAAACCATTGCCCAGCAATTTGCCAACTTACTCACGGCTACTTATAACCTTGAAATGCTGCTTTCAGGAACTGCTTTACAAACCGGTTATAAGCTTTTCCCAAAGCCAGAGACTTCCTATCCTGTTGCGGCTTTGAAACAATTGGCGCAGCATTCCAAAGAGAAATATCAGGAATTAATAGCCCATCCATCATTCCTTGAGTTTTACGGGGAAGCCACTCCAATTGATGTATTGGAATTGAGTAAGATTGGGTCGCGCCCTGCACGCCGTACCGGTACGCGAACCTTATCAGATCTACGGGCAATCCCGTGGGTGTTTAGCTGGAACCAATCCCGCTTCAATATTACGGGCTGGTTTGGTCTTGGTTACGGACTTAAAAAGATGAAGGAGGAAGATGAGGAACAATATCAGCAGTTGAGGGAATATGCAGAAAAGTGGCCATTATGGAGGTACATCCTCATACAGGTTGAAACCAACCTGATGAATGCCGAGCCAAAAATCATGGAGATTTATGCTAATTTGGTAAAAGATGAAAAAGTACGATCTAAAATTACCGGAATTATCACAGCAGAGCATAAAGAAAGCCTTGACCAGGTGGCCGAGATGTTCGAAGGTGAAAGAGATGAACGAAGGCTAAGCCTGCTGGACAACCTCAACCGAAGAAATGATTCCCTTATTGCACTTCATCATTTACAAGTCGATAATTTAGATTTATGGAGAACTCAAAAAGGTCGTTCTGAAGAAGATAATTTACTGGTGACCCGGCTTCTGGAGATCACCACGGCTTTGGCCAGTGGTTTGAAGAATACCGGTTGATACCTTACAAATTTTATGATCCAAAAGCCCTTTTTGACACATCAAAAGGGGCTTTTTTTTGAGGATAATTTTAAATTCCTGGTCCATATGGAACTGCAATCATAAATAAGTTGCCACTGCTAATTTATCCTTAAGTTTTCTATTGCAGGTGGGTTAAAATCTTACAAGATAACAGGGGTTTAAGTAAAATGGGATCTGATTTGTTGCTTTTAAGGATGAAATCCTACCTTTTATCGTAAAAGAATTAGATTTTTTGGCTATACCTCTTATTTACACTAAGTTAGAGTCTAACCAAATTTAAAAATTATGAAATTTTCAACTTTGCTTACTGGTTTTTTTCTGCTGATTTTTGCCGCTTGTAACTCAAACCAAAAACAGGAACCTACGGCAACTGAAGATGTCGCTGACTTGAACCAGACCGACACCAGGGAGCGCAATGAGGGAACCCGGGACTGGGATGAGGCATGGAACAACAATGACCTACAGACCCTTAAGGATATGACCGCAGATGATGCTGTGTTACTGTTGAGTTCGGAAGTAAGAACTGGCGAAGGGATCAACTCCTGGTTTGAGACAAATGCACCGGTAATGCAAAATCTGGTAACCAATTCAGAAATAAGCAATGAAGGAGAAGATATGGCTTATGAAGCTGGAACTTACACTCATGGCGTTCAGGGAATGGATCAGGAATTTAGTGGAGT
>JAGXIM010000001.1 GCA_024635665.1 Salinimicrobium sp. | reverse complement strand
GATGAGGTGATTATAAACCCGCTTTTTTCAGCAAAAGAAATTGTCGATTTCCAACATCTTATCAGAAGGATCCCGGTGGCCGATAATGTTGTGGAATATGCAGTGGACCTGGTTGGCAAAACCCGCCCTGCAGGGGAGCGTGCAACAGCCCTGGTGAAAGAATTTGTCGATTGGGGTGCCGGGCCAAGAGCCTCTCAAAACCTTATTTTAGGAGCCAAGGCGAACGCTGCAGTGCATGGGAAATATTCTCCAGATATAGAAGATGTACAGGCAGTGGCCTATGGGATCTTGAGGCATAGGGTTCTTAAAAACTACAAAGCGGAAGCTGAAGGGATTACTGAAGAGGCGATTATAAAAAGCCTGTTCTAAAGTTATGGATCTTCTTCAGAAAACTATAGAGAGCTTTATCCGATATAGAATTCCAGTGGTACTGGTTTTTTTCCTGTTACAATTTGTCTGGTTTTTTGAAAATGAAAGTCTTGTCGAATTGGAATCGACGGGGATCATTGGTTGGATTTCTTTGATCGCTCTTTTCTTCTTTTGGTTGCTCGTTCTGATTGATATGGCTCTAACAAAAATCTTCAACAGGACTTTCTGGCTCATTTCGATGTTCGTCTTCCCATGGTTGGCGCCCGCAGTTTACCTGTTTCAGCGGAAGAAATTAAAACATCTTAAATGTTCCAAGTTTAAAACGGATCAAAACCGGATCTAAAATTGCCAGTTTCTTATTCTCGCCTCGTAATTATACATTGTAGTTAATTTTCAATTACAATTATTAAGAATTACTGAAATTTTCTCACTATTTGTTTGGGTTTAGTCAGAATTTTTAATTTCCGCCATTAATTAGTAATTTCGCAGGACTTTCAGAACAATAAAAATTACAAATTATGGCGTACGATATTGATATGATAAAGAAGGTTTACAGCCAAATGGCAGAACGTGTGAATGCGGCACGGGAAGCGGTTGGAAAACCTTTGACACTTTCAGAAAAGATCCTTTATTCCCACCTCTGGGAGGGTAAACCCACCAAAGGTTTTACCAGGGGGAAGGATTATGTGGAATTTGCACCAGACAGGATTGCCTGCCAGGATGCAACCGCACAAATGGCGCTGCTTCAATTTATGCAGGCAGGTAAAAAGAATGTGGCAGTTCCAACGACAGTACATTGTGACCACCTTATCCAGGCAAAATTGGGGGCTCAATTTGACCTTCCAAGTGCAAAGAAATCAAGTGATGAGGTTTTCGACTTTTTGGAATCTGTTTCGAATAAATATGGAATTGGGTTTTGGAAACCCGGAGCCGGGATTATCCACCAGGTAGTATTGGAAAATTATGCCTTCCCCGGTGGAATGATGATCGGGACCGATTCCCACACCGTAAATGCCGGAGGCCTTGGTATGGTCGCCATTGGTGTTGGAGGTGCAGATGCAGTGGATGTAATGGCAGGAATGCCGTGGGAACTTAAATTTCCAAAACTAATAGGAGTGAAGTTGACCGGGAAACTTTCTGGGTGGACGGCTCCTAAAGATGTGATTTTAAAAGTTGCTGGTATCCTTACTGTGAAAGGTGGTACCGGAGCAATTGTGGAATATTTCGGGGAAGGTGCAAAATCCATGTCTGCGACTGGAAAAGGGACTATTTGTAATATGGGTGCCGAAATAGGCGCTACTACTTCTACTTTTGGATATGACGAGTCGATGGCGCGCTATCTTCGTGCCACCAACCGTGCTGATGTTGCCGAAGCGGCCAATGAAGTTAAAGAACATTTGACAGGGGACGAAGAAGTATATGTAAACCCTGAACAATATTTTGATGAGGTGATCGAGATCGATTTATCTGAACTAAAACCTCATTTGAACGGACCTTTTACTCCCGATTTAGCTACCCCAATTTCTGAAATGGGGGAAAAAGCCAGAAAGCATGATTGGCCTATTAACGTAGACTGGGGATTGATTGGATCCTGTACAAACTCTTCTTACGAAGATTTAACCCGCGCTGCTTCAATTGCAAAACAGGCGGTGGACAAAAAGATCAAGGCAAAATCTGATTTTGGTATCAATCCAGGTTCAGAAACCATCCGTTTTACTGCGGAAAGAGATGGGTTGTTGCAGATTTTTGAAGATCTGGACGCCACAATTTTTACAAATGCCTGCGGGCCTTGTATAGGTCAATGGGACAGAAGTGATCGTAAAGGAGATGAAAAGAATACCATTGTCCATTCCTTTAACCGAAACTTCTCAAAAAGGGCAGATGGAAACCCAAATACCCATGCTTTTGTTGGTTCTCCAGAATTGGTGGCTGCAATAGCAATTTCCGGAAGGCTCGATTTTGATCCAACAACAGATACTTTGCTCAATGATGATGGGGAGTATATTAAATTGGATGAACCTTCTGGCCTGGAACTGCCACCAAAAGGTTTTGATGTGGAAGATGCTGGATATTTGGCGCCTACTGAAGATGGTGCATCTGTAGACGTAAAAGTTAGTCCAACTTCTGAAAGATTACAGTTACTGGAACCTTTTGATCCATGGGATGGGAAGAACTTAATGGACGCAAAATTGTTGATCAAAGCTTTTGGGAAATGTACTACCGACCATATTTCCATGGCCGGACCTTGGTTGCGTTTTAGAGGACATCTGGACAATATCTCAAATAACTGTTTGATTGGAGCAGTCAATGCCTATAATAAAAAGACGAACTTTGTCAAGAGCCAGATTACCGGAGAATACGACGGAGTGCCCAATACACAACGCAAGTACAAAGATGCCGGCATCTCAACTGTAGTGGTTGGGGACCATAACTACGGCGAGGGTTCTTCACGGGAGCATGCCGCAATGGAACCGAGACATTTAGGGGTAAAAGTGGTGTTGGTAAAATCTTTTGCCAGGATTCATGAAACAAACCTCAAAAAGCAGGGAATGCTTGGGATCACCTTTGACAATGAAAGTGATTATGACCTAATCCAGGAGGATGACACGTTCAACTTCATTGATTTGAAAGATTTCGCACCCGATAAACAGTTGACGATCGAGATCATTCATGCAGATGGTTCTAAAGATACCATCAAGGCAAACCATACTTATAATTTACCTCAAATTGAATGGTATAAGGAAGGTTCGGCTTTGAATTTGATCAAGAAGCAAAACGGAGCCTAATCAAATCATTTTCCAAATAAAAAATCCCGCCAATGCGGGATTTTTTATTGATATAGATCTGTCAGGATTTACTGGATGATTTAATCATATCCCTGTTGAATTTCCGAATGATTATTTTCTTTGGTATTTCGAAGAAATAAACGCTATTGAAGAGCCTTCCAAAAACTGTATATATTGGGGAAGTGATTTTTAAGGCTAAAAAATTTTCTTCCCATTTTACCCTTTTTGGAACCTCTGGGAAAAAGTATCGTCCGGAGTTTAGGTAAATTTGAAAGCACGATGTGATTTTCTGGTCAGGCTTTCAGTAACGAGAGCGTATAACGACGGGTAGAACCAATTTGAAGTGGATCAGCTCAAACTTGGCTGTTTTGACCAATCGCTAATTACTTTCAGGAGGAATAAAAAAAAAGCGGCTGTTTTTACAGCCGCTCTCTTAAAAGTAGATGAGAAGACTTCGATATTTTACTGCCGAAGTACGATTTCAAGTAATTTTTGCCCCCCAGTAAAAATTACTCTCATTCTCATCTATTATGGTAAAGACTCCAACTTGCTTTTCTGGGACAACAACATTTCAACAGTAGAAGTGGGTATGTCCTGATTGTATAGTGTCTCGTAATATAATTTAATGTTTTTCTTCTCTTTCTCGTAACAAACTTTTAGGTTTGGATTGTTGAAAGTGTTTCTAGCCAGGTAGTCCAGTTTCAGAAAAATGGGCAAAAATTCCAAAATGGCGCTACTAATTTTTGAAACCTGAAGGGAATTTTTAATGTTGAACAGAATTCTTCTTAGTTCGAGCTTTGTTTTCTCCCTAATCTCTATAAGCCTGGAAATATTGTCTGCCATCTCTTTTTCCTCTTGCGGCAGGTCATAGTATAATACGTAATACATCTGTAACAGATGATCATTCGAGAGATCGAGTCGCAAAAGTTGGGAATAGATGTGGAACTGCATATAACACAGGTTAAATTGACTAGAGTAAAAATATACTTATTTTATTTCTTCTTGAAGCGTAAATAAATGATTAACAATATTTTAGCTTTTGTGTAGGAGTGTTTGTGAGAAAGGTGAAAATCTTAACAAACAAAAATTTATATTGGGAAAGATAATTGGTGTAGAAAATAAAATGTGCCCAGAGCGGGAGTCGAACCCGCACGCCCTAATGGACACATGGCCCTCAACCATGCCTGTCTACCAGTTCCAGCACCTGGGCATTTTAAATATCCTAAAAAAGAATTAAAAAAGCGGTCTTGCCGGCTTTTTGGGATATCTGGATTTCTATATTAATTTTGATCTGGCTGGGACTTCTCTCGATTCAGCTCCACTGCGTTTCGCTTCACTCGAGACAGGCTTCTCGCCCAGAAAGATCCAACTTTCATTTCGTGATCTGGCTGGGGCTCGAACCCAGGACCCTCTCCTTAAAAGGGAGATGCTCTACCAACTGAGCTACCAGATCTTTAAAAAATCAATAACAAAAAAAATTTCAATTTTTGATCTGGCTGGGGCTCCCTTCGACTGCGCTCAGAGTAAACTTCTCGCCCAATAAAATCAAAACTTTTATTAGTGATCTGGCTGGGGCTTCCCTCGACTTCGCTGCGCTTCACTCGGGACAGGCTTCTCGCCCAACAAAATCTGATCTTATGTTAGTGATCTGGCTGGGGCTCGAACCCAGGACCCTCTCCTTAAAAGGGAGATGCTCTACCAACTGAGCTACCAGATCTTGCTTCTTGCATTTTTGCTAATGCGGGTGCAAATATACTATCATTAATTTATTTTTCAAGAACAAATTGGCATAAATTTGTCCGATGTCTATAACAGCTTTCGAAACGGGCTTAAAATCATTTGTTTAAGATATGAAAATAGTCTTGTTAGGTTACATGGGTTCAGGAAAATCGGTGGTTGGAAGAGCTTTGGCCGAAAAACTTCAGCTTGTTTTTTTAGATCTGGATGACGAAATAAAAGTACAGGAGGGAAGGGACATTCCTGAAATTTTCAAAACTTTGGGGGAGATTTATTTTCGAAGAAAGGAAACCGAAGTTCTTCAAAGTCTGCTAAATTCAGATAAAGATTTTGTTTTATCCCTGGGCGGTGGCACCCCCTGCTACGGAAAAAACCTGCAACTTATTAAAAACAGTGGTGAGACGACTTTGATCTACCTTAAAACAAGTCTTGAGGAGCTTAAAAAAAGGTTGTGGAGGGAAAAAGGAACCCGGCCTTTAATCCAGGACCTTGGATCTCCAGAAGTTCTGGAAGATTTCATTCGGAAACACCTATTTGAGCGCAATTTTTATTACAACCAAAGTGACCTTATAATCCTGACAGACAGAAAAGAAATAGGGGAAATTGTTGCTGAAATCCAGCAGGAGCTAAGTTAAAATCACCCTGTTATTTCCGGCTTCGAAATTCACTTTCACCGTTTCATGGATTGAAGTAGAAAGGGAGAGTCCTTTAAAATCGGCTTTCACGGGATATTTTTTGTGGCTGCGGTCGACAAGGACGGCAGTCTTAAATTGTTTCAACGGAACTTCCAAAAAGTGCCGTACTCCATAAATAAGTGTGGTACCCGAATTTAAAACATCATCGATTAGCACCACCGACTGGTCTTTGTAATCATTGGAAGAAAGCGAAGTCGTTACCTTTTCAAGTGGATTCTTTTTGTTCACCTTTACCTCACAAAGTTCCACTTTGAGTTCGGAAATTTTTTGCAGTTCTTTTCGCAGTATTTCGGCAAGCTGAAATCCATTTTTGGAGATCCCGGCTAAGAAAATCTTGCTTTCATTTACGTTGCTCTCGTAAATTTGATAAGCAATTCGCTTGATCTTATGGTTGATCTGAATATCGTCTAAAATTAAAACTGAAGCTTTCTCCATTGGATTCTTTTTTCAAATATAAGAAACTGCTGAGTTTGCAATGTCGCATTCAGTATCATTATTTCGATTTCTCATCTTCCTTTTTTTCATCTTCTGGTGAGTCAAACCAGTCGTCCAGTTCCCTCCGGTCTTTTTTGGTAGGTCTTCCAGTTCCTTTTTTCCGGTAGTATTCCTTAGAATATCTCAGTAATTCGAGTTTGTTCAGTTCCTCGCTTGGGGTGACGTCTTTGATGTAAAGGTTCACTAATTTGGCACCCACTCTGCTGGGAGGAATATCCAGCACCTCAATTTGATAATGGATTTGGTTTTTACGTACTGTAATTTTATCGGCGGCATACACTTCCCGCGAAGGCTTGACAATAGCATCGTTCATCCTCACTTTCCCCTGTTTACAAGTCTCTGTGGCGATACTTCGGGTCTTGAAATAGCGAACACACCATAAAAATTTGTCTACTCTCATATTTTTCCAGTAAAACTCCGTTAATCACCAGCAAAAATACAAGATTATTGTATCTTGCGGCCCTAAATTTAGCTATTGATGAGATTGAACAAGCTCTTAATTTTAAGCCTTTTTTTAACCCTTGCACTTGTCTCCTGTGAAAAGGATGAAGCCGGTCCCGACATAATACCGCCACGTGACAGGTCTGAACAGGAAATAGCAGATCAGGAAGCACTTCAACAGTACCTTGATAATCATTTTTATAATTATGAGGATTTTGAAAATCCTACTGAAGCTTTTGATTATAACATAGTCCTGGACAGCATAGGTGCTGCAAATTCAGATAAGACTCCACTTAGCGAATCTAATTTGTTAGAGACCAAAAAGGTGACTTTTGAAGGTGTTGAGTACACATACTACGTTCTCAAAGTGAGGGAAGGGGCAGGTGCACAACCAAAATTTACCGATTCAACCTTTGTTTCCTATAGAGGGGAATTGTTGAACCAGTCGGTCTTTGATGCTTCCAGCAGCCCACTCTGGTTTGACCTGGTGAGGACTATTCGTGGTTTTTCTTTGGCAATACCAGAATTTAGGGGTGCTTCAGGTTTTGATGTCCAGCCCGATAATACGGTTGTTTGGGAGAATGACTACGGAATTGGGGCAGTTTTCCTGCCCTCTGGTTTGGGTTATTTCTCAAACGCTCAAAGTGCAATTCCGCCGTACAGCCCTTTGGTCTTTACTTTTGACCTTTATGGGGTAAATGAAGCTGACCATGACCAGGATGGAATCCCCTCCTGGATGGAAGACATTAATGGGGATCGGGATATCGCGAACGATGACACCGATGGAGATGGTACGCCTAATTTTGCAGATACAGATGATGACGGGGACTTTATTCCCACTCGGGAAGAGATTGCCATCGATGCAGAGGGTAATCTTACCCTGACAGATTCAAATAACGATGGAACCCCTGATTATTTAGATCCTAACATCTAATTTACATAGTTAAATTATACAAAAAAAGTCCCATTTCTGGGACTTTTTTTGTTAGACAGAGGAAGTAAAAAGCTTGTTCCTGAAGGAGCAAATTTTCAATAATTCTTTATTCTGAACAAACCTACAAGGCGAGGGATAAACTGAAGATTATCTGGTTTGGCCTTGCATCTACCCTTTTCAGGCCATCAGGATTGTTTAAATCAAGCACAGTGGCCTCATTTTCCTGCAGTCCGCGTTCGTAGCGCACATCAATTCCAATGCCCCCAAACTGGATTCCTGCCCCAAACTGGGCACCAATAGTGAATTCCTCTTCCACATCGCCCAGGCTCACTCCCTGAAAATCATTATCAAGAATATATTGCAAACTTGGCCCGGCGAAAATATGCAACGGTCCAAGGATATCCATTCCCACAAGCACTGGTAAGTCTATTTTGGTAATATTATAATCGGCGGTTTCATTGTTATATTCGTAAGAACTTTTAGTGCGTGTATAGAGCAGTTCTGGCTTTAGGAAGAATCCGCCAGCTTCGGCCCTGTAGAAAAACCCAAAATGATAGCCGGCTTTGCTGTCCCCGCCTTTCATAATATCTTCCCCGCTGCTGGTAACATCAGAGTAAGTTATTTCCCCATTGTCGCCATAGTTCAGACCTGCTTTTACGCCAAAGCCGCTTTGGGCCATTGCTGCGGAAATATACATGAACATGAATACTAAAATTGCATTTTTCATAAATAGTGGTTAAAGGTTCTTCTAATTAAACGGTTGTTAGCTGAAAATATTTCGAAACAAAAATAGCTGCTAAAAATGACATTTTAGAG
>JAGXIM010000045.1 GCA_024635665.1 Salinimicrobium sp. | reverse complement strand
GGCGTCACGTAGTTGGTGAAGCTGTAATATAGCTCGTCTTCTTCATCTTTTGCGCTAAAACCGCCTGCCGAGCCAACTCCGGGTAATTCCACTTCCCGTACAAGGTTTCCGTAATATTCAAATTGTTTCACGTTTGAAACAGCATCCTGCATGTATTCTGCGAAAATATAGCCGCCACCGGTTGAAGGGCTGAGCACATTCTCAGTTTCGGGAATCAAATCTTCCCATTTTTCGGGAGTGGGATTGGAAGCGTCCACAGTGACAATTTTCCTGTTGGGTGCATTCCTGTTGGTCACGATATACAATTTGCTGCCCACATTGTCCAATACAGCAGTTTCGGTTTCTTCATTTCCAATGATCGTTTCCAGCACCGGATTTTCTTCGGAAAGATCCATCATAAACAGTTTTCCTCCCGAAGTAGAATTCCGTGCAGAAATGAACAGGTATTGATTATCTTCAGATACACTTGCGCGCACATACCGGTGTTTTTGAGCTTCGCTTCCGCCAAAGATCAATTTATCCTCATCCTGGCTGGTGCCAATCTTATGGTAATAAAGCTTGTGCTGATCTGTCTTTGCTGAAAGTTCGCTCCCTTCAGGTTTGTCGTAGCTCGAATAGTAAAAACCGTCGTTTTCTTTCCATGACAGTCCGCTGAATTTCACATTCACAATGGTATCTTCTTTGACCTCCTTAGTTTCGGTGTCCATGACGATGATTTTCCGCCAGTCGCTTCCACCTTCAGAAATACTATAGGCAAGGGTTTTTCCATTTTCAGAAAAACTCATTCCGTCCAAAGAAGTAGTTCCTTCTTCGCTGAACTTGTTGGGATCCAAAAATACTTCGGGAGTGTCATTTTCAGATTTTTTGCGGTAGATGACATATTGGTTTTGAAGCCCGTCATTTTTTGCAAAATAGATATAATCGCCTTCCTTAAAAGGGGCACCAACTTTTTCATAGTTCCAAAGTTCAGAAAGCCGGTTTTTCAATTCTTCCCTGAAAGGGATTTGGTTGAGGTAGCCAAAAGTGACTTCATTTTGTGCTTTCACCCAGGCTTCGGTCTCTGCGCTGCGGTCATCTTCCAGCCAGCGGTAGGGATCTTTGACCTCAGTACCAAAATAAGTCGTTACGGTATCCACTTTTTTTGTGTCAGGATAATCCAAGCTTATTGTGTTTTTAGAAACAGGATTTGCGCAGGATGCAAGGGCACCTGCCGCACAAACTGTCATTAGTGTTTTCTTCATTGTATATTATTTTGTTAAAACGTCTAAATTTACTGTATTTTCCCCAGTCTTTAGCAAAAATAAGGCCGTTCCAGTATAGAAACGGCCTCAATAAAAAAAGGTTCCAAAAATGCCATTTTTGACACCCCTGTTTTAGACTAGCTTGTGGTCCACAAGATATTCTGCTATTTGCACTGCGTTGGTGGCCGCCCCTTTCCGAAGGTTGTCGGCAACGATCCACATATTTAAGGTGTTGGCCTGGGAATTGTCCCGTCGCAGCCTTCCCACAAAAACGTCATCTTTTCCTTCAGCATAGATAGGCATGGGGTATGTGTTCACGTCCGGGTTGTCCTGCACCGTTATCCCGGGAAATTCGCTCAGAAGCTTTCGGACATCTTTAATGTCAAAATCATTTTTAAAAGCCACGTTTACAGACTCACTGTGGCCGCCCACCACCGGTATCCTGATTGCGGTGGCAGTCACTTCAACCGAATTGTCCTGCAGGATCTTTTTGGTCTCGTTGGTGAGTTTCATTTCCTCCTTGGTGTAGCCATTTTCTTCAAAAACGTCACATTGAGGAATGGCATTGCGGTGGATTGGGTATGGATATGCCATCTCGCCCTGCTCGCCTTTATATTCGTTTTCCAGTTGCTGCACGGCTTTCACACCTGTACCCGTAATGGATTGATAGGTCGAGACAACTACCCTTTTTACACCATATTTTTTATGTAAAGGCGATAAAACCAGCACCATTTGAATGGTGGAACAGTTTGGATTGGCTATGATCTTGTCTTCTAAAGTTATTTCGGAAGCATTGATCTCCGGAACCACCAGTTTCTTGTTGGGATCCATTCGCCAGGCCGAAGAATTGTCGATCACCGTGGTACCCACAGCTGCAAATTGCGGCGCCCATTCCAGGGAAGTCGCACCCCCGGCCGAAAAAAGGGCAATGTCGGGTTTTTGGTTCACGGCGTCCTGTAATCCAATCACTTCATATTCCCTGTCCTTAAAAAGGATCTTTTTGCCCACAGATTTTTCTGAAGCTACCAGCAAAAGTTCGGTTACCGGGAAATTCCGTTCTGCGAGTACTTTTAACATCACCTGCCCCACCATTCCGGTGGCGCCAACTACTGCTACTTTCATAATTATAGTTTTATAGACCTAACAGGTTTTCAAAACTTGTGAGGTCAAATGTTTTTTTACGCTGCAAATGTATTGCACTGCAAATAATTAAAAGAATGGCTGAAAAGAAATTCTGCTAATATTTGTCTTTTATAACCACTTTAAACACTTTGTTAAATATAGGGGTTAAGATCAAAAAAGAACCCCCGCTTTTTGGCGGGGGTTTAGGATTAAAATATATAGTGTAGCGGTTACTACGGGCGTACATCAATAACTTCTTTTCAAGAGTAGCAGGACAAAGGAATAAATAATAATCATTAAACCTGTCCCGGATTATTTTGCCTTCTAAGCTCATCCCTGATCTCCGTAAGCAGTTCTTCCTGGCTCGGTCCTTTTGGAGCAGTTACTGTTGGAGCTTCTTTTCTGGTCTTTGTCCTTTCATAAGCTCGCAGAAGCAAAAATATGAAGAAAGCCACAATAATAAAATAGATAAGCGCCTGGATCACGTTTCCATAAGTGAGCACAGCGGCTTCTGCTTCCCTGGCAGTTTCAAGGGTCTCATAATATTCTCCATCCAACGCAATAAATTTGGCAGAAAATTCATCCCCACCAAGGAGAAGGCCAATGAGGGGCATGATAATATCGGCAACAACCGAGGCAATAATTTTGTTGAAAGCAGCACCCATGACCACAGCCGTGGCCAGTGCAATAATGTCGCCCTTCATTAAGAAGGCCCTGAAGTCTTTAAAAAATGCCATTTTTGGATAGTATTGGTTAGTTAATGAATGTAAGAATTAGTTTTCCACCAGCCGCCTTTTCACACGCTGGGAGATCCCGGTGATCAATTCGTAGGAAATGGTATTGCCCTTTGCGGCAAATTTGGTAGCATGCTGCGGACCTCCAAAAATGACAACTTCATCCCCTTCTTTACAATCAATATCGGTAATATCAATCATAACCATATCCATGCACACATTCCCTATAATTGGCGCGTATTGTCCGTTAAGGATTACTCCAGCGCGACCGTTGCCGTATTGGCGGTTGATCCCATCGGCATGGCCAATGGGCAAAGTAGCGGTTTTGGTAAGTTTATTTGCCTTAAAAGCCCGGTTATAACCAACGCTATCCCCTTTTTTTAAATGGTGAATCTGTGAAATTATGGTTTTGAGGGTGCCAATAGGTTTTAATTTTTGATCTTCACCTTTCTCATTTCCGAATCCGTAAAGTCCAATTCCCGTTCGCACCATGTCAAAATGTGCTTTGGGATAGTTGATCACGCCCGAGGTGTTGCAAATGTGCAGCAGGGGACGGTAACCCAACGCGTCGTACAATTTCAATGCAATCCCTCTAAAAGTGTGGATTTGCTCCAGGGTGAATTCCCTTTCCCGCCAGTCTTCGCTGGCAGCAAGATGGGAGAAAAAAGAAGCTGCTTTGACAGCTTTCGTCCCATTCAGCAGCTCACTAACCATATCAGTTTCCTTTTCCCGGAGTCCGAGCCTGTTAAGGCCGGTATTGAATTTAAGGTGGACAGGATACTCTTTCTGATCGAGTTTTTCGGCTACTTTAATAAATTCTTTGAGCACAAATTCGCTGTAAAGGCTGGGCTCCAGGCAGTTTTCAATAAGTTCTTCAAAGTTGACCGACTGCGGGTGCAGCACCAAAATGGGCAATTCGATTCCTGCTTTTCGGAGGGTCACCCCTTCAGAAGTGTAGGCAACGGCGAAGTAATCAGCGCCAAGTTCCATTAGTTTTTTTGCAATTTCCACGACGTCGCTTCCGTAGCCAAAAGCTTTGATCACAGCCATCATTTTGACATCTGGATCTACTTTTGAGCGCAAATAATTAAAATTATGTGCAAGTGCATTGAGATCAATTTCAAGTACGGTCTCCCTGGCTTTCGGCATGTTCGCTTCTTTTATCTTGTATTTCTTCGGGGTCTTTCACCTCGATGTTCTTCAATTTTTCCTTTAACCGGGCTTTATAAAATGCCGCCCGGCTTAGCGGCTCATATTCTTCGGTTTCGCCCAGAAGCACCAGGTCTTCATTTGGCGTTTTCCGGTAGCTGTATTGCGCCAGATTCCCCGTGCGCGTGCAAACAGCATGTACTTTTGTGACATATTCGGCAGTAGCCATTAGATTGGGCATAGGGCCAAAAGGATTTCCTTTGAAATCCATATCCAGGCCGGCAACGATCACGCGGATTCCTTTATTCGCCAAATCATTGCAGACCGAAACGATTTCCTGGTCAAAAAACTGGGCTTCATCAATGCCCACTACGTCACAATCATCTGCCAGTAATCTTATATTGGCTGCAGCGGGTACAGGAGTAGACCTTATTTCATTTGAGTCATGGGATACCACCATTTCTTCATTATATCTTGTGTCAATAGCAGGTTTAAAGATCTCAACCTTTTGTTTTGCAAATTTGGCGCGCTTGAGCCTGCGGATAAGCTCTTCGGTCTTTCCCGAGAACATCGACCCGCATATTACTTCAATCCACCCAAATTGCTCCTTATGATTTACTGTATTTTCGAGAAACATTTTGTATTTTTCAAGACCAAAAGCGAATGCGCTTTTGGCTAAAGGTGACACAAATTTATTAAAAATACAACCGCATTTAATGTGCAAGCATGAAAGTTATGAAAAAGCAATTGAAAGATGATTTAGTAGCCTTAGCCGAAAAAATAACGCTTTTAAAGCAGCAGGACAATGTCTCTACCGGCGAACTAAAGGAGCTTTCCAGAAAGTTGTACGAGAAACTTACAGTTGTGCATTTTACCGAATCCAATTTGTTTTCTTCGGAAGAATTGCGCCAACAGGGAGTAGTCAAAACGGCTGTAGAAGTTGAAGCTCCGAAAGAAAAACCACGGGCTCCAGAGCAAAAAGCTGAAGCTCCTGCACCCAAAAAGGAGGCTCCTGCTGAAGAGCCTGGAAAAGCCGAAAACCCGACCGAAGATGATGAATACCTTCCCAGCGGGCTGGAATTCAATGATTCCGATGCGATCACAGAACCAAACACTGAGAAAATCAAGGACATAGTTGCCCAAATGCCTGCCGAAACCCGTGAGGTAGACGACCTTTTTGCACATGTGGAACCGCGACAAAACCAGAAAAACGATATGGAAGATATTGGCGGTGTCCACTATGACAACCTGCCTCAGTTCGAACCGGTTAACGGAAACCAATCCCACCCAGAAAGGCCAAAATCACTCAATGATCGGTTGAAAAAGGGACTCAACATTGGGGTGAACGACCGCCACGCTTTTGTGAGGCACCTTTTTGAAGGCAGTAGTTCGGATTATAACAGGGTGCTTTCCCAGTTGAATACCCTTAAATCCAGGGAAGAAGCTTTTAATTTTGTGGCCAATATGGTAAAACCCGACTATAATAACTGGGAAGGAAAAGAAGACTATGAAAGCAGGTTTTTCGCTGCCATAGAAAAGAAATTCGAATAGGGAATATGTCGAAACTCTTTCTGGTCCCCACGCCCATTGGAAATTTGGAAGATATCACGCTTAGGGCTATTAAAGTGCTAAAAGAAGTGGATCTCATACTTGCAGAAGATACCCGCAACAGTGGAAAACTCCTGAAACATTTTGAAATAAACACCCCTATGCAAAGCCACCACATGCACAACGAGCATAAAACGGTGGAGGGGATTGTGCGGCAAATCCAGAACGGCAAAACCGTTGCTTTGATCAGTGACGCAGGAACGCCGGCCATTAGTGACCCTGGATTTCTCCTTACGCGTGCCTGTGTGGAGGCCGGAATCGAAGTGGATTGCCTGCCGGGCGCCACGGCATTCGTTCCCGCCCTGGTGAATAGTGGTCTGCCGAATGACAAGTTCGTTTTTGAAGGCTTTTTGCCAGTAAAAAAAGGTCGACAAACCCGATTGCAGGAATTATCCGAAGAAAAAAGGACGATTATCCTCTATGAATCCCCGCACAAATTGCTGAAAACCCTGTCCCAATTGAAGGAACATTTCGGGGAGGATCGACCGGTATCGGTTTCGCGGGAGATTACCAAACTCCATGAAGAGACTGTTAGGGGAACGACCACCGAAGTGCTGGCGCATTACGAAAACAAGCCGCCCAAAGGCGAAATTGTGGTTGTCATCGGCGGAAAAAAAGATTGAACTGAAATGCCCTTTTTGGATACCCAGTAATTCAATTATTGAAAAGCTTCAAAGGAAAGAAATTTCTTCATTTCCCACTTTTTGATATTCCTGTAGGAAGCAATCCTATGCAAACAAATATTACTTTTGAAAAAAATTGAAATGCGCTGGACCCTCAAACCAAAACCCGATCCCGAAGTAGTTGCAAACCTGGTTGATGTGCTCAAGGTCGAAAAACCTATTGCATCTTTGCTCGCCCAGCGGGGGATCAGCAACTATGGGGAAGCAAAGAAATTTTTTAGGCCGAGTTTAAAGGACCTGCACGATCCTTTCCTGATGCAGGACATGGAACTGGCTGTTGGGCGCATCGAAAAAGCCATTGAAGACGGCGAAAATATCATGGTCTATGGGGACTATGACGTAGATGGAACGACCAGTGTTGCCCTGGTTTCATCGTACTTAAAAACCTATTATCCAAAGGTGGCTACTTATATTCCCGACCGTTACGAGGAAGGCTACGGGGTGTCTTTTCAGGGGATAGACTTTGCCGCCGATAATGACATTAGTCTTATAATTGCCCTTGACTGTGGGATAAAAGCCATTGATAAGGTAGCCTATGCTACAGAAAAAAATATAGATTTTATCATTTGTGACCACCACCGTCCCGGTGTTGAAATTCCGAAGGCTGTAGCCGTGCTGGATCCAAAAAGGGATGATTGTAATTATCCCTATAAAGAATTGTGCGGTTGCGGGGTGGGCTTTAAACTCCTGCAGGCTTTGTCAATCCGAAAAGGTGAAAGTTTTGATTTTTTGATCCCTTATCTGGATTTGGTCGCAACTGCAATTGGTGCCGACATTGTGCCAGTGACAGGGGAAAACCGGATCCTGGCCTATCATGGTTTGAACGTTATCAACGCCGCCCCAAGGGCTGGTTTTAAAGCCATTTTGGAGCAGGTGAAGAAGGAATCCCTCACCCTTACTGATGTGGTTTTTATAATCGCCCCGCGAATAAATGCCGCCGGAAGAATGAAACACGGTCTGCACGCTGTCAATCTCCTCACAGAAACTAATGAAGAACAGGCACGAATGTTTGCTTCAGAAATTGAAGAATACAACAAAGAACGCCGGGACACAGATAAAGCGATCACCATTGAAGCCCTGGCGCAAATAGAAGACTTAAAGGAACAGGAGCGGCTAACCACCGTGGTTTATAAGGAGAACTGGCATAAAGGGGTAATTGGAATTGTAGCCTCCAGGTTGATCGAAACTTATTACCGTCCCACGCTCGTGTTCACCCGCAGTGGCGAAAGATTGGCGGCTTCGGCGAGATCTGTGAAAGGTTTTGATGTTTATGACGCCCTGGAAGGTTGTAGCGAACACATTGAGCAATTCGGCGGACATAAATATGCTGCGGGCCTCACTTTGCTGGAAAGCCAGTATGAGGATTTTAAGAAAAAATTTGAGGAAGTGGTTGCTGCCACTATTGACAGGAATACGCTCATCCCTGAAATAAGCATTGACGCCGAAATTCAATTGGAAGATATTACCGATAAATTCCATAGGATCCTGAAGCAGTTCGCACCTTTTGGCCCCGGAAATATGTCCCCGGTGTTTATGACCCGTGGAGTAAAAGATACCGGTTACGCCAAATGTGTGGGCGGGGAAGCAAAACACCTGAAGGCCCGACTACAAAAAAAAGCAGGTGGGAAAAGTTTTGGTGCCATTGGATTTGACCTTGGGAAAAAATGTGAGCTGCTAGTAGAAGGGAAAAAAGTAAAGGCGGCCTATTGCATTGATGAAAACATTTATAACGGAAACAGAAGCCTGCAACTAAGGTTAAAAGATATAGATCCTCAGTAGGTTTTATCCTGCTTTTTTGAAGCCGAACTGTTTTCCATTTCTTACAGGAAATTTTTGAAAGGTGCATTCAACTAATTTCCGGGTAGTTTGTCTAATAATGTTTCTGATAATCAGATGTTTACATATATTAGCAGAACCATAACATAAGTAGGTTAAGTTCATGGTAGATTTGGGGCAAAAAAAGGTGGAGCTATCCACCTTTTTTTATGCCATTTTTTCTACAAAAAAAATGCTGCCGGAAATATTTCCGGCAGCATTCTGCTTTAATCAAAAACCTAAAGTTTTTATTTTTTCTTTGCGTATCTCGCTGCAACTTCTTCCCAGTTCACAACATTGAAGAAAGCTTCAATATAAGCTGGTCGTTGGTTTTGATATTTTAGGTAATATGCGTGTTCCCAGACATCCATTCCCAGAATGGGAGTTCCGCCGCAACCAATTCCTGGCATCAACGGGTTGTCCTGGTTTGCTGTGGAACAAATTTCAACAGTTCCACCTTCTTTTACGCACAACCATGCCCAACCTGAACCAAATTGTGTGGCACCGGCTTTTGAAAACTCTTCTTTAAAAGAATCAAAAGAACCGAATTTTTTATCTATCGCAGTGGCCAATTCTCCGCTCGGTTTTCCACCTCCGTTTGGGGACATAACCTCCCAATAAAGGTTGTGGTTGTAGTAACCGCCGCCATTGTTCCGAACAGCCGTATTGTCCATATCGAGGTTGTGAAGGATATTTTCAATGGTTTTTCCATTTTGGCCTGTGCCATCAAGGGCATCGTTCAATTTTTTGGTATATCCTGCGTGGTGTTTATCGTGGTGGATCTCCATTGTTTTTGCGTCAATGTGAGGCTCCAATGCATCAAATGCATATTTTAGTTTTGGTAACTCAAAAGCCATAGTCTATCGTGTTTTATTGTTATTAATTCTGTCAACCCCAAATTTAAGCAATAGGGCATTTAATTGAAATTATAAAACGTTATAAAATCCTTAAACCTTTGACGTATTTAAGGAGTTTTATGATTATTTAAAGGTGAAAACCAGATAACATTGAAAAAGATATAATTATCTTAGTGGTTGCCTGGGTTGACAGGATTTCGCAATTTGTTTTATATTTTAGACAAAAAATAATTTGAAGAAGAACAATACCTTTACCATCTATAATGCTTCCGCCGGCTCAGGAAAGACCTACACGCTCGTAAAAGAATACCTCAGCCTTCTGTTTTCCTCGACCCGCACAGATAGTTATAAAAATATTCTTGCGATCACTTTCACTAATAAGGCCGTAGGGGAAATGAAAACCAGGATTATCGGGGCTCTTCACTCCCTGGCAAAAGAGGAACGGGATGGAAAGGAAGATCACTTAATGCAATCCCTTTCTGAAGAAACCGGTCTTAAACCAGAAGAAATTCAGGTTAAAAGCCGGGCGATCCTTAAAAATATTATCCACAACTATGCGGCTTTTGAAGTCTCCACTATCGATGGTTTTACTCACAGGGTGCTGCGAACATTTGCCAAAGACCTGGATTTGCCACTCAACTTTGAGGTCGAACTGCATACCGACGATGTTTTGAATGAGGCAGTGGACAGGCTCATAAGCAAAGCAGGGGAAGATAAAGCCTTAACTAAGGTGCTGGTGAAATTTGTGCTGGGAAAAACAGATGATGATAAAAGCTGGGATATCGCCCGGGACCTTTTCAATATCGCCAAACTCCTTACGCAGGAAACAAACCAGCCCTTCCTGGACTTGCTGAAGAATAAAACCATTCAGGACTTTGAAGAACTCGCAGCCGAAATCAAGCGGCAAAATGCCCTTTTTGAAGCAGATGTTGTGGAACTGGCCGATGCCTTTTTTGACCTTCTGAAGGCCAGCGGGATTGACAACAAAGACTTTAGTCGCGGGTCTTGCCCTAACTTTTTTCAGAAACTTCAGCAGAAAGAGTTCGGGGTAAAATTTGATGCAAAGTGGCAGCTGAATCTGGCCGATGAACCTTTGTACGCACAGAAACTTTCCGCAGATAAGAAAGATATTCTCGACCGGCTCCAGCCACAGATTTCAGCAGCTTTTGAGGAGGTGAAGAGGAAGATCACAAGTCTGCAGTTTCTCCAGGCTGTAGAAAAAAATCTGATTCCGTTGTCCTTATTAAGTGCGATTCAGGATCAAATCGAGGAAATTAAAAAGGAAAATTCCATGGTGTTGATCTCTGAATTCAATGCCACAATTGGAAAGGCTGTAAAAGATCAACCTGCGCCCTTTATTTATGAACGTCTTGGGGAGCGCTACCGGCATTATTTTATTGATGAATTTCAGGATACATCTCAGTTGCAGTGGGAAAACCTGGTGCCGCTGGTAGATCACACCTTATCCATAGAGCACTCTGCGGAAGAAAATGGTAGCCTAACGCTGGTGGGAGATGCCAAACAGTCGATTTACCGTTGGCGCGGTGGGAAGGCAGAGCAATTCATGGAACTTTGCAGTAAAAAGAATCCGTTCAACCTCAATGATAGCAGCGTAATTGTGCTTCCGAAAAATTACAGGAGTGCACAGCAGATTGTCGACTTTAACAATAAGTTTTTTAAGTTTTCTTCTTCCTGTTTTCAAAATGTGGAGCATCAAAAGCTTTTTCAGCAAAGCACGCAGGAGTTGGTGAGCCAAAAAGAGGGTTATGTGAACCTTTCTTTTGTGGAAGCCGAAAATGTGGAGGAGGAAATGGAAGCTTATCCCCGGCGGGTGCTGGAAATTATTGAGGATTTAAGCGCCAGGAATTTTCCAAAAAGTAGTATTTGCATCCTTACCAGGAAACGCAAAGAAAGTATTGCCGTTGCCAATTTTCTGAGTGAAAACGGAATTTCGGTCATTTCTGCTGAAAGTTTGCTGTTGAGCCGTTCGCCAGAAGTTTGCTTCATAAATGCCATTTTACAGTACTCATTAAATACTTCAGATAAAAGTCTGAAATTTGAAATACTCGACTTTTTGCTGAATCATTCCATTCAGGTGGAAAATGAATTCCAGTTCCTGGAGAAAAACCTTCAGCCGGAGGGACAGGCATTTTTTGACAACCTTAAGCAATATGGTTTTGAGCTGGATCTTGAAACCCTCAATTCAATTTCAGTTTATGAAGCTGCCGAAACTATTATCAGGAGTTTTGACCTTGTTAAAGGATCGAATGCATATTTGCAATTTTTTCTTGATTTCGTGTACGAAACTTCCAATTCTGAAGCTGCCGGCATCTTTGAATATCTCGAACTTTGGGAGCATAAAAAAGACATTTTAAGCATCGTAGTGCCACAGGGAGAGGATGCGGTGCAAATTATGACCATTCATAAAGCAAAAGGTCTCGAGTTTCCCGTGGTAATTTATCCTTTTGCCAATAGCCAGATCAAAGATGTGGCGCGGGAATCGTTTTGGATGAACCTTCCGGAAAGCCTCGGCGGGAACCTACAGGTTGCTTATTTGAAAGCTTCAGAAAAAATGAAGGACTGGGAAGGAGAGGCGCCGCAACTTTATGAAGAATTGTGTTTCAACAGTCAGTTGGATGCGCTCAATGTGCTTTATGTGGCGATGACGCGACCTGTGCAGCAATTATATGTCATTTCTAAATATGAGCTGGACAAAAAAGAAAATGAGAATTCCAATCGCTTCAGCGGACTTTTGATTTCTTATTTAAAATCCCTGGGCAAATGGGACGAGGGACTGGAATATCATTTTGGGAATCCAAATGAGCTCCCCGAAATCTCAAAGGAAACCGGAAATTCCATCGGCCAGGAGGAATTTTTCTCATCGCCCACCCAAAGCAACGGGATCTCGATCATTACGAGGGCGGGACTGCTATGGGATTCCAAACAAAAAGCCGCTATCGAAAAAGGGCAATTAGTGCATGATCTTTTCGCCCGTATCAATAAAGCTGCCGATGTGGAACAGGTTTTAACTAATGCTAAAGAGGAAGGGCTCTTTAATAGCGAAGAGGAAAATGAACTCAAAAACATCATTTTTGAGGTGGTAGAGCACCCGCAGTTAAAAGATTTTTTTTCTGAAGCAGCAGTAAATATGAATGAGCGCGATGTAATTTCAAAAAAGGGGGAAATCCTGCGGCCAGATCGGTTGAACTTTAATGGAAAAAAGGTAAGTATTATTGACTATAAAACCGGTGCGGGAAGCCAAACACATTGGGAACAGATAAATTCCTACGCGCAGGTTCTGGAGGCCATGGAATATGAAGTGGAGAAGAGATTACTGGTCTATATTAACGAGGGGATTTCAATAACCGTTGTATAAAAGAAATGTAAATTTGTAAAAAATTAAACAATGTACGGAGGTATAAAAGATTATCTAAAGGACGAAATTGAACAAATAAAGGAGGAAGGACTTTATAAAAAAGAACGGATTATTACTTCCCCGCAAGGTGCGGAAATAACCATTGAAGGTGGCAAGGAAGTGATCAATTTTTGTGCAAATAATTATCTGGGACTATCTTCCCATCCAGAAGTGATCCAGGCTGCCAAGAATACCATGGACACGCACGGCTTTGGAATGTCCAGCGTCCGTTTCATTTGTGGAACACAGGACATTCACAAGGAACTTGAAAAAAAGATCGCCGATTTCTACCAAACTGAAGACACTATCCTCTACGCCGCCGCTTTTGATGCAAACGGAGGTGTTTTTGAACCCTTATTTTCCAAAGAAGATGCAATCATTAGTGATTCCCTAAACCATGCGTCCATTATTGACGGGGTTCGCTTGTGCAAAGCTTCGCGATACAGGTACGAGAACAGCAATATGGAAGATCTCGAAACCCAGTTAAAGCAGGCGAACGAAGACGGTGCCCGCTTTAAAATAGTGGTTACCGACGGTGTTTTTTCCATGGATGGCTTGTTGGCGCCTCTTGACAAAATCTGCGATCTTGCTGAAAAATATGACGCCCTGGTCATGATCGATGAGGCCCATGCTGCAGGTTTTATTGGTGAGGACGGAATTGGCACCCTGGAAGAAAAAAATGTTTTGGGGAGAATTGACATCATCACCGGGACTTTAGGGAAAGCACTTGGAGGTGCAATGGGTGGCTATACTACCGGAAAGAAAGAAATCATTGAAATGTTACGGCAAAGGTCCCGGCCTTACCTTTTCTCAAATTCCCTGGCACCGGCAATTGTAGGCGCCTCTATAAAGGTGTTTGATATGATCTCAAAAGATGATACGTTAAGGAACAAGGTGAAAGAAAACACCAAATACTTCAAAAATGGCGTTAAAAAGGCCGGTTTTGATATTATTGATGGGGATGCTGCTATTGTTCCCGTGATGTTGTACGATGCAAAACTTTCCCAGACCATGGCCGATAAACTACTGGAAGAAGGGATCTATGTGATTGGATTCTTCTTTCCGGTTGTTCCAAAAGGAAAGGCCAGGATTCGGGTGCAGCTTTCGGCAGCCCACACCAAAGAACACCTGGATAAAGCGATTGCAGCTTTTAAAAAGGTGGGCAAAGAGCTAAGAATTATTTAAAAAAGCCAATTTTATATTAAAGCTTAGGCAGGGGAAAGCCAATTTTATTTAACATCCTGTTATATTGGAACGATCCTGTCCAAATCATTGTTGTACAGGGTGTTTGTTAAAAAATTAGCACAATAGAAAACAGACTGAATTTTATTAAATTTTTGTATTTCTTTCACAAAAAGAAAGAGCTGAATCCTTTGTAGTCTCGAGCTTTCAGATTTTTATTAAGAAAACTTTATTAAATTGTGCTTTGTTAATAATGATTATCAGTCTACTTTTGTTTTGCTAACTAGTTAAATTAAATTATTGAATATGAAACATCTAAACACCTTTTTATTAGCTTCCTTTCTCATGTTGGGCTTCGGCACAATGCAGGCACAGGATGACAACAACCCCTGGGCTCTGGGAATAGGAGTTAATGCAGTTGATTTTTATCCTACCGGGGAAGATGCTCCTTTAGGTGGGTATTTCGATGAATTTTTCAATTCGGGAGACCACTGGAACGTACTTCCCGCGATCTCAAGGCTCACAGTAGGCCGGAACATAGGTGCCGGATTCTACTTTGAAGCAGCAGGTACTCTTAATATCCTGGACAAGTACGGTGATGAAGGCTGGGCCGATCTTACCTATTATGGCCTGGACGGAACATTTAATTATAGCTTTCGCAACGATGCCAATGCAGGCTGGCTAGACCCGGTTATTGGTGTAGGTGGTGGTTATACCTGGATCGATGATAACAGCTATGGAACCCTTGACGGTACTGCCGGTTTCAACTTCTGGTTTTCCGATCATCTTGCACTTAACATACAAACCGTTTACAAGCATGCTTTTGAAGATGGTAATAGTTCTTACTGGCAGCATGGTGCTGGTATTAAGTTCGCCTTTGGTGGACAAGATTCAGATGGCGACGGGATCTATGACAAAAACGATGAATGCCCGGAAGTACCTGGTCTTGCCATGTTTAATGGATGTCCAGATAGCGATGGTGATGGACTCGAAGATAGAGTCGACGCCTGTCCAATGGTTGCTGGTTTGGCCCAGTACGATGGTTGCCCGGATACCGATGGGGATGGCATAGCCGACCCACAGGATGAATGTCCTACTGTTGCAGGTTTAGCTTCCTTGAATGGATGTCCTGATGCAGATGGCGACGGAATAAGAGATGGAGATGACGAATGTCCTAATGAAGCAGGTCCTGCTTCCAACAATGGTTGCCCATTCAAAGATCGTGACAACGATGGTGTAATAGATGAAAATGATAAATGTCCTGATCTTGCGGGAACTGTCGCAAACAATGGTTGTCCTGAAGTTACTGTGGCAATTATTGAAGAATTGAATGAATATTCAAGAACAATTCTTTTCGATCTAAACAAAGCTACTATCCGTGATGACTCTGAAGAAACCATTGGTGCTATTGCAGACATTATGATGGAGTATTCTAACAGCGATTTCCATGTAGGTGGACACACAGATAGTACTGGTAGCGAAGAGTATAATATGCAGCTGTCAAGAAAAAGAGCCCAATCTGTAAGAGAAGCTCTTGTAGCCAGAGGAATTGATCCGGCAAGATTGACAGCCGAAGGATATGGAGAAATGAATCCTATAGCTTCTAACAAAACTTCACAAGGAAGACAAGAGAACCGTCGTGTAGAGATCACTTTAGAAGATTAACAGGTTTTAAATTCCGAATGATCAGGACAACAATTAGTTTCCTGAAAGAATAAATTACCAAAAGACGCTCCGATTCTTCGGGGCGTTTTTTATTTTTATACCATGAACTCATTTATTGCGCAAACCCTGCAGGAAATTCTCTCACGGGAGGAACCTATCTCCAACTATACTTTCGTCTTACCCAGTAAACGGGCAGGATCTTTCCTTTTAAATAGGTTGTCTTCACTAACCCAATCTGCCACTTTTGCACCAAAAGTGCTGAGTATTGAAGATTTTGCTGAAGAGGTTGCCAAACTCAAATCCGTAGACAACCTTACTGCACTCTTTGAATTTTATACGGCTTATTTGGCCTGTACCCCACAGGAAAAAGTAGAGAATTTTGACACATTTTCTTCCTGGGCACAAACCCTGCTCTACGATTTCAACGAGATTGACAGGTATCTCATCGATTACCAGTCATTTTTTGGTTACCTGGGAAATATTAAGGAGATGGACCATTGGTATCTACAGGAGGAGAAAACCCCACTAATGGAGAATTATCTGGCTTTTTGGGAGAGGTTGCCAGAATACTACCAAAACCTTCAGCAACAACTTCAAAGGAAAAATTCGGCCTATCAGGGAATGGTCTATAGGATCGCTTCTGAAAAGATCTCCGCTTATCTCGAACAGGTTTCCGATCATTTTATTTTTATAGGTTTTAATGCCCTTAACAATGCCGAACAGGAAATATTTCAGAAGATGTTACAGTCAGGCAAAGCTGAAGTATTTTGGGATATAGATAAAATCTTTCTGGAAGATGCCCAACATGATGTTTCCCTGTTTATGCGGCAATACAGGAAGAATTGGCCATACTATCAGGAGAATGATTTTCAGAAGATCTCCACAGAATTTTCTTCTACCAAGAAAATAAATGTGGTTGGGACACCGAAAAATATTGGGCAGGCGAAATATGTGGGGGAAATACTCTCGAAACTATCTCCCGAAGAATTAAAAGAAACGGCAGTGGTCTTAGGGGATGAAAACCTCCTGGTCCCGGTGTTGAATTCCTTGCCGCCCAATGTAGGGGAAGTGAATATCACCATGGGGTTTGCCCTTACAAATGCCCCGGTGAGCTTTTTGTTCGAACATCTTTTGAAAGTGCATTCCTCCAAAAATAGCGGCAACTGGTATTACAAAGACTTAACGGCTATTTGTAACCATCCGTTGATACAGAAGGTCACAGGCGGACTTTCCGGTAAAATGTCGGAGAAGATCAAAGACGAGAACCTGGTTTATGTCGATCCAAAGGAGCTCATCAGGAATTCTCCGGAGCATGTGCGGGAAATCTATAAGCTGTGCTTTGGTGACTGGAATGATGATCCGGCACGAGCAGTTGGAGCATTGCAGGAGCTAATTTTCACCCTCAAAGCCGGTTTGGACGCAGAAAAAGAAACATTGACCCTGGAGTTCCTTTATCAGTTGCACCTTTTGTTGAACCAGCTCCAGAATCTGCTCAGGCAGTATTCGTATGTAAAATCGATCAAAACCCTCACTTCCATTTTTAAAGACCTTCTCTCTACCAAGACGGTTGATTTCCGGGGGAAGCCTTTTTCGGGTCTTCAGCTTATGGGGGTTTTGGAGTCGCGGGTGCTGGATTTCAAAAATGTGATCCTCACTTCGGTAAATGAAGGCATACTTCCGGCGGGAAAAAGCAGCAACTCTTTTATTCCGTATGATCTTAAATGTGCGTATAACCTGCCTACATACAAGGAAAAAGATGCTATCTATACCTATCATTTTTACCACCTTTTGCAACGTGCAGAAAATGTGCATTTACTGTATAATACTGAAAGTGACGGATTGAATGCCGGCGAAAAGAGCCGGTTTTTATTGCAGTTGGAGTTGGAACCGCAGGAAAAGCATCACATAAAAGAATACAACGTAGCACCTTTTGTGCCTGCAGTTCTCAAAAATCTGAAAACCGTGAAGAAAACCCCGGCAATTTTGGAAAGGATCAGGGAACGGGCGGCAGACGGGTTTTCACCTTCGGCCCTTACGACTTACATTCGCAATCCCTTAGATTTTTATAAGCAGTACGTGCTTGGGCTGAAGGAGCGGGAAGAAGTCGAGGAAACGGTGGCTTACAACACTTTGGGAAATGTGGTGCACGACACGCTGGAAACCTTTTATGGGGCGTGGCTTGGTCAGGAAATTACTACTGAAAAATTGCAGGAGGCAAAAGCTAAAACAACTGCCGAAATTGAAAAGCAGTTTCGGAAACACTATTCCGAAGCCCCTCTAAAAAGTGGAAAAAACCTGCTCATTTTTGAAGTTGCCAAAAGATATGTGCTGAATTTCCTTAAAACTGAAATAAAATCTGTTGAGCAGGGAAATTCTATCAGGATACTAGAGGTAGAGACCAGGCTAAAATGCCCTTTTTCGATCCCGGAGCTTGACTTTCCGATAAATCTAAAGGGAACCGTGGATCGTGTGGATAAGTTCAACGGAAAAATGCGGATAATCGATTATAAAACCGGAAGGGTAGACCAGGGGAAAGTGGAACTTGTGGATTGGGAAGACATCACTTCAGATTATGACAACTTCAGCAAGCCCTTTCAAATCCTCACGTACGCATATCTTCTAAATCAGGAAAAACCAATTTTAGAAGCTGCTGAAGCAGGAATAATTTCATTTAAAAACCTACAGGCTGGATTTCTGAAATTTTCAAAAAAAGACAAAATGGGCAGGGGCGCTGTGAAAGATCCCGATATTACACAAGAAGCCTTAAATGCTTTTAAAGAGCAGCTGAAAAATCTTATTTTAGAGATCTGTGATCCAAATATTCCTTTTGTGGAAAAGGAACTAAAACAAAACGCATGGTAATCAAAAAAGAAAGAAATATTCCGCTGCCGGGAAGGCACGGCCGGCCAATTTCTACAGATGTCATAACTTCTAATGAAGGGAAGAGTAAACCGGTAATAATTTTTTGCCACGGTTACAAAGGCTTTAAAGACTGGGGCGCCTGGAATATTATGGCCGAAGAATACGCAAAAAGGGGATTTTTGTTCGTAAAGTTTAACTTCGCTTTCAACGGGGGAACCCTTGAAGAACCCATAGATTTCCCCGATTTGGAGGCTTTTGGGGAAAACACCTACACCAAAGAACTCGACGACCTCGACGCCGTACTCGATTGGGTTTCCAGCGCCGACTTCAAATATGCCGAAATTGCCGATCTCTCCAGGCTCACCCTTATCGGACATTCCCGTGGTGGCGGCGTGGTGGTAATCAAAGCCGCAGAGGATGAACGGATCCAAAAATTGGTGACACTGGCTGCTGTGAGTGATTTTGGCGAACGTTTTCCCGAAGGAGAGGAATTGCAGGCGTGGCAAGAAAAAGGCATTGCTTACATAGAAAATTCCCGCACCAGGCAGCAAATGCCGCACCTTTATGAATTCTACGAAGATTTTAAAGCCAATGAGGAGCGTTTCAACATTTCCAGATCAGCTAAAAAGCTGAAGGTTCCATTTTTGATTGTACATGGCACCGGCGATCCCACGGTGTCAATTGAAAATGCCCACAAATTAAACGAATGGGCACCAAATTCCGAATTGTTTTTGCTGGAAGGCAGCGACCATGTCTTTGAGGCTTCACATCCATGGAAATCAAAAGAATTGCCGCCTACCATGGAAAAAATTGTTGAAAAAGTGAGCCTGTTTGTAGCTGAGGAAAAATAAAGTATGCGCTAGGATCTTCCTGCTGAAGTAATTTGCAGCCGCTGTTCCTAGACTTAAAGTGTTTGGAACAGGGGATCCAAAAAGGGCATTTTGCATGATTATTTTTGAACTAACCCAGCCAGGACTGAAAACAGAAAAACCACCGCAAATGCAGTGGTTTTAAGTGGAGAATATCGGAGTCGAACCGATGACCTTTTGGCTGCCAGCCAAACGCTCTAGCCAACTGAGCTAATCCCCCATTAGCTGTGATTTGTTTCAATCACGGGGGGCAAATGTATTAAATTTATTTATATCAGTAAAGCCTTTATTTTCTTTCTATTAAATTTATTTTTGTCCTTTCCCGAATTTCCCCAATGATACGAAAAGCAAGCATTGCCGACCTGGATCCCATCAAAAAACTAACCGAAAGTTGTGCAGTTGCACTTCAGGAAAAGCATATTTTCCAGTGGAATGAGCATTATCCTTCCAGGGAAAAGCTTCGGGAAGATATTGAAAAAGGGAATCTTTACCTTTACGAGGAGGAACATGAAATCATTGGGATCGTAGTGCTTTTCGCCGACATGGATGAAGAATACATCCCCGTCAAATGGCTTACACCCAATGGAAATAACCTTTACGTGCACCGCCTGGCCACACATCCAACCGTATGGGGCAAGGGCATCGGGAAAAAATTGATGGATTTTGCTGAAAAACAGGCGCGGCAGGAGGGTTAAATTTCGGTAAGGCTGGACACGTTCAGCCAGAATAAAAGGAACCATAAATTCTATGAAAGCAGGGGATATGTGCGACTGGGGAATATCTTTTTTCCTAAGCAGAGCGAATACCCATTCTTTTGTTATGAAAAAGTGCTGGAT
>JAGXIM010000044.1 GCA_024635665.1 Salinimicrobium sp. | reverse complement strand
ACTTCCTTTGCCCATTCAAAAAGGTCAATTTTAGTAGGGATTTTTCCGCCGACCAGATGCACCAGCCATTTGCCATTTACTTGTTTGGCATCTATCGCCACTACAATACATTGTTTTCCGAACTTCGCAGCCAGATCATTTATTAATTGCGGGTTTTTCACTGCAGAAGAATTAAGGGAAACCTTGTCAGCTCCGTTTTGTAGCAGCACATCCACATCCTCCACAGAAGAAATACCGCCGCCAACCGTAAAAGGAATATTCACAGCAGCTGCCACCCTTCTTACAAGATTGGCCAAAGTCTTTCTTTTCTGTTCCGTTGCTGTAATATCGAGGAACACCAGCTCATCAGCTCCAGATTCTGAATAGAACTTAGCCAATTCCACCGGATCCCCGGCATCCCGCAAGTCAATAAAATTGACTCCTTTCACCGTGCGGCCGTCTTTGATATCGAGACAGGGAATGATTCTTTTTGTAAGCATCTTTTTAGATTTGAGATGTTAGATATTAGACTTTAGAAATGATATTAAATTTTTCCACTCCGCTTTAGATTTTCTTCTTTTTTATTTCGGGCATTAGAATTTGACATTTGAATTTGGAATTTAGAATTTGGATTTTGGATTTTGGATTTTGGATTTTAAAGAATAAATCTCTCAAGTTGTTTCAAACTTATCCTTCCTTCATAAATCGCCTTACCTAAAATAGCACCTTCGCAACCCAATTCCTGAAGTTTTGGAAGTTCATCAAAAGTGGAAATCCCACCTGAAGCTATAAGTTTTAGGCTTGGATTATCCTTAATTATTTCCTCATAAAGGTCGAAAGCCGGTCCTTCGAGCATTCCGTCTTTGGAAACATCGGTGCAAATGACATATTCAACTCCTTTTTCCTGAAATTCCTTTATAAAAGGCATCAAATGTTTCCCGGAATCTTCCATCCACCCACTTATTGCCACTCTCCTATCCTTTGCATCGGCTCCTAAAATAATCTTTTTACTGCCAAACTTTTTCAGCCAGGAATAAAAAGTATCTGGATCTTTTACTGCAATACTACCACCGGTAATTTGCGAAGCGCCACTATTAAAAGCTATTTGCAAATCTTCATCAGATTTTAATCCGCCTCCGAAATCAATTTTTAGACTGGTACTGGTTGCAATTGTTTCCAGGACTTTATGGTTGACAATATGTTTAGACTTAGCCCCATCCAAATCCACCAGATGTAGATATTGGATCCCATGATCCTCAAATTCCTTCGCCACCTCCAGTGGATTCTCATTATATATTTTACTGGTGCTGTAATCACCTTGCGACAGTCTTACACATTTACCGTCTATGATGTCTATTGCTGGAATAATTCTCATGCTAGTTAATAGTAATTAGTTAATAGTTAGTAGTGAGCCAAAAAATCAAGGACTCTCGGTTCAGAGATGTTATTACTCCCCCTTCGGGGGCTGGGGGGCTAGAAAGTTTCCAAGAATTTTCTCTCCCGCACTACTGCTCTTCTCCGGATGAAATTGAACTCCATAAAAATTATCTTTATTCAATGCAGAAGAATAATTGACTCCGTAGTCGCATTTTGCTATGGTTTCAGAACAAACAGGAGCATAATAGCTGTGCACCAGATACACAAATTCTCTCTCGGCTATCCCCTCAAAAAGGGCTGTTTGGAGCTCTTTTATCCTGTTCCAGCCAATATGTGGCACCTTAAGTTTATTATTGAAATGCAACACATCCACATCAAAAATTCCCAGACCGGTCGTATTTCCTTCTTCAGATCTTCTGCACATCAACTGCATCCCAAGACAAATACCCAGGACCGGTTGGGTTAATTCCGGAATAAGTTTATCTAATCCCGTGGCTTTAAGCTTTCTCATAGCCGAGCTTGCTTCTCCCACCCCGGGAAAAATAATTTTGTCGGCAGCCTTTATTTCTTCAGCATCATAGCTCAAAACAGCATCATAACCCAGCCTTTCCAGGGCAAATTTGATGCTCTGAATATTCCCCGCCCCATAATCAATAATTACAATTTTCATATCTACAATCTCACGTCTTTTATAGCATTCCTTTTGTCGATGGCAAAATCATTTTCTCCCGATCCTGTTTTACGGCTGCTTTTATAGCCTTGGCAAAAGCTTTAAAAATCGCTTCAATTTTATGGTGTTCGTTGGCACCCTCAGCTTTGATATTGAGGTTGGCTTTTGCACCATCGGTAAATGATTTAAAGAAATGGTAGAACATTTCTGTTGGCATTTGGCCAATCATCTCCCGGTTGAATTCGGCATCCCATTCCAGCCAGTTCCTTCCGCCAAAATCGATGGCCACCTGCGCCAGGCAATCATCCATGGGCAACAAAAATCCGTAGCGTTCTATCCCGAGTTTATTGCCAAGGGCTTTTGAAAACACTTCTCCCAGGGCAATAGCCGTATCTTCGATCGTGTGGTGCTCATCCACTTCCAAATCCCCTTTTACCTTTAACTCGAGATCCATTTGTCCATGCCGGGCAAGCTGATCAAGCATATGATCAAAAAATTTAATCCCGGTGTCGATTTCACTTTTTCCGGTGCCATCGAGGTTTAACCCGATGAAAATATCGGTTTCATTTGTTTTTCGGCTGATCTGTGCTGAGCGTGGGGAAAACTTCAGGAATTCATAGATTTTCTGCCAGTTCTCAGTCTCCAGAGAAATAATTTTCTCCAGTTCCTCCCGCTCCACAGAAATTTCTTCACTACCCAAATTGGCATGATCGCTAATAAAGATCCCTTTTGCTCCGAGGTTTTTAGCAAGTTCAATGTCTGTAAGCCTATCGCCAATCACAAAAGAATTTCCGAGGTCATATTTTTCAGTATTTAAATAGCTTTTTAAAAGTCCTGTCCTCGGTTTTCGGGTTTCGGCGTTATCTTTTGCAAATGTGCGGTCGATAATAACTTCAGAAAAATTCACCCCTTCATTTTCAAAAGCTTTTACTATGAAGTTCTGTACCGGCCAAAAAGTGTCTTCGGGAAAGGAATCTGTTCCCAATCCATCCTGATTGGTCACCATTACCAATTCATAATCCAATTCCTGGGCAATTCTAGCCAAATATTGAAAAGAACCACGATAAAATTCCAGTTTTTCAAGACTGTCCAGCTGATTGTCTTCAGGCTCCAGCACCAATGTCCCGTCGCGATCTATAAAAAGTACTTTTTTCATATTTTCCTGTTATTTCTAAAATTTCTGAATACCAGGGTATCCAAAAATGGCATTTTCAGAAGAAATTTATTTTTGATTTTCAATTCTTTTTAAAGCTTCCAGTAATTCCCGGTTTTCTTCTTGAGTTCCCACTGTAAACCGGATCGTATTCTCGCACAAAACCTGATTTGTCCTGTTTCTCACCACAATTCCCTCCCTTAAAAGCTGTTCATATCTGCGGCTGGCATTATCCACTTTGGCCAGCAAAAAGTTTGCTTCTGAAGGAAAAATTTCTTTCAGAAATGCCATTTTTGACAGTTCAGTTTCCAGATATTTTCTTTGTTCCAGTATTTTTTCAATCTCTTCCTGCACAACTTTGGGCTGTTCTAATCTTTCCATCGCCCTTTGTTGAGTGAGTTCGTTCACATTGTACGGTGGTTTTATTTTATTCAGGATTTGAATGATCTCTACGGAAGCATAGCATATCCCCAACCTAATCCCGGCCAAACCATAAGCTTTTGACAGCGTTTGCGTGATAATAAGGTTGGGGAAATCCTGGAGTTTTGACAACCAACCAGGTTTTTCTGAAAAATCTATATAAGCTTCGTCGATTACGGCCAGACCATCAAAATTTTTCAGAAGTTCCAGTACAGCAGCTTCAGAAAAGGTGTTCCCGGTGGGATTGTTTGGAGAGCAGAGGAAGATAATTTTCGTTTTCTCATCTACTTGCTTCAGGATTTTTGCCACATCTGGCTGAAAATCGGGTTTTAAAACCACCTCCCTATCTTCCACCTCATTCAGGTTTGCCAGAACTTTGTACATCCCATAAGTGGGCGGCAAAGTGATGACATTATCCTGCCGCGGCTCACAAAACGCCCTGAAAATAAGATCCAGCACTTCATCACTGCCATTTCCCAACAGGATTTGAGATGTTTCCACTCCTTTTAGAGCAGCAAGTTGTTCTTTGAGACTTGTTTGCTGCGGATCGGGATACCGGTTCAACCCATCGCCAAACGGATTTTCATTGGCATCCAAAAATGTCATTTTTCGCCCGTCCTTTTTGTATTCATCCCGTGCCGAAGAATAAGGTTTCATTTCTGCCACATTCCGCCGAACTAGCTTTTCAATGCTGAAATCTTCTTTCATCTACTTTTTTCTTTTCAGCTGATTTAATCTCAATGTAACGGCATTTTTGTGGGCCTGTAATCCTTCAGCTTCGGCCATAAGTTCGATTGCCGGACCTATTTTCTGAATTCCTTCTTCAGAAATTTTCTGAAAGCTAATAGTCTTCATAAAACTGTCAAGGTTGACGCCACTATACTGTTTTGCGTAGCCATTGGTTGGCAGCGTGTGATTCGTGCCCGAAGCGTAATCCCCGGCACTCTCGGGCGTGTTGTTGCCAATAAAGACAGAACCTGCATTGATGATTCCGTTAGCGAAAAAATCAGGATTTTTTGTGCAGATAATAAAATGTTCCGGGGCATACTCGTTGATCATTTCCAATGCTTTTTCCTGATCTTTCATGAAAATCAATCTGGAGTTTTCGATAGCGGCCTGCGCGATTTCTTTTCGGGGCAAGGCTTTTATTTGTTGTCCCACTTCCGTTGCGACTTTATCTAAAAGTCCTTCAGATAAAGAAACCAGCACCACCTGACTATCGGCTCCATGCTCGGCCTGGGACAAAAGATCTGACGCTACAAACGCCGGGTTGGCCGAATCATCTGCAACCACCAATAATTCTGAAGGTCCCGCAGGCATGTCGATGGCCACATTGTATTTCGTCGCGAATTGTTTGGCGACCGTGACAAACTGATTCCCGGGACCAAAGATCTTGTGTACTTTGGGCAAACTTTCGGTTCCAAACGTCATTCCGGCGATCGCCTGAATTCCGCCTACCTTGAAAATCTTATCAATCCCACAAAGTTTGGCTGTGTACAGGATTACTGGATTTACCTCGCCTTGTTTGTTAGGAGGCGTACATAAAACCATTTCTTCGCACCCGGCAATTTGTGCAGGAACAGCCAACATCAAAATAGTTGAAAACAAAGGCGCCGTACCTCCCGGTATATAAAGTCCGACTTTTTGAATTGCCCTTTTCTCCTGCCAGCAAAGGACACCAGAAACTGTTTCCACGCTAACCTTCCCAGTCTTTTGGGCAGCATGAAAAGTTGCAATGTTATTTTTGGCGAGAGCAATGGCATTTTTTAATTCTTCAGAAACTTTTGCTGCCGCTGCATCGATCTCTTCTGCAGAAACTTTCATCTTTTCTGGTGAAACACCATCGAAAAGCTGGGTGTACTTTCTAATAGCTCTATCTCCCTGCACTTCTATTTCGCCAAATATCTGGCTTACGGTATTCTCGACATCTTTTACATCTTTGGAAGGCCGTTTTAAAAGTTCCTGCCATTCAGTTTTCCCTGGATCAAATATTTTTTTCATGTTCTTCGGGTTTTAAAGTACCATTTTTTCAATAGGCGCGACTAAAATTCCTTCGGCGCCATTTTGCTTCAGTTCATCAATTACTTCCCAAAACCTCTCTTCAGAAATCACGGTATGTAACGAACTCCAGCCTTCTTCGGCCAAAGGAAGAACCGTAGGGCTCCTCATGCCGGGCAAAAGTTTAACTACGGCATCGAGCTTGGAATTCGGCACATTCATGAGGATATACTTCGACTTGCGCGCCCTTAAAACCGATTTGATCCTGAACTGCAATTTCTGTAAAACCTCATTCCTTTCAGAAGAGATTTGCGGAGAAACAGCCAGGACAGCTTCGCTTTTCAACATTACCTCGACTTCTTTTAAATTGTTTTTAAAGAGCGTGCTCCCACTGGAAACAATATCACAAATGGCATCGGCCAAACCAATATTTGGAGCTATTTCGACAGATCCATTAATGATGTGCAAATCTGCAGTAATGCCTTTGTCACCAAGATATGACTTCACGGTGTTGGGATAGGAAGTGGCAATCCTCTGCCCTTCAAAATCCTGTAGACCATTATAAGTCGAAGATTTTGGAATAGCCAAAGAGACACGGCATTTTGAGAAACCGAGCTTTTCCGCAATAGTAATATCACCTCCTTTTTCAATTAGAACATTTTCGCCAATAATGGCAACATCCACTACGCCGTCATTTAAATACTGCGGAATATCTCCGTTACGGAGGTAAAATATTTCAAGGGGAAAATTGACCGAAGTGGCTTTAAGTTGTTCCTTGCCATTGTCCACAGAGATCCCGGCATCTTTTAAAAGCTTGAGGGAATCATCGTGCAATCTTCCCGATTTTTGAACTGCTACTCTTAATTTTTGCATTTGACTGTTTTTAATGTTCAAACTGCTCAAAAAGGGCATAAAAAAACCCGTTTGAGCAGCTCAAACGGGTTTTAAAAATATGATTTATACACATATCAATCTCACCTCGCCAGAGCGAACATATGAGAATGATGATGATGTACTTGTTTTGCTTTCATTGTTAATGCGAAAGTAAACAAAAATTTAAAATAGGAAAAAACATTTTTCAATATTATTGCCTATAAGATTAATTGTTACCCAGGATCAAAGGCATTCCTCCATCCCCAGAACCTATCACCACAACTTTTGCATTGGGTGACTGAGCCAGCTCTACAGTGGCCTGGATCCCTTTTTCCCTAAGTACCATATCGGTAAGCGAGGCATCAAGGATCTTGTTTGCCCGGGCTTTACCTTCTGCGTCTATGCGTTGTCTCTCGGCTTCCTGCGATGCTTTTGTCAAACGAAACTCATATTCCAAAGATTCCTGTTCCTGGCGCAGTTTACGCTCAATTGCATCTTTAATGGTAGGTGGCAAAGAAACATCCCTTACCAAAACCTGGTTTATTTGGACATACTGGCCCTGCAGTAACAATTCAGTTTCTTCAAAGATTTCACGTTGAATAGTCTCCCTTTTACTTGCATATAGTTGCTCTGGGTCATATCTACCAACAACTGCACGGGCTGCCGAACGAACGGCAGGTTGTAAGACCCGCTGAATATAATTTTCACCCCTCTCTTTGTGCAGGGATCCTAACTCATTGTAAAGCGGTTGAAACCAGATAGACGCATCCAGTTTAATTTCCAAACCATTTGACGAAAGTACCTGCATCTTTTCTTCCAAAGACTGCTGGCGTACTTCATAAACGAAAACTTTGTTCCAGGGTGCAACAACGTGAAAACCTTCATCTAAAGGTAGTTCATCTGTCACAACACCTCCAGCAAAAGTTTTATACAACACCCCGGCTTCACCAGAGTCGATTGTAACAGTTGATTTGGCAATAAGGATGACTAAAATAATTCCTAAAAATAAAATTGGAAGTCCAATTTTGGGTAATTTATCCATAATAAAAATTTGTAAATATTAATTAAATGTAACCGTAATATTTTCTCAAGAACCATTCCGCACTTAAAGCCAGTACAATGATCCCCAATAAATAATACCAATCGATCAAAGGTACGTTGTTTTCACGGCTTTTTTGAATCGTGGTGTAAGAATCGTTGGACAGTATATTTTTCTTAATTTTATCAATATCCCCTAAAAAATATAAATCCTGGTTATTGTTTGTTGAAATTTTTTGCAGAATTTCCAGGTTCGCCCGTGAAAATTGTTCTTCCACATCAAATTCAAGAATCCGGAAACTGCCCCTTTCTGATAAATTTTCGCCAGATACAGCTGCTGTAAAGTTGTATTCTCCCGGCGAAAGATTACTTAAATCTACTTTATAGTTTCCCCCATTCAACATAAATGGAACCTCCCGTTCTTTTCCTGTTCCTTTTTCAGTAAGCCTAAGTATCAATTCCCCCCGGGGATCAAAAATGTAGTTTTTGTCGAAGTATTCAGCTGTCAAAACCAATTCCCCACTTCCGTGATATAAAGGTTCATAAGAAACTGAAAGCCGTTCTTTCCTCTTTCCTGAAGATAAATATTGCACCAACTTATCTATCAAGGCATCGAAAACTTCAAAAGATGCATTATCCTGATACACCTGGCTTCGCCATTTCCAAAGATCAGCACCCAATAAAAATGCTTTTTTTGAAGCTGCCTGTTCGGCTACGGCCAAAAGAGGAGCTTTGCTTTCAATTCCCTGGATCTTTCTATATAATAGGATCTCGATGTTTTCTGAAAATTCCAGCTCCCCAAAATTTCCTTTTAGAGGCGGAAATGATGAATACCCAATGTCTTCTGTTTGAAAAGCCCCGAAGTTCTCGTTTAGAACAGGAAAATATTCTTCAGGCTGGCCAGTAATTTCGTGCTGGACAAATTCCTGCTGATTGTTCAAAAACCTCCAATTGGTTTCGGGCCCGGTAATGATCCACTGGTTTCGCTCCTCCTCCTCCAGTTGATCCATCAGTCTCTTAAAAGACCGGTCTGGCTGGTACAGGATTATGAGTTGGAAATCATCCAGGGACCGGTTAAAATCATTTATTTGCTCTACCACCACTTCCCGTTGTTGATTTGAGACAATCGCCTTTTTTAATGCGCCTACATCTGGGTGCAGTATGTTATAAACGATTGCGACTGAAGTCCGTTCATCGATCACTTCCACCACAAATTCTTTATTGTTGTTCAATACATTTTTTTCATTGGGCAGAGGTCTTAACTGTACATCATAACTATTGACGCCCACAGAAACCGATGGCAGTTTTGCCTCTATAACGTGGGAGTTTTCGTCCTCATCAAACGTCAGGTTTTCTGAAAAAAGAGTGACATTCCCAGATCTTATACGCAGTTGCGAGGTAACCTTGGTTTTGCCAGTATAATTCACCAAAACTTCTACCGGGAACCAGTTGTTGACGAAGGCATATTTGTTGGTATTTACCCGGGAAATCGCCAGATCCTGATATAAAGTTGTATCGCCTACCACCACCGGTAACAAAGGCTGTTTAAATTTTTGAGCCGAAAACAGAAGATCTTCCCCCAGGGTTTGGTTTCCATCTGTAATTAAAATGGTGGGGGCGGTTTTTTGTTCATAAAGATCATCCAGACCTTTTAATGCGGCTGGAATGTTGGTTTGTGGCTCGTTGAACGTGAAAGTATCCCGCTGTTCCAGATTCCTTCCGAAGGTAAAGACTTCCACATCAAACCTTTCCCTGATGTTTTCATCCTGAGCAATGGACCTTACAAATTCCTGCACCCTTTCCACTTCCCCAAAACCGGCAATGGAAGAGGAATTATCGACAGCCAGGACCAATTCAGGTTTTTCACTAAAATATTCCACCTTTTTTAACTGCGGATTGATCAATAACACCAACAAAGAAAAGAGCGTAATAAAACGTAGGGTTCCAAAAAGAGCATTTTGAAGCCTTCTTTCTTTTGTCTTGTAAAGATATTGGAAAGCACTAAGCCCTGCAGAAACTACAAAGGCTAAAAGAAGAAGTAAAATTGTGGTTGTTGGCATTAAAATGTTCTCGTTTAAGAAATGCAGGTGCCGAAAATGCCATTTTAAAGACCCGTTGCCGTCTCCAGCAACGGACTAATCAATTTAAGTGAGCATTCCGCCATCAACCTGCAGGACCTGTCCGGTGATGTAAGCGCTTAGGTCGCTTCCCAGGAAAACGCAGGCATTGGCTATGTCTTCGGGCGTACCGCCGCGCTTCAAAGGAATAGCGTCCCGCCATCCTGCCACCACTTTCTCATCCAATTTCCCGGTCATTTCAGTTTCTATAAAGCCTGGAGCGATCACATTGGTGCGTATATTCCTGGAACCCAGTTCAAGCGCCATAGACTTAGAAAAACCTATCATTCCAGCTTTTGAAGCCGCATAATTCGCCTGTCCGGCATTTCCTTTGACTCCAACCACACTACTCATATTGATAATGCTCCCGCTGCGCTGTTTCAGCATGGTACGCTGGACGGCCTTGGTCATATTAAAAACGGACTTCAGGTTTACTTCAATAACTCTATCAAAATCTTCTTCGCTCATGCGCATCAAAAGGTTATCTTTTGTAATTCCCGCATTATTGACCAGAATATCGATCTTTCCGAAATCTTCAGCTACATTTTTGACCAGCTCCTGGGCTTCTTCAAAATTGGCAGCGTTGGATTTATAACCTTTTGCTTTTATTCCCAGCTCCTGAAGTTCTTTCTCCAGTTCATTGGCGGCTTCTACCGAAGAGTTGTAAGTAAAAGCTACATTGGCGCCGTGTTTAGCAAAAACTTCGGCAATTCCTTTTCCAATACCGCGGCTGGCACCGGTGATAATGGCATTTTTTCCTTCTAAAAGTTTCATATAGGACAATTAGTGTTTCTGGTTGATTCAGTATTTCTTTCAAATATAACAAAACAAGTGGTCAACAATAAAAAACCTCCGAAGTTCCTGATATTTCTTATCAAAAACCAACGGAGGTCAAATTTTTCGAAGCAAATGCTTATTGCCCCAGTACTTCTTTTACCTTTTTACCTATCCCGGCAGGAGAGTCAACCACGTGCACCCCACATTCCCTTAAAATAGCTTTTTTAGCTGCAGCTGTATCTTCGCTTCCACCTACAATGGCCCCGGCGTGGCCCATGGTCCTCCCTTTTGGAGCAGTTTCCCCGGCTATAAAACCTACTACCGGTTTTTTGTTTCCATTAGCTTTGATCCACTCAGCAGCTTCGGCTTCCAGTTGTCCCCCAATTTCGCCAATCATTACGATACATTCGGTATCATGGTCGTTCATCAAAAGTTCAACGGCCTCTTTGGTTGTTGTGCCAATAATAGGATCGCCTCCAATCCCAATTGCAGTGGTAATGCCCAAACCTTGTTTTACAACCTGGTCTGCAGCCTCATAGGTCAACGTTCCCGACTTGGAAACAATTCCTACATTGCCTTTTTTGAATACAAAGCCTGGCATGATACCCACTTTTGCTTCATCGGGAGTAATTACTCCTGGGCAGTTAGGCCCCACCAATCGGCAGTCTTTGTCTTTTATATAAGCTGCAGCTTTAATCATATCGGCCACAGGGATTCCTTCGGTAATGGTAATAATGACTTTTATTCCGGCGTTAGCTGCTTCCATAATTGCATCGGCAGCAAAAGCAGGCGGCACAAAAATAATGGAAACATCGGCACCTGTTTCTTTCACAGCATCTTCTACAGTATTGAAAACAGGCTTCTCAAGATGTTTTTGTCCACCTTTTCCAGGGGTTACCCCACCAACAACATTGGTTCCATATTCAATCATCTGTCCGGCGTGAAAAGTACCTTCACTTCCGGTGAATCCTTGCACAATTATTTTTGAATCTTTATTGACTAAAACGCTCATAGTTGATTTTGATTTTATGTTGCAAAATTAGGTTTTTATAAGACAAACCTAAAGGTATTTAATGATTATTTGAAAGGAAGGAATCAAGATTTTCAGGGCTGTCATCGGCCTGTTGGCTTATTTGATGCCCCTTGTACATTTTCCCGTCTTTTATTTCCCAAATCGCGATGAAGTGGGCAATAGGAAGTTCTTCCTCTGGATTTTCGTTCGTCCTAACATAATAAGTAAACCTGATGGTTACCGTATTT
>JAGXIM010000161.1 GCA_024635665.1 Salinimicrobium sp. | reverse complement strand
TGGGATTCCTGTAATTCAAGTGCAAGTCCAGAGACACGAGTCGTACCATAGCTTTCCCCAATAAGATATTTCGGCGATAGCCAGCGATCGTTTCTCGTTACAAAGGTGTTGATCCATTTTGCCAGGTATTCCACATCAGCATTTACCCCAAAAAATTGCTCCCGATCCCGCTTTTTGTCGCCTTCCGGCTCAATGATTCGGGAATAGCCGGTATTTACCGGATTAACATACACTATATCTGCAACGTCGAGGATCGAATGCGGATTTTCTTTTATTCCGTAGGGCTGCACGGGGAAACCTTCTTCATCGATCACCAGGACACGCGGGCCTGTATAAGCTATGTGCATCCAGACAGAAGCCGATCCCGGGCCACCATTAAACGAAATTACAAGGGGGCGATTCCTGGTATCGGTGATCCCGCTACGCTTATAATACGTATAGAAAAGGCTGGCAATTGGCTCCCCATCATCATTCCAAACCGGCAGCATTCCAGTAGTTGCAGTGTAAGGAACCCTTTCTCCCTGAATGTTCACTGTATGGGAAGTTATGACCGTAGTATCTATCGGAACCTCTATTTTCTGGGCTTTTACTTCAATAAAAGATAGGAGACAAAAAGAAGCTAAAAGGAAGGCTTTTTTCATGTTAAGTTTTTTGTTGAAGGGCTGAAGATAAAAAAAGCCGGGGAATTATCTCTGTTTCTAATTCTCTTAAAAAATTTCAAAGCAAAAGGGTCAGAAATAAATTCCCGACCCTTTTTTATTTCTGCTGAATAAACTAAGCTTTTTGGGCTTCCTTTTGCTTTTGGTGACTAAAAAGGTTGTGTTCCTTGATCATAGCAGCCGTTTTTTCAGGCAACATTTCTTCCCATCCACTTTGGCCTTCCGCAATCATTTGAAGCACTTCCCGTGAATAAATATCCAGGATCTCGGGATCATAGTTTGTTATATCCACTACTTTACCATTGTATTTAAAGAACTTGAAAAGTTCTTTCATACGTGGGTGGACCTTAAGGTTGTCACTGGTCATGATTGCCCCGGTATCTTTGTCTTTCAATGGGTACAAGTACACTTTAAGGTCTTTAAAGAATAATTTCCCGAATGCCTCCAGGATACCACCACTTAAGTGACGGTAATACTTTTCATCAAAAATATCCACCAGGTTATTTACACCCATGGCAAGTCCCATTCGTTCTTTTGTGTAACGCGAGAAATATTCAACAACCCGGTAGTACTCCTGGAAGTTTGAGATCATCACGGTCTGGCCTAAAGAACAAAGCAATTCTGCCCGGTCCATAAAATCACGTTCGTCTATTTCCCCTTCTGCTCTTAGGTTGGAAAGGGTAATTTCAAATATTATTTCTGTGTTTTCTTCTGAAACCCTTTTTTCTTTAAGGAAAAGTTCCATCGACCTTTTGTACATGTCCATGTTTACCTTCGTCACCGGTCTAAAACTTCCGCGGAGGGCAAGAATGTTCTTCTTGTAAAGGATTTTTGCCGGCAGTACGTTGTTGCCATCTGGCGAAAACATAACGGCTTCGGTCATTCCATTTTTCACCAGCTGTAAGCTCATCAAGCGGTTATCGACCTTTTCAAACCTTGGACCGGAGAAATTAATGGTGTCAATTTCGATTTGGTCCTTGTCCATATGGTCGTAAAGGTAACGCAGTAACTTTTTAGGGTTGTCGTATTTGTAATATGCCCCGTAGATTAGGTTTACACCCAATATTCCCAAAGTATTTTGTTGCAGGCGGGCGTCATTCTCGTGGAAACGCAAGTGCAGGATAATTTCATTGTAGGCTTCTTCCGGGTGTACCTGGTATTTGATCCCAACCCAGCCATGTCCTTTATATTTTTTCGCAAAATCGATGGTTGCCACTGTGTTTGCGTAGGTAAAAAACAGCTTGTTGGGATGTTTTTCGCGGGAAATACGTTGCTCAATAAGGTTTGTTTCGTGGGTAAGCATGGTTTTTAAACGCTCCTCGGTCACATACCGGCGGTCATCCTCAATCCCGTAAATGGCATCACTAAAATCTTTGTCGTAGGCACTCATGGCCTTCGCGATGGTTCCGGAAGCTCCCCCGGCTCTAAAGAAATTACGTACTGTTTCCTGGCCTGCGCCAATTTCAGAAAATGTTCCGTAGATATTTTCGTTCAGGTTTATGCGGAGTGCTTTACTCTTTATAGAGGGAACGTTTTCGAACTCCCTGTCACCCATTATGGTTATTGGCATAGTTGTTATTTTTTTTAAAAAAAAAATGAACTTGTTAAGTTGGCATCAAAGGTACTAAATCCAAGGCCTAAACAAAAAATAATGCTTAGTTTTGTGGTAAAATTAAGACCCTTGAAAATTACATTTTTAGGCACTGGAACGTCCCAGGGTATTCCTGTTATTGGGAGCAATCATCCAGTATGCTACAGCGAAAACCCGAAGGATAAACGTTTGCGCGTTTCGGCATTGGTTGAAGTTGATGGTTTGAATATCTTAATTGATTGTGGACCCGATTTTAGGCAGCAAATGTTGACTAATAATGTGGAGCATGTGGATGCAATCCTTTACACACACGAGCATAGCGATCATACTGTTGGTTTGGACGACATTCGACCTTACTTTTTTAGGCAGGGCGATATTCCCATTTTTGCCCACCAAAGGGTGATCGACTCCCTGCAGAAAAGGTTTGACTATATATTTGCCGCCGAAAATAAATATCCGGGCGCACCGAGTGTCCGGGAAAACATTATTGTGAATGAGATTTTCAAAGTAAAAGATGTTAACGTATTGCCAATCAACGTTATGCACAATCGGGTGCAGGTTTTCGGATTCCGCATTAGGGACTTTGCTTATGTAACCGATGCCAAAACTGTTGAAAAAGAAGAGGTCGAGAAGCTAAAAGGAGTCGATGTGCTGGTGTTAAATGCCTTGAGAAAGGAACCTCACCATTCGCATTTCAATTTAGAAGAAGCCCTGGAATTTATTGAAAAGGTCAATCCCGAACGCGCTTATTTGACCCACATAAGCCACAAAATGGGATTTCATGACGAAGTGCAGGCCGAGCTTCCAGAAAATGTATTTTTGGCCTACGATAACCTTCAAATCTCCCTGTAATGCGGAAAAGCTTACTCTTGTATCTATTCGTATTTGCTGTCCTGGTAGCCGTTTATTTGTATGCGACGAGCCAGAACATCATTGATTCCAAAGAAGAAACCATCGTAGAACTTAGAGAGGAATTACGTTTGGCAAATCGGCAGGCAGATTTGCTTTCTTCGGAAGTTGCTTCAGCCCGGACTTTTTCCCTGATCTCCAACGAAGAAGCGTTGACTTACCTTGAAAACAGGGGATTTGATCCTGCTGAAGTTATTCAGCAAGTTGAAACGGCCCTTATTAGCCGAAATAAAGCCGATGCAGACAATGACCTGGTGCCTTTCGAAGGCATGCAAGGTTTCTTCAGGATAAACAGCGTAAAATTCCTCAACCACAAATGGGCAATGGCCAGCTTTACTGACGGGGATTATTGGGGCGACCTCTTTATTTCCTATGAACTGGACGATTCCGGAAACCTCGAATTGACCACAGAAAAAGCCGTTCTATACCCGGGGAACTAAATATGCTTCTCTAACCAGCTCTTGAGTTCCATCAAATTTTGGGGCGCCACACCGTGGCCTACAGGAAATTCAGAAAAAGAATTCTCAATATTCAGGGAATCCAGGAAAGGCTTTGTCTTTCGTGCCCATGTAACGGGGATAACCTGATCTACACTTCCGTGGGAGCTATAGACAGAAAGCTCTGAAAAACCCCTTTTTTGGTAGCCACCTTTGATAATATCCGGGTTAATGTATCCGCTAAGGCCAACCACGTTCTTTACTTTTTCGGGATAGGAAAGTGCCACTGCAAAACTTAAAATACATCCCTGGCTAAAGCCGAAGAGCGTCACATTTTCTGCATCCACAGGATAGGCTTCCACCGCTTCCTCAATAAAGTTTGAAATTTTTTCCCTTGAAACCACTGCCTGTTCGTCATCGCTGAATTTTGCGCCGGTATTTTCCCAATGTATGGCATACCAGGCGTTTCCGTAAGGTGGCATTTTATAGGGGGCACGTATAGAAATTATAAAAAGTTCATCTGGAAGTTCTTCCGCGAAAGAAAAAAGATCTTCTTCATTGCTACCATAGCCGTGCAACAAAATCAGGAGCGGGGCTTTTTCTGAAATTACTTTAGGGGTTCTTATGAGGTGGTAGAGGGATAATTTTTTTGGTTCCATTAGTTGATGGTGCTAAACCATTTTTGAAATTTTTCGCCCAAAATCGGAACTTCATTTCTTTCTCCTTGCACGGCTGCGATTAATCCATAGCCCAGCAGGACGATAATGAAAATATAAAAAGGTGCAGTGATGAGCCAGCTGTCGAACATGGAAACCAGGACTCCCAGTAGGTAAAACGTGATGTGTATTCCCAGTCCCTGCCGAATATGAAAGGAAGTAAAGGGATTTTTGGTGTCGTTGTTCATGAAGTAAGCGATAATAGTGCCTATGATCGTGAGATAGGCAATAATAGCTGCCGCTTTCCCGTCTTTTGCTGCTGATTCCATGACTTTTCCAATTTCATGTAAAAATACGTTTTTCCCTTATTTTTCTGAAGTTTCTGAAGCGAAAAAAGTTTCCTGTGACAGAATTCCATAAACTTTTCCTTTTAGTTCGTGGCCAAGAAAAAGACTGTTCTTAGAAGTGCTTAAAATATGCCCTTTTTGGAAGGTATAGGAAGGTGTGGGATCGAAAAATGTCAGATTTGCAGGTGCTCCTCTATCTATAATTAATTCTGGAAGGTTAAACCTGCTTCTCCCTGAAGTGAGGGTTTTTATAGTGGTCTTAATAGAAAAGATTTGTAGCAAAGCCCCAAAAGCCGATTCCAGCCCCAGGGTTCCAAAAAGGGCATTATCGAACTCTAATTTTTTATTTTCAACATTCATTGGCGTGTGATCGCTGGTTACCATATCAATTGTGCCATCACGAACTCCGGCAATTAGCGCTTTCAAATCTGCTTTCGTGCGTAGAGGGGGCAGGACCTTTGCATTGGTGTCAAATTCGGTTAGCAGGTCATCTGTGAAAAACAGATTGTGAATGGCCACACTACAGGTGACATCCAGACCTTTTTCCTTGGCCTCACGTATTATTTCCACCGATTTGGCAGTGGAAATAGTGGGAATATGCAGTTTCCCCTGAGTATATTCCAGAATGTAAAGATCACGGGTAATTTGCAATTCTTCAGCCAAAGCGGGGATTCCTTTAAGACCAAGGGAGGTGCTATTTTCATTTTCATTCACCTGTCCATTTCCGGCAATCCTGTTTTCCTGCGGGAAAGAAAGTAACAAAGCATCAAAATTTTGCGCATATTGAAGGGCCAGCTTGAGCAAATTGGGATTGGTGACCGCTTTTTTGTAGTCGCCAAAGGCGATGGCACCTGCCTGAAGCATATCATACAACTCGGCCATCTCGCTGCCTGCACTGCTTTTGGTGAGTGCCCCAATGGGATATAAAGAAACGGGTTGTTTTTCGGCTTTGTTCTTTAGAAAGGTAACCGCACCTTTATTATCGGTCACAGGATCGTTCCCCGGATTCAAAGCAATGGCCGTAAAACCACTTTTTGCCGCTGTTTTAAGTCCATTTTCAAGAGTTTCACGGTCTTCATAACCTGGCTCCCCAAAATTTACGCTACTGTCAAACCAGCCTTGTGATACATGAAGGTTTTCATAGACGATTTCCTTATCCAGGTCTTTTGCATCTATGCTGGGAGCGATTTCTTTGATCATGCCGTCTTCCACCAGAATGTCCATAACTTTGTTGTTGAACGGACTTTCGTTATCAATAATCCTGGCGGATTTTATGAGTAATTTCATTTGAGGAATTTTAGGATAAGCATTTCAGAAAACAAAAAAATCAAGGCAAAAATAACAAACCATTTCCAAAGCGTATTGACTTCATTGGCAGATTTGATTTGTTGGAAAACGTCGGGAATGTTTCGCTGAATTTCAACTCCCGGCGGGGCTTCCAGGTCGCGGTAGCCCAGCCTGCTTTCTTCACGATCTAAGTTAAAACTAAGCGTTCTTAATCGGGTAGAATCAAGCAAAACCTGGTAATGTCCGGCGGTTTTAGGGTCTTCTTCCAGAAAGATTTCTACTTTGTTCTGGTAATTTTGTTGGCGGGGAATAAAAGTGGTTTCTTCAGAAGCAAGCTTTAGGATCTCATCCTTGCCAGGGTTTGCCTTAATGCTGATGTTTTGTGGGTGGCCTACGACAGTGTACAACTGTGCAGGAGAAATTGCCAAATTGCCCATGTTGTAAAATGTGGGCACGATAAGCGGAGCGCTTTTGAAATTTGAGTTTTCCCGGCTGATGGGAGCGGTGAACACGAAAATATTGTCCTCCTCAAATAGAAAAGCCTGCCCGTTTTCATATTTTAAAATTGCAGTTTCCTGATAAGCCGGCACATAATATACCTGCACTTTTGGGTACTGAAAATTTTCCACTCGTTCAGCAAAAACAAATTCGTAAAGCGAATGTGCATATATAATCTCTGTAATCAATCTTTCCTGTTCAACTTTCTCGCGGAAAGCGGGTAGACCGGAATTCTGGAAAAAGGAATTATAGCTCTCCAGATTAGCATTGACTGAAGGAATGATACTCAAAAATGCCTTTTCGTCATTTAATTTTTGAAGACTGCTGCTCAGCGAAAATGGAATTTCCTGAACTTCGTTTAAAATAACCAAATTTGCCTGGGAAAGCTGGTTGAAATCTACGTTGTTTTCCGGGAAGATGCGCAGGTTGAATTCTGGTGATTTGTAGATCCCTTCCAGGAAGGAAGCATTGTTGGCACCTATCACCACGACTTCTACAGCAGGTGTTTCTTCAATGCTGAACAGCAGGTCATTATCATAAAGCAGTCCACTGTCCTGAATGTTGATCTTCCCTTTCTCAATGGGCCCGGTGGGAAAGCTAAAGCTAGTAGCAACTTGCTTTTCTTCGTCTAAAGCCACTGTTTTTCTTCCAAATAACTCCTTGCCGTTGTACAACCCGACTGAAACTTCCCGTTGCGGGTTTCCAGTTGCTTTTATGAGGACAGAAAGTTCTGTTTGATCCAGGTTCCGGGCAGAGATGAAGGCTGTGTCCACGTAAATATTGGAGCGGTTTTCTGGTTGAAGTTGCACCCAATAATTATTGGTTTCAGGAATTGCGTTTATGGTGTCACTGCCTTTTCTTTGCTGAAAATCGGAAATGGCTATAAAATTTTTCTGAATCCCCGGGGTTTCTGAAAAAAGGTTTTCAGCTTTTAGATTGATGGTTTTCCATTCTTCCTGGTCTGGGGAATAATCAAGTAGTTGCAACTTCTCCCGAAGTAAGGGGAGTGAAATATCTTGAAACTCAGAAGCATTTGTGAAAAGGGAGACTCTGCCCTCCTGGGGCAGGTTTTCCAGAAGGTCCTGTACGCTGCGTTTCAGAAGCACGCCTTTTTTGCCTTTTGCCTGCATACTGTAAGAATTGTCCAGATAAATCACCGTTTCCTGTGCCTTAATTTCCCCGGAAGTGGGAGGGAAGTAAGGCTGGGCAAAGGCAATTATGATGCTCGCCAACAGGAATAATCGGGTAAAAAGGACCAGCCACTTTTTTAATCGGGAGCTTTTCCGGGTTTGGAGAACGGCTTTTTTAAGGAATTTTACATTGGTGAATTTCTCAATCCTAAACCTGCGCAACTGGAAAAGGTGCACCAGGATTGGAATGATCAACAATACCAGGGCATAAAGAAGTTCGGGATGTTTAAAATGCATTTACAGATTTCCTTTCTTCAAATGTAGAAAAAGACTTTAGCACGACCTTTTTATTTTGAACTTAAAATTACTGCCTATTCCGGGTTCAGACGAAATTTTGATGTCACCGCCCATATGTTCAAGCAATTTTTTAACCGTAGCAAGTCCAATCCCGCTGCCAGGATTGCCTTCCCTGTCATTTTGGTCCAGGGTCGTGAAAAGTTCAAAAATTTCCTGGAACTTATCTGAAGGAATACCGTTGCCATTATCTTTCACCTCAAAATGGTAGTAATTTTCACCGGGCTCAAAGCGAATATCCACGTGGCAAACTTCCTTGTAATTGTATTTAATAGCATTGCTAATGAGGTTCATGAAGATTTGCGATAGCGCCGACTTGTTGACTTGTTCCAGTCTTCCGCGAGTGGGATAACTAATGATCACCTTCGGATTGACGGTGTAGAGATTGGTTAACTGCTTGAAAAAGCCTTCCAGTTCAAAATCTTCCTCTTCCTTGTCGAGAAGATGTTCGGTACGGTAAAAAATAAGCAGGCCGTCCACATAACTGCGAAGGCTATGGGAAGCCTGGGAGAGGTAATTTATATATTCACGGGTGTCGTCATTGAAATTCCCCTGATTTTCTTCCCGAAGAAGATCGGTAAGGGAAATAATATTTGCCAGTGGCGATTTTAGATCGTGGGAAACCACACTCGCAAACTTTTCCAAATCCCGGTATTTCTGTTCAAGTTGATGCTGTACCCGCAGGTATTGGTTGTTTTGCTTTATAAATGTTACCAGGTTTATTACTTGTTTTGCGAGAATATGCAGGGATTTTATTTGGGGCTCGGATAGTTCAATTTGTTTTTCATTGAAGACGCCAATAATTCCCAATGTATCCCCATTTTTTGTAACCAGAGGTACTCCAATAAAAGAGGAGATCCAGGGATTTTGAACTTCTTGAAAACGTTCATCTTTGTTTATATCCTTTATTGCCAAAACCCCTTTTTGTTGGTAAGTTGCCCTCCAAAAAACATCTTCTTTAGGTACTTCTTCTTTGGAAAGGCCGTAGGTGGTTTTCACCCAGCTTTTTCCTTTTTCCACAATCATTAAAGCGGCATTTTGCGCACCACAGGAATGGGCACACAGGTACAATATATCTGAAAACTCTTTGTTGGGTGCCGATTTTAATATGGAATACTCTTCCGGGGCAGGGGAAAAGCTTGTATCAAGGTTTTGGGTATCAGAATTAGGCATTGGTTGTTATCTACCTTTAGTGTTATTAAAGATATCAATTTGTACTTTAAAAATAACGATTTTTAGATTTTATTTGGCAGCTTTCCCAGTATTAGTACTTTTCAAATACCCCGAGACCAAACAAAGCAAAGTCATATTTCACAGGGTCTTCTGGATCCAGTTTCCGAAGGTTTGTGTCCAGTTCCAGCAGCGCTTTTGCATCATTTTGGGTGCGTTTGAGCAAGCCTAGTTTGCGGGCGACATTTCCTGAATGAACATCCAACGGACAACTAAGTTGACTGGGGCAAAGGCTTTCCCAAATTCCAAAATCCACATTTTTACTATCGTTGCGAACCATCCATCTCAGGAACATGTTAATCCTCTTTGCCGCAGAATTTTTAAGCGGGTCACTCACATGTTTCTCGGTTCGGCGTTCATGCGGAAGTTTGAAAAATATTTTCTTAAATGAATGAATAGCAGGTTGTAAACTATCATTACTTGAATAATCACTAAATATGGATTCCATCCCACCGTGATGCCCATAAATGTTCTGAAGGGCTCGAATAAAATAGGTTAGATCCAGTCCATTAAATGTGCGGTGAACAAATCCTTCAAGTTTTTCCAAGTCGTCTTCCATATGCTGCATGACAAATTCATAGGGGGCATGATCCAAAAGTTCCATTAAAAAATTGGCATTTTTGAGGATGCTTTTTCGGTTGCCCCATGAAATAGTAGCAGTCAAAAAGCCGGAAATTTCAATGTCTTCTTTTTTGGAAAACTGGTGTGGGATTTGAACAGGATCTGTCGTGATAAAATCCGGGGTGTTATATTGTTCTACTTTAAAATCGAGGAATTCCTTGAGTTCCTGAAAAGAGACGTGAGACATGGGGATCTAATATTGAATATTTTATATTGATTATTGATTCCTGGGATATCATTCGGAACCCTGGCTACTATGTTTCTAAACCTTAAACCAGGAACCTAAACAATCTTCCCATCCACCATGGTCAGCTTCTTGTCTGCCATATTAGCAAGTTCCTCGTTGTGGGTCACGATCACGAAAGTTTGCCCAAATTCTTCCCGTAGCTCAAAAAACAACCTGTGAAGATTTTCAGCAGATTCGCTATCGAGGTTCCCTGAAGGTTCATCTGCAAAAATCACTCCCGGATTGTTGATCAAAGAACGGGCTACTGCCACGCGTTGCTGTTCGCCTCCGCTCATTTCGGAAGGTTTGTGATGTGCCCTTTGTGACATTCCCAGAAACCCTAAAAGTTCGTGAGCTTTTTTTTCAGCTTTTTCTTTCGGAGTATTGCGGATGTAAGCAGGAATACAAATGTTCTCAAGGGCTGTAAATTCAGGTAAAAGCTGATGAAACTGAAAAATAAAACCAATATTTTGGTTCCGGAAATGGGCCATGTCTTTTGACGAAAGCGAGTAAATATCAACCTCGTTTACTTTTAGCAGGCTTTCCTGGTTCCTGTCTGGTTTTTCAAGTGTCCCCAGAATTTGTAGCAGCGTGGTTTTTCCGGCACCGGAAGCGCCCACAATAGAAATGATTTCGCTTTTTTCAATATGTAGGTCCACTCCTTTAAGGACGTGTAACCCATTGTAGGTTTTGTGGATATTTCTGGCTTCTATCATTTTTATTTTCTGTATTGCAATATTAGCCTTTAATGACATTTTTAATGGTACTATAGTCCAAATAATACACTATTCTAAGTGAAAGGTTATGGTTTACCGGCTGCCGGAACAAATTATCCACACTTTCAAGGTACACCAGATGGCTCTGTGTATCCAGATTAAAAATAGAATTCCTGTAAAGCAGGATCATTTCGCTTCCTGGGGCAAAACGCCACTGGTAGCTGAGATCCAGATTCCAGATGTTGAAATTCGCATCTGGATCATTGGTTTCGGTCACTATGTAATCAAAAGGTTCCAGTCCTCCGTCATTTAACAACCTTGTGTAGCTATTTTCAGCAAAAGCAGCAGATGACCAGAAATTTCTGAAACTAATACTAAGAGCCTCCCGGGTATTAAAGTTATAAGCGCCTTGCAGGGAATTTTCAATGCTCTGCATATTACGGTTTCCAAAAATGACATTTTTGGGTAATAATTTTACAAAACTCTGCCGGTGATGTTCATTTTTAAATTTAAAGGAGTAAATAAGTAAAAACTTATTGCTGAACCTGAAGCGCGGACTAAAACTAAAATTCAATCTATCCCGGTTGGATTCAATGAATTTACTATAGCCAAGCCGGGAATCAACAGCAAACTTTTTACGATAATCTGAAGATATCCACGTTTCAGCCGTACCAAATGCAGGAAAAATAACAAAGGTATTTTCCCGGCGGGGTTCAAAATAATCCTTAAACCTTGTATTGTATTCTGTAGAACCGCCAAAGGCAAATCGTTCCCGGGTCATTCCGAAAAAACTGGCTCCAATCCCAGAACCTAATGACACATCGGGTTCGTACCGTCGCTGGTGATTGCCATAAAGGCTAACGTTGTACCGATTAAAAATTCCCTGCGGTTCAAAAGTGCGGTAAGAGGTATTGACGTAAAAGTTATTGTAGTTATTTACAAAATTAAGCCCCAGGTCATTAATGTCGTAAGTTTCGTTGGCGAATTCGTGAGAAACTCCATAGCGAAATTCGCCTTTTGTGCGTTCAAAAGACAGGAGGGAAGCAAAGCCCGTTTTATTCCTATCGGGATAGTTTACCCGACTCATTTTGGCTTCTCCCGCAAAATTAAAGGAACTTTGCGGTGTAAAAACATCAAACAAAAAGGCAGAAACATTCCCGTCTCTGAAGTGACCTTCGCGGGTCACGTTTGTATTGATAAGAGAAACAGAAGATTTTTGATCGAACTGCTGGTCCAGCACAAAGATGTTATAGTTCGCAAAAGGCTCTGTAACGATTTCTCTTACTTCCTCTGTAACCCGGTTATAAAATTTAGCCTTTTGCACCTTGGTAATAGCATTGAAAAATCCTATTCCCAGGCCACCGTCGGTCCTTCCGGAGATCTTGAGGGCGTTAACAAGGTCAGTTTTTTCAGGGTTTTCAAGGACATCTTCATCCTCAAGGCGTGCCTCCTGTACAGCATTAAAGCCAGTAGGAGTATCTCCAATTCTTCGGGAGTAGAAGAGGTTGCCTTTGGTAAATAATTCGGTTCCTTCGGTAAAGAAAGCCCGGTTCTCACCGAAAGTCTGCTCAAACGGACCTAAATTCAGTTCGACCTCATCATAGGCAGTTTGGCCAAAATCTGGAATGAGGGTAGCATCCAGCGTGAAAGCATCATTAATGCCGTATTTTAAGTCCATCCCTGCGTTGAACGCAGTGGTGTTTTCACCTTCGAAATGATCGACTTCCCCAGAAATGTATGGGTAAAAGCTAAGTCGCACCGGCGCGTCAATATTGTTGATCCCTCTTAATAATCCGTTGTAATGACTAATTTTGCCTACAGATTTGTCAACGTAGTTCCACACATACTTTTCATTCAAATGATTTATTTGGCGGGTCATTTGAATACTCCACTCCTGTTCTTCCCGATTGGGAAAACGTAGGGCAGAGTAGGGGATTTCTATTTCCACATACCAGCCATTTTCGTCAAGTGAGACCACTGCGTCCCACACCACATTGTAGGCCCAATCTTCGCTTTCCCCTTTTACGCGGGCATCTGCAAGTGTACCGGCGGCAGTTACAAGAAACCTTGTTTGGTTTTCCCCGTCGTTGTAAGTATTGAAATCAATCACAAAAAAATCTGAAACCGGGATGTTGTCCCGTTGCGCAAACTCCCTCCGGATGGAATCCGGATTGTTGTCGTACAGATAAGCAGCAACATAAATGGCGTCATTTGTATAGGCAATTTTCACCTCTGTCCTATGTGAGTCGGGTGCGGGGTTTCCATCGCCAGGTTCAAACATAACAAAATTCGTCGCCACGGGCAGTTCATCCCAAACTTCTTCATTTGGAATTCCATCAATCACGGGAGGATTGGCAATTCGTGTTGCGAAATATTCTTTTTGCCCGTTAGTTTCTGAAGTTTGGGAAAATGCAAGGCTGCTCAGGAAAATAAGAAGCAACAAAAGGAGGGTTCGAAGCGGCATTCAGGGTGTTGTTTTTTGGGGATAAATCCCTTTTGCAATGTTACTGAACTATTGCCAAATCTGAAAATTAAAAGTTGCAGGAATGCCTGAATTTGCTTACTTTTTTAAAAAGATTTTATGGAAAATAAAAAAATTGAAGTGGCAACCCTTGCGGGTGGTTGTTTTTGGTGTACAGAAGCTGTTTTTCAGAGGGTAGAAGGAGTGAAAGAAGTTGTTTCCGGGTTCACCGGGGGCAACATAAAAAATCCGGCATACCGGGAAATCATGACAGGAAGAACCGGTCACGCAGAAGCTATTCAGCTACACTTTGACCCGGTAAAGACCTCGTATGAAGAACTTTTGTACATTTTCTTTGCTACGCATGATCCCACAACTTTGAACAGGCAACAGAACGACGTGGGCACGCAATATAGAAGTGCTATTTTTTATCATTCGGAAGCACAAAAAGAAACAGCCGGAAAAGTAATTGATGAACTGAAAAAAGAGCAGGTTTTTCAAGATCCCATTGTCACCGAAATAACTGCAGCTGGTGCCTTCTACACAGCCGAACAGGAGCATCACGATTATTACAATCAGCACCGGAATCAGCCATATTGCAGGGTGATCATTGATCCTAAAGTGCAGAAGTTGAAAGCAAAATTTTCGGACAAATTAAAGCCGGCGTAGAAGAGAAAGAAGGTTCAGAAATAATTCTTTAACTGTCGGGACTTCAACCATGGTATTCAAAAATGGCATTTTTTTTGCTTCTTTTAGAAAAAACGACCAAATGAAAGTTGAAAAGAACAAGTTACTCGTAAAGAGCTTGGTGTATGACGCCATAGGTATGGCAAGTGGTGCAATTCCTGTGGTTGGGTTTTTTCTCGACTTTTTGTGGGCACCTTATGCCGCCAAAAAGATGTTGGACATGTATCCTGGTAAAAAAGGAAAATTGGCTTCTATTATTGTATTTGTGGAAGAGATACTTCCATTTACAGATGTGGTGCCTACCTTTACTTTAATGTGGTTGTACACCTTCGTATGGAAGAAAGAACAATCTCCTGAAGGGGAAATAATTGAAGTAGAAATAGTCCAATAAAGTATTAAACCTAAATATTTAAAGGCTGTCAAAAATGGATTTTTTGACAGCCTTTTTTTGCTTAAAACTTAAAAAACAATTCTTGTGCTAAGCATTATATTTCGTCCCATATTGGGGATCCCGTCGGGCTTCAGCCTGGAAAGATGGGAAATATAAGTTTTATTGAGCAGGTTCGTTCCCGTTAATTGCAATTCCAGCGCAGCCGAACCTACCTCAAAAATACTGCCTACACCTGCGTTCAAAAGTGAATATCCTGTTGTGGAAGTTTCAAAAATTCCTGTCCTGTCCTGGTCAAAAACAGATTTTAAACTTACTGAAGCATAGCTTTTCCCCATCCATTCCTGCTGTGGCAATTCTACGCGCAAGGTGTTGAGTATCGATTGGGCCGGGATCAAAGGCAAATAATTTCCGTTTCCTTGTTTCCCAATCACCAGTTCATAACTGCTCTCGACATGCAACCAATCCAGTGGATGTGGGTGAAAATGGAATCCTGCTTCCCCACCATAGAGCTCGGCGTCATTCTGCAAATATTCAAAAACCGGATCCTCCTCAATCAATTCCCCGGTGGGATTCAAATAAATATAGTCGTTGATCTGGTTGTAAAAAGCATTTGTGTAAAATTCCAGATGCTCATTCCGGAACTCCAAGGCCAGGTCGAGCTGATAATTTTGTTCATTTTCCAGCTCGGGATTGCCAATTTCAAAGCGATTGGTGCCGTGGTGGCTTCCATAGGAGGTTAGTTCAGCGAGATTTGGAGCCCGAAACCCTGAGGCGATGTTCAACCTTGCATTAAAAGCGCTTGAAAGGTCTAATTTCACCCCAATAGCCCCGTTATAGCTGTTGAAACTCCGCTCCAAAGCTGCAATGTATTCTTTTGATCCTGGTTCATGCATAGCTTCAGAGGCAATATTCCGATGGTCGTACCTGATCCCGGCCTGAAAATCAATTCTGTCAAGATGATAATGGGTAGTGGCCAGCAAGCCCACATCTGTTGTGGTAGCATCGGGGATTAGAAATTCCTCCCCAAGATTTGAGTTTATCTGGAACATTCCCTGCAGCCCCAGAATAGTTTCAAAATTCCTCATTTTTGGAAAGTGGTACTTGACATCATAATTCAGGGTTTCGAGCTGCATATGTAATGCGGGTTCCTCTTCCTCATGTCCTTCCTCTTCCTCGTGTTCTTCAAACTCTTTCCTGTTGTTGAACAGGTACCCGAATTTTACATCAAGGCTGGAATTGTCAAAATAGAAGGAATTGTCCAGGCTCAAAATATGGTTTTGAACTGCCTGGTAAAGTTCTGTCACTTCTTTGGAAGTGGATTGCAGGCCAATCTCCTCAGGAATTCCAGTACGACTGCTGTTCAGGTTATAGCGAAGGTCCCCTTTATAATTGTCTTCCCTGTAGCCAATTCCTGTTTTCAAATCCCATTCCTGGAATCGGCTGTTGGTCACCCGTTGTCCGTCCCCGGTTTCATAGTCGCTGTGGGCAGCATAATTTCCCCGGGCCAGGAACTTTAGTTTGTCACCCGAAGTCTTGAACCCGGCATTGGCTTCATATCCAAGGGTATTACTGAAATAACCAGCCTTCGCATCCACCGCCGTACTATCTCCTGGCGCATATCTTTCTGGGTTTAGATAAAGAACACCGCCCAAAGCATCGCT
>JAGXIM010000160.1 GCA_024635665.1 Salinimicrobium sp. | reverse complement strand
GAAGAAAACCTGCTTCCGGCACTGCTGGAATTCTATGATAATAAAAAACCTGTAACAACAAACTAAAATGGGAGTAACTAAATCTGATCTTTTTACCGAAGCTCAAAACGAACTGGCACTGGCCGCCAAAGCTCTTGCCCACCCGGCCCGGGTGGCGATAATTGAATTCCTGCTGAAATCTGACAGCTGTATTAACGGAGACCTGGTGACAGAACTGGGACTTGCCCAGGCGACCATCAGTCAACACCTGCGGGAATTGAAAGATATCGGTATCATCCAGGGAACCATCGAAGGAACCAGAGTGAGTTACTGCATCAATCCCGAGCGATGGGCAGTAATTCAGAAACAATTCAATAAAATTTTTAATCAATTCGAGGATCCTTCTTCAAAAGATTGCTGCTAACCCTAAAATAGATTTAATTATTATGAAGGTTGCTTTATTCAGCGACATACATTCTAACCTTCCTGCATTGGAAGCTTTTTTCAAGGATGTGGAAAAAAGGGACATTGATTCCATTTACTGCCTCGGCGACCTGGTGGGGTACAATATTTGGCCAAACGAGGTTACCAAAGAAATAAGAAAAAGAAACATCCCTACCATTGCAGGGAATTATGACTTCGGGATTGGCAGAAACAGCGATGAGTGTGGCTGCGCCTACAAAACCGATGAGGATAAAGCTAACGGTGCGATTTCCATTTCCCTTACCAATGAATTAATTTCAGACAAAAACCGTACTTATCTTAGAAGTCTTCCGGCACATATCCGGGTGGAGTTTCAGCTGAATGATGATAAGCTCAACCTGCTGCTGGTGCATGGAAGTCCGCGTAAGATCAACGAATACCTGTTTGAGGACCGGGCAGAGAAAAGCCTGTTGCGCATCATAGAAGATGCAGAAGCCGATATCATGTGTTTTGGCCATACGCACAAACCATATCACCGCATCTTAAATTCGAGAGAAGGAGAAAATCCGCATTACAGGCATGCAATCAACCTGGGTTCAGTTGGAAAACCCAAAGACAGCGACAACCGCGGATGTTATGTGCTTTTGGAAATAGACGAAAATGCTTCAATATTAAACAAAGACAGTATAAAACCTCAGTTCATCAGGTTTGAATATGACATTGAAAAAGCTGCAAAAGCGGTGGAAGATAGTCGATTGCCTAATGCCTATGCTGAAAATTTAAGAAACGGATTTTAGTTATGAGCACCCTAAAACAAAAGAAATTAAGTTTTCTCGACAGTTACCTTACGCTTTGGATCTTTGTTGCAATGGCCGTTGGAGTTGCAATTGGTTATTTTGTTCCTTCTTTTCCCGTAAGGCTTAATGAGATGAGCAGTGGCTCTACCAACATTCCCATTGCTATAGGTTTAATTCTAATGATGTATCCGCCGCTGGCAAAAGTAAATTATGGCCTTTTACCAAAGGTTTTTAAAAATGTAAAAATTCTCAGTATTTCTCTGGTGCTAAACTGGATTGTTGGGCCTGTTTTGATGTTCATTCTGGCAATTACTTTCCTACAGGATTACCCGGAATATATGGTCGGTTTAATTCTCATTGGACTTGCCCGTTGTATCGCAATGGTGCTGGTGTGGAATGATTTGGCCGAAGGCAGCAGTGAATACGGCGCGGGTCTTGTGGCCCTGAATAGTGTTTTTCAGGTTTTCGCCTACAGTTTTTACGCGTGGATCTTTATCACCGTTCTCCCCCCCTATTTTGGATTTGAAGGTGCCATTGTGGATGTTTCTATTGCTACTATTGCTGAAAGTGTCGCCATCTACCTTGGATTACCTTTTGTTATGGGAATCCTCACCCGCTATATTGGGGTGAAAGTAAAAGGTGAAAAGTGGTATTCAGAAAAATTTATTCCAGCCATATCCCCAATGACTCTTATTGCCCTGCTATTTACTATTGTTGTGATGTTTTCATTAAAAGGAGAAATGATTGTAGAAATACCAATGGACGTGGTAATCATAGCCGTTCCATTGCTCATCTACTTTGCACTTATGTTTTTTATTGGATTTTTCGTAACGAAAATGATGGGCGCCGATTATGACAAAAATGCTGCGGTTGCTTTTACGGCTGCCGGAAATAACTTTGAGTTGGCCATCGCCGTAGCCATTGCAGTTTTTGGTCTGAACTCGGGGCAGGCTTTTGCCGGAGTAATAGGTCCATTGGTTGAGGTGCCTGCTCTAATCTTGCTGGTTAGAGTGGCCTTCTGGCTTCGGAAAAAATACTATCCCGAGGCAGTGCCTGCTTAGACAGAAGAATTTGTTAAAAACCTGAATTTTAAAAGAAGAAGGTTGCCGGAAATGGCAACCTTCTTCTTTTTTTAGTTTTATAAAATTCATGGCCGCTGTTTTCTTCCCGAAAATTTAATAACCGGAGATCGAACAACAAACTAATTACTTTCAGGACAATATTGCGTTTAACACCTGAATTTAAATCAAATAGGATTCCACCTACGCCCTCCGAAGCTTTTTATTAAGGACGGTTCCTGAGATTTAACAATATTTTCATACAGAAAGGAGTAGAAGCTAATTAACTTGTTAATACTAAAGAAAATCAAATGAAGAGTATATTCCTCACTTTTCTCCTTACGACAATGATTACTATTAAATTGGTTGCACAACAACCTCAATCTGTAGAAGGAAATGTCAATAACTGGCCGGTGCATGAATATGAATTGACTATAAATGAAGAAATGATGAATTTCACCGGAGATCCTGTGAAGGCCATGACCATCAATGGCGGAATTCCGGGTCCTCTCCTCGAATTCACGGAAGGGGAATATGCCAAAATTCATGTTACCAATAATATGGATGTGGAGACTTCGGTACACTGGCACGGGCTTTTGCTTCCCAATTTCTTTGACGGGGTTCCCTATCTCACGACCCCTCCTATAATGCCCGGAGAGACCTTTACCTACGAATTTTCCCTTAAACAATCTGGTACCTACTGGTATCACTCCCATACGGGCTTACAGGAACAACGTGGGGTATATGGAGCTATCCAGATCAATCCACGAAATCAAAAAATGGAATATGACCAGGATCTCGTTCTTGTATTGTCCGACTGGATGGATGAAAATCCACACAAACAGCTTAAAAATCTGAAAAGGGGAAATGAATGGTACCTTATTAAAAAAGGTCAGGTACAAAGTCTGAACAAGGTGCTCGCCAATAACGCACTTGGCGCCAAGCTTAAAATGAGCTGGCAGCGTATGCCCGACATGGCTATTTCAGATAATTACCACGATCTATTCCTTATAAACGGGAAACCCTTACAACAATATCCCGACTTTGAACCCGGGGAAAAAGTGCGGCTAAGATTCGTCAATGCCTCTGCTGCATCCTACTTCTGGCTCACTTTTGGTGGAGAGGATCCCTTCCTGGTCTCAGCCGACGGGAAGGATGTAGTCCCGATAAAAAAGAATAAAACCCTAATCGCTGTAGCCGAAACCTATGATTTAATCGTTACCATACCTAGTAGCGGCAAACTGGAAATAAGGGCGACGGCACAGGACGGTTCCGGGCATGCTTCAGCCTATCTGGGAACAGGAAATATCATCCCTGCACCAGTCATTCCTGAACCCGATCTAATCGAAATGATGAAAAAGATGATGGCCATGGATATGAAAATGGGGGCCCCGGCTTCTAAATTCAGACCCGAAAAGAATGATTCCATAGAAGTCATGAAAAAATATTCGATGGAAATGGACATGGATATGGGTATGGAGACGGAAATGAATGTGGATAAAATGCAGATGGAAGACCATGAAATGCCATTAAAAAAAGATCCCATGATTATGGATCCAAAGAAAAAACCAATACCCGATTCCCTGGTAATAGGAGATAACATGAAAACCGCAGGATCCCCGGTATTTAATTATGATTACCTAAGATCCCCCGAACCTACTACAATATCTGATGATCAACCCCTCAAGGAAATGCTATTCAATTTAACGGGAAATATGAACAGGTATGTATGGAGTATCAATGGCGTTCCCTTATCAGAGACAGACAAGATCAAGATCGAACAGGGACAGAAAGTCAGGATCACTCTTAATAACCTTACGATGATGCATCATCCCATGCACTTACATGGTCATTTTTTTAGGGTTATCAACAAGAATGGGGAGTATTCCCCATTGAAGCATACAGTGAATGTCGCCCCAATGCAGAAGACAGTCATTGAATTTGATGCCAATGAATACGGCGACTGGTTTTTCCATTGTCACGTGCTGTACCATCTCAACAGCGGAATGGCCCGGGTCTTTAGTTATGACACTCCCCGGGACGAACGCCTGGAATCTTATCCTCTGGCAAACCTCACTACTGAGGCAAATGAATTCTTCACCTGGGGAGAAATCACAGGGGCCAGTCATATGACAGAATTTTATGCCACGACTACCAATATACGCAATCAGTTCAGGCTTAAAGGAGAATACGGCTGGAATGAAAATCTGGAAGCCACACTTACCTATGAAAGATACCTTAACGACTTTTTCCGGGTATTTGTAGGCGGAAATATTGAAAATGAAGGCGAAGACAGCCTCGATGAACTGGAAACCACTGCTGTAGTCGGGATTAAATATCTTCTTCCCCTTCTAATAGATTCTGAATTAAACATTGACAATAAACTACGCCCACAGGTAGCCTTTAATGCAGGCCTTTTACTTTTTCCACGACTGGAGTTGTTCGGAGAGTACGAATATCAGGCCGATTTTGGTTGGGTAGAGGAACTTGAGGATGGTGAGGATTTTAATGACGAAACAACCTGGCAGGTTGGACTTGAATATGTTCTTGGCAAAGGGGTAAGATTAATGGGAAGTTATGATAGCAGGTTTGGAGCGGGAGGTGGAATTTCTCTTTGGTTTTAAATGACCATTCCTATGTCAAAACATACGCTTTTTATTGCAGGAACCCCGACATCTGTTACCCCCTCATTTTTAGCACGAGAGCAGTATCTGCACCATACTACTTCCACTTAAAACTGAGATCCTTTAATTTGTAAAAGACCTTTTCTAATCAATGTCCACTAAGAGCCATAATATCAATGAAGGGCATATCTGCTGGTGTCGCTTTGCGTGTTATCCTCTTACTATTTTTTCTGACTTCTAAATAAAGTAATCCCCCCATCATTACAACAGCGACTTCATTGCTTATATGGTCTGAAATTATGCCGGTAAGGATCGCTCCTACTTCATAGCCCATATTCCTCCCCCGCACGAAAACCCAATACAACAATATCCTACCGAAATTTTTTTGACGCAACTCTTCCATTACTCCAATCAAAAGCAAAAAAATCTGCCCATTTTACCGGCACCTCCAATAGTACAAATCTTTGTGTAACAAAAGTAGCTTACTGCATGCAATGCTAAACCTACTTTTGCCATGCTTTAAGAAATAGAATTCTCAAAGCCTTTAACATGAACTATAAATATAAAAATCCAATGATTAACGATTTGTTGCATAAAATAAAAGTAATACTCAAAGACATGTGGGAGGATTTTAAAAATCCAACAGCGTACCACCCGGTAAATAATTCCTGCTGCTGTTACACCCCTTCCTATCAGGAAAAAAAGCTACAATCTGAACCTATTCGAATAAACAACAAAGTCAATAACCTGGTAAGGAATACAACATCTTAAAACTTCTCTTAGAAGTGCCGAACTGGCGGAATAACCACTGCCATTGAAATAAGTGAACAAAGTGGCACAATAGAATAAAAAGTTCTAGTTCTAAAAAGTTTAATCAAAAAAATAATAATGAAATGTTAAATAGTAGATATATAATATTGATGATCTTACTCCCAGGCTTTTGGTTACAAGCCCAGGAGATGAAACCTATTTCCCAAAAAGACGTCCTTGAACGGGTACAGGAAAATAACAATCAACTTAAGATCTCCCGGCAGGAGTTTTTGGTAGCCAGGGCAGAATACCGGCAGAGCAATGCAGTATTCTTACCCAATATAAGTGTCTCCCACACGGGGATGACCACTAATAATCCGCTAATGGCCTTTGGTTCTAAACTGAATCAGGAAATCGTCACCCAGAGTGATTTTGATCCGGCCCTTCTTAACAACCCCGATCGCATTGATAATTTTGCCACCAGGGTGGAAATTCAACAGCCTCTTTTAAATCTGGACGGCATATACCAACGTGCAGCCGCAAAGAACAAGATGCAGGCTAAAGAGCTGCAAAGTTTCCGAACCGGGGATCATATAAAACTTGAAACTGAAAATGCCTATATGCAGCTGCAACTGGCGCACAAGGCGGTGAAAGTCTTGGAGCAAGCTTTAGAAACAGCCGAAGCCAACTTGCGTTTGGCTAAAAACAACTTTAAGCAGGGCTACCTGCAACGGTCTGATGTGCTCGCTGTTGAAGTACGGGTGACCGAGGTCAACAATCAACTGCAATACGCGAAAAGCAATGTGAAGAACGCGAGCGATTACCTCATGTTCCTAATGGGGGATCCCATGAACGTTGTGTTGGTCCCTAAAGACTCGCTACAGGTGCAAATGATTTCTGTTAACACTTCTGTTCTCTCTCAAGACCGGGCAGACATCCAGGCTATGGACCTGGCAACTGAAGCAAGAAGGAAAATGTACAAGGCAGATAAAATGGCCTTTTTGCCAAGTCTCAATGCCTTTGGAAGCTACGAGTTGTACGATGATGAGCTCTTTCAGGGGGACGGTACTGGATATATAGCAGGAGTGGCTCTGACCTGGGACCTGTTTAACGGAGGAAAACGCTTCGGTAAAGCACAGCAATCAAAAGCTGAATTTAAACAAGCTGAACTGGAATACGATCAACACGTTAATAGAAGTCAGCTAGAATTAAATAAGGCCAAACGTGCCTTAAATGATGCAGAGAACAAACTACACCTTACCCAACTGGCCATGGAACAATCCAAAGAAGCTCTTCGAATAAGGAATAACCGCTACGAACAGGGACTTGAAAAAACAACCGAACTTTTAATGTCCGAAACCCAGTTTTCCGAAAAGCAACTTGAATATTACCAGACGGTATATGAATATAACTATGCGGCAGAGTACCTGCAGTTTTTGGCGGATAGTACGGAATAATG
>JAGXIM010000043.1 GCA_024635665.1 Salinimicrobium sp. | reverse complement strand
TCGTAACCATTTATCACGGCACAAGATTAGACACAAAAAGCACAGTCACTCCTTTTTCACTAAGAGAGCGATTTGATATAGGACCTGAGACTATCATCGTTGGAAATGTGGCAAACCATCATTTTTCCAAGGATTTGGGAATTTTTATAGAGGTTGCAGACCATCTGATCAATCAGTTAAATCTGAAGAATTTCCATTTTATTCAAATAGGTTCATTCACAAAAATATCAGATCCTTGGCTGGCAAAAGTAAAGCAGTTAAATTTGCAAAAACATTTCAACTTTTTGGGCCATGAACCAAACGCTTCCAATTTCATTCCACAATTTGATATTTTTTTGTTGACCTCCACAAATGAAGGCTTTCCGCAAGTCATTTATGAAGCTTTCTACCACAAAATACCGGTGGTGAGCACAGAAGTGGCAGGTGTTCCGGAAGTTGTGATACATGGGGAAAATGGATTACTGGCAGAAAAAAGAGATGTGAAGAAATTGAGTGAACACGTAATAACACTGGCTGAAGATCCCGCTTTAAGGGCCAAATTAACAGCAGCTAACAAAACCCTGGTTATGGAAAAATTTTCCACTGCCCAAATGGCAGAAAAAACTTTGACTGAATATAAAAAAGTACTTGATGATTAACATTTCAGACGAAATAAAGAACGCTTTGGCCGTCTTGAAAAAGGGAGGAACCATTCTTTATCCTACCGAAACCGTGTGGGGAATTGGATGTGATGCCACCAATGCAGCGGCAGTGGATAAGGTCTATAAGATAAAAAGGAGAAATGAGGAAAAAGCGCTGATTTGCCTGGTTTCCAATTTCAATATGCTCAACCAATACATTGAAGATGTTCCGGAAGTGGCATACGATATCCTCAAATGTGCGGTAAAACCAACTACTGTTATCTACGATAAACCTATTGGGGTTGCCGAAAATTTAATTGGTAAAGATAACACTCTGGGAATACGGGTTACGAGGGATGATTTTTGCCAGGAACTTATCCGCAGGCTCAAAAGGCCTTTGGTCTCTACTTCGGCCAATATTAGTGGGCAGGAAACTCCGCTAACCTTTGCTCAAATCCCTCCTGAAATTTTAGAAGGTGTGGACTATGTCGTAAATTTGCAGCAGTCAATGAAAACCCCTAAACCTTCGGCTGTTATTAAGCTAAGCAATGATGGGAATGTAAAGGTAATTCGAAAATAACATAGACCTAACAGGTTTTAAAAACCTGTTAGGTCTCTTACGATATCTCTGGCCACAATCATCGGTATATTCGTGGCGAACTTTTTAAAATGAAAAATTAGTAGTGAGCAATTATAAACAAGCCCTTACCAACAATATCTTTAAAGTAATTTCACTTGCATCTGCCGAACTTCAGCTGGAAAGCTACGTAATTGGCGGATTTGTGCGCGATTATATCCTTCAACGGGGGGAACATAAAGACATTGATATTGTGGCGGTTGGAAGCGGAATTGAACTTGCCCGAAAAGTTTCCGATTTACTGCCACATAAACCCAAAGTCCAGATTTTTAAAACCTATGGAACGGCCATGTTGCGTGCGTATGATATGGAAGTGGAGTTCGTGGGTTCCCGGAAAGAAAGCTATTCACAAGAAAGCCGAAATCCTGAAGTGGAATCTGGAACTCTGGAAGATGACCAAAACCGGCGGGATTTCACTATAAATGCTCTCGCATTGAGTCTCAATGAAGAAACCTATGGAGAATTACTCGATCCATTTAATGGACTTCAGGATTTAAATACTGGCATTATTCGCACCCCTCTAGATCCTGATATCACTTATTCTGATGACCCCTTGCGTATGTTGAGGGCGGTAAGATTTGCCTCCCAGCTCGGTTTTCGTATCGAAAAAAGTTCCCTGGAGGCTATTAACCGGAATAGGAACCGAATCAAAATTATTTCCAGGGAACGGGTGGTGGATGAACTAAATAAAATCCTTCTTTCAGAAAAACCTTCCGTAGGATTTGCCCTGCTCCATAAAACAGGAATGTTAAGGCTTATTCTTCCCGAATTGATTGCCCTTGAAGGGATTGATGAAATTGAAGGGCAACGGCACAAGGATAATTTCTGGCATACTCTGGAAGTGGTCGACAATATTTCTGAAAACACCAATGACTTATGGCTGCGCTGGGCAGCCCTGTTACACGACATCGGGAAAGCACCTACCAAGAAATTTGATAAAAAAATGGGATGGACTTTCCATGGCCATGAATTTGTCGGTTCGAAAATGGTTTACAAACTGTTTAAGCGCCTGCGCATGCCGTTGAATGAAAAGATGAAGTTCGTACAGAAGATGGTATTAATGAGTTCCCGGCCAATTGTTTTGGCCGAAGATGTCACCGACTCAGCTGTAAGACGGCTCATTTTTGATGCCGGCGAGAACATTGAGGACCTTATGACGCTTTGTGAAGCCGATATTACCACAAAAAATCCCAGAAGATTTAAAAGGTACCACAACAATTTTCAGGTAGTAAGACAAAAATTAAAGAAAGTTGAGGAAAGGGACCACGTGCGGAATTTCCAGCCCCCTGTCACGGGTGAGGAAATCATGGAAACCTTCAACATAAAGCCTTCCCGCGAGATCGGGATCATTAAAGATGCTATAAAAGAAGCTATTCTTGAAGGTGAAATACCCAATGAATATGAATCTGCCAAAGAGTTTATGCTTAAAAAAGGAAAAGATATTGGTTTAAAACCGCAAAATTAACTGAGTAAATTCCCCTTCTCCCTTATGCCCTTCTTATTTCACAGCAATGAAAGACAATAAAAAAGTAATATACTGGCTGTTTACCGGCTGTTTTCTGATTTTCATCATGGTAATTGTTGGCGGGATCACCCGTCTTACGCAATCTGGACTTTCAATTTCAGATTATAAATTGATCAGCGGCACGATCCCGCCGTTAAATGAGCAGGAATGGATCGAGGCGTTTGAACTTTACAAACAATATCCCGAGTATCAAAAATTGCATACACATTTCACCTTGCAGGATTTCAAAGGGATATATTTCTGGGAGTGGTTCCACAGGGTGCTTGGTCGCCTGATTGGGATTGTTTTCATCATCCCATTCCTATATTTTCTATTTACCAAACAACTCACCCGCTCAACCATAAAAAAAACCCTCGTGCTGCTTTTTTTGGGAGGTTTCCAGGGATTTCTGGGCTGGTACATGGTAAAAAGCGGATTGGTAGATATGCCTGCAGTAAGCCATTACAGGCTGGCAGCCCATCTCACCACGGCCTTTGTTACTTTCGCTTATGCTTTTTGGATAGCACAGGATCTAATTTATCCCAAAAAAAAATCAGTCAACAAAAGCTTTCGGAATTTAGTTTGGGTGGGAATGATCATTTTGCTGCTACAAATCATCTGGGGTGCTTTTGTAGCTGGCCTGGATGCAGGTTGGATCCATAACTCATGGCCACTTATGACCGGTGGCGAATGGATACATGAAACGGTTTGGATCGAGCAAAATCCTCTGTGGCGCAATTTCATCGAGGGCAAGAGCGGTGTGCAATTCGTCCACCGTTATCTGGCGTATATTTTGGTAGCCGCCATACTCTGGATCTGGTACAAATCGCGAAACCTGAATCTCACCCTTCCGCAGAAAAATGGGATTCAATGGTTGGTTGGATTGGTTTTTCTCCAGTTTCTTTTGGGAGTACTTACCTTGATCTATGCCGTCCCACTATGGCTGGGAGTAGCGCATCAAGTAGGTGCGTTTTTCCTACTTACTGCAATGACATTTACGCTGCACAGATTTAGTCGATAACCCCATTTTCTCATCTAAAACCTTATCTTTGCAGTCCAATTTTTTATTTTATGCTATACAGATTTAGAGTTATACTTGATGCGGAAGAGGATGTGTTCCGGGACATTGAAATTATGGCCGACAACACTTTGGAGGATTTGCATAACACTATTTTACAGTCCTTTGGGTTCGACGGAACCGAAATGGCATCTTTTTACATTAGTGATGACGACTGGAACCAGGGAGAGGAAATTTCCCAGTTCGACATGACCGATGACGAAGGTTCCATCCGGCTAATGAATGAGACCACTCTCGACGATGTGGTTTCCGAATCCCGTACAAAATTGATCTACGTTTACGACTTTTTAAGCATGTGGACGTTTCTTGTTGAACTTGCTGAAATTGCCGAACCCGAACCAGACATGGATTACCCTAACCTAATGTTCGTACATGGCCAACTGCCCACCGCCGCTCCCGAAAAGGAGTTCCAGGCAGAAGAAGACGAGCTGGGAGTGGAATTTGACAAAGATTTTGACGTAGATGACTACGATGACCTGTCTTTTGACGAAAACTGGAACTAGTTCCATATCGGCATTTTTTAGCTAAAATCCTTCTTTTCTTTTTTAATATCTTGCCGCCCGGCCTTGAAAAGCTATGGCCCGTTCAAAGCAATAAACCCACTGTGTATGATCAACTTATATAATGCCCAAATTGAATCCCTTTCCATCCATCGCGTAGGGAACAAAAGCCGAAATGAGAATATTTTCCTTTCTGAACAGCCTTTTCAGCTGAATGATGAGATCACTCCGCTGGTGAAAGAATATTTTCTGAAATCTTTTCGGGAAAAAGAAGAAAATTATTTTCAGTTCACCAATGAGGTCGATGTGGAGTTCAATCCATTATTTGAGATCACAAATGCCATTTTTGACAACCCGCAGGATATACATGCGCAGTCAAAAAAGATCACTACCCTTTTGTTTGAACAATCTGCGCACCCGCATATCAAGAGCGGAGAAGTGTATGTTGTTTATTTCGACAACGTGATGCTGGACAATGAAAAAACATCTGCCATTGGGATTTTTAAATCTGAATTAAAACAGGATTTCCTACAGTTTGAGGAAAAGGGAAGCATTCTGGAAATGATCGTTCAGCAGGGTATCAATCTAAATAAATTGGACAAAGGCGCCCTTATCTTTAATAAAAACAGAGCTGAAGGTTACAAGATCCTTTCAGTAGATTCAAATAAATACGACACCAAATATTGGCTTCAGAATTTCCTCGGGGTAGATGTGTTGGAAGATGAAAATTTCCAGACTAAAAAATATCTGAAGTTCTGCCAGAATTTCGCCAAAGATGTGGTCCTTCCTGCGGAAGACAAGAAGGAAGAAGTCATGTTCATGAACCGAAGTGTGGATTACTTTGCCAAAAATGATGATTTTGAAGAAACTGCTTTTCTGAATTCTGTCATTGACAATCCGAATTTAATCCCGGAATTTCAGAATTACAAGACCGAAAAAGCACCGAAATACAAAATCGAAGACCTTACCAGTTTTCCCATTTCGAACACGGCCGTTTCGGCAGCAAGGAAATCGATTAAAAACACCATCAATCTCGATACGAATATTCAGATAAGAATGGATTTCATTAACCCCGAATCGGCTGCCAAATTTGTGGAAAAAGGCTGGGACGAGGAAAAACAAATGTATTATTACCTGGTTTATTTCAATAAAGAACAAAAGAGTTAATCACTGGATAAACAAACCAGCCAAGAAAAAAGGTTCCAAAAATGACATTTTTGAAACCTTTTTTAGATAAACTTCTATTGCAGCTTTTTAATTATTGCGATGACATCTTCACTCCCCAGTTCTCCCTCGGCTTTCCTGAAGGTTTCATAAGCGGCATTCCCCAAAGGCGCGTCGAATCCGGCTTGCTGTGCCAATCTAAGGTCTTTAGTTAGATGGCTTAGGGTAAAAGCAGCGTTGTAATTTTCCTGCATGGCGGCATCTCCTTTTATTTTTACAAACGGACTGCCCAGGGCGCTGTTGTTGAGGATTTCCATAAGATCTTTGGTCTCGATATCTTTTAACCTGGAGAAATTAATTACCTCGGCCAGTCCCTGGGTAACTACCCCTAAAAAAGTGTTTACTGCCAGTTTGGTGACATTTCCCGCACCAGTATCCCCTACCAGAATCGCTTTTTTTCCGATAGTTTCGAGCAGCGGCTTCACCTTTTCAAAAGTTGCTTTTTCACCACCGGCTATTACCACTAAACTCGATTCATTTGCCTGCTTGACGCTCCCAGATACTGGCGCGTCCAGATAATGACTTCCTTTTTCTTTTAGTGCAGTAGCCATTTTTCGACTAATTTCAGGAGAGACTGTGCTCATATTGACGACGATTTTTTCTTTAATATCAGCAGCTAAAATCCCATCTTCCCCTTCAAAGACGTTTTTTACCGCCTCATCGTCAGAGATCATTAAAAATATAACATCTGCTTGCTCCATGAGGTCCTTTGGAGAGTTGGCAGTCGCTGCGCCGTCTTTTTTCAACGGAGCTTCTTTTTCCTTTGTCCTATTATACACGGTTACCGAATGCTCTGCTTTTACCAGACTTTCAGACATTGGTTTTCCCATTTTTCCTAAACCTATCCACCCTATTCTCATTGTTTATTATTTTTCTGTTGGTTATTTTACTTGTATAATTTACCTCAATTTATTTGAAATTCCTGCTCACAACTTGCCTTATTCCCATTCTGTAAGAAATCCTGCTGAATCTTTTCACCGGACTCTTATATTCCGGTTACCCAGCTTTTCTTCAGATGAATGCAGGAGTAATACCGATGACATTGCTTTTTCCCTGAAGTTTTTGCCTGAAATTATCATTCTGAACCAAATGGCAGGAACAGTTACCAATCTGGTCAAACGAGATTCAACGGTACTTAAAAACCATGGGTATAATTTGCTGAAATGAGAGAGTCTTTCAGGCAATGCTGTTCTATTTTTTAATCAAGAGCCATTTAGGTCTTAAGGCAGTGGTGAAATCTACCAATTAAAGAGCCCGTCAAACCAGCCGTTTCATGTTTACATCTTCATAGTTTCGTTTGACAAAATCAAGGGCGGTGCGCAAAATTTGTCCCATAGAACGCGCCCGTTTGAATTTCATATCACTCGAAAACTCATATAGTTCCTGTCGCAGTTGCTTTACGTTCCCTTCATTTGAAATTTCGTCGTTCAAAATGCAGCGCATTAGTTCCTTGTAACGACTTTGGGCGTTGATGATCCGTTTGGCAAGAAGCGATCGTTCTTCGCGTCTATATTGCTCAATTGACGATTCCTGTAGGCGATCGCTGACCAGTTGCACCATTTTGTAATTCTCTTTGAAAAATTGCGGGCGGTAAACTTTAAGGTTACCTTCGAAACACTGCTGATCAAAATCGATCGCCCTGATTTTATAATCCACATGGTCAAAGTCGTGGGTTGGGATAATCACATAATTGTACGACCTCATATCTCCCAATAACCGAATTGTACAGCGTTCATTGAATTTCACGAACTGCTTGGCAATCTGGGTTTGTGCCCGGGTGTCACAATGCGGCAATTCATCTTCAATGAAAACATCCCCTGGAATACCGGCAATATGTTCTTCTATCAAGGTATCCCGGTAAACCAGAAAATTAATACGATGTGGGGAAAGAATGTGTTCGAACTCAAGGCCGTAGACCCGGGAAGCATCTGCTTTTTTAACATAAAAATACGTATAACTATCATTGAGAACATTACGCACTTTTACCCTAAAGGGTTTTGAATTCCCAAAAGTACAGTAGTCAATGGTATCTACATTTAGGAACTCCAGGGAGTCGACGTTTCCGTCGGAATGCAGGATGGTGTAGACGTTCTTTAAGCTGTTATCGATTTCTGTTCTTTCATGCTCAGGGTAGTAACAGCGCACCCAAAAAGTATCTTCATCATGTTGGTCATATACCACGATAGAACCTGAAAACCTCAAAAGATCATCATAAAAAACCGGAATTTTGATGTTGCGGTTGTACTTTGCAAGATATTTATGGAACCGCTCATTTATCGGAAAGGAGGGTTTCTTTTGAGACATCAGTTTTTCTTGCATACCTGGGGTTTTTGCCAAAAATAAGACTTCTTTTCTTTTGGCCCTGTAACAAAGTGTTAACTTAGACGTCGAATGTTAAAAGCAAACGAGTTTTGAGCACCATCCTTCGACTTAACAACCTGACAAAAAAATTTGGCCCGCTTAAGGCTGTGAACAATTTGTCCTTTTCTATTGAAAAAGGGAATGTTTACGGTCTGCTTGGACCCAACGGAAGTGGAAAATCCACCACTCTAGGTATTGTTTTAAATGTAGTAAACGAGACCAGTGGGAATTTTCAATGGTTCAATGGGGAGCAAAGTACCCATGAAGCCTTGAAGAAAGTAGGCGCGATCATTGAAAGCCCGAACTTCTATCCTTACATGACCGCAAGGCAGAACCTGCGCCTGGTTTGCAAGATCAAAGATGTGTCTCCCCAAAAAATCGATGAGAAACTGGAGATGGTTGGCTTGTTAGATCGTAAAAACAGCAAATTCAGGACATATTCTTTGGGGATGAAGCAGCGCCTGGCGATTGCCTCTGCCCTTCTCAATGACCCCGAAATCCTGATTTTAGATGAGCCTACAAATGGCCTGGATCCTCAAGGAATCCATCAAATACGGGAAATCATAACCCGAATCGCCGGCACCGGCACAACAATTTTACTGGCCTCGCATTTACTCGATGAGGTCGAGAAAGTGTGCACACATGTTGTGATCATCCGAAAAGGCGAAGAACTTTACAGTGGACCCGTAGACCAGATGAATGCCAGCTTTGGTTTCTTTGAACTCAAGTCTGCCGATCCTGAAAAACTTAAAACGCTTCTCGAAAACCATGCCTCTTTTGGAAAACTGAGTCAAGAAGGTGAAATCCTGACTGCTTTTTTGAACGAACCCCTGGAGCCAGAAGCCCTCAATTCCTACCTTTTTGAAAATGGGCTGGTACTTTCCCAGCTTGTAAAAAGAAAAGAAAGTCTTGAAGAACAGTTCCTTCAGTTAACCAATCAAATTTCTGCTTAATGCTACGACTTCTCAACATAGAATTTCATAAACTGCGCTATAGCAAATCGGCGAAAATCCTTATCACCACCTATTTTATCCTCATCACTTTCATTTCCTTGATCGCTTCCATTGAGTTTAATATTGGAGAGATACAAGGACGGGTCGCAGATATGGGGATTTTTAATTTTCCATACATCTGGCATTTTAACAGTTACATCGCGGCTACACTCAAGATATTTCTCGCTATTGTCATTGTTTCCATGATGTCCAACGAATATACGAACAGGACCATTAAACAAAACCTCATCGACGGACTTAGCAAACGGGAATTTGTGCTTTCAAAATTTCTGACGGTAATCTCTTTTGCAGTTTTGTCAACGATCTTCCTGTTTATCGTTTCCATGATCCTGGGCCTGTCTTTTTCAGATTATACTGAAATTTCCATCATTTTTTCTGACCTGGAATACCTTCTGGGTTATTTCGTGAAACTTGTGGGCTTCTTTTCTTTCTGCCTTTTCCTGGGGATTTTGGTAAAAAGATCGGCTTTTGCGCTCGGTTTTCTATTTGTCTGGTGGATCTTTGAGGGGATCGTACGCGGAATAATCGCGTTTTCTCAAGCCAGAGGTTATGATGTTTCTGAAAATATTGTTCAGTTTTTTCCGCTGGAATCCATGAGTATTCTTGTGAAGGAACCTTTTTCCCGCTTGAGCATCATCCAATCGGCTGCCGATCAATTGGGTTCCGAATTCTCCAAAGATTATGGGATTCACTGGTACCAGTTGCTAATCGTATGCGTATGGACCGCGATTTTCATTTACCTCACATATTTCGTTCTTAAAAAACGGGATCTTTAATATCATTTTATTTCTGAAGTTTCCCTGATCCTAAAACCTTTAGGTCGCTACATTCCTTGATAGAAGGAATAAAATTGGCTATTTTTGCATGCCAGAAAAAAACCTATGAAATTCGAAGTAAAATCAGATTATAAACCTACCGGAGACCAACCGCAGGCGATTGAAAAATTGGTCAAAGGCATAGAAAGCAACGAGAGGTATCAAACTCTGCTTGGGGTCACAGGTTCCGGAAAAACTTTTACAGTGGCCAATGTGATCGAAGAAGTGCAGCGACCAACGCTGGTTCTCGCCCACAATAAAACCCTTGCCGCCCAGTTATATTCTGAATTCAAGCAGTTTTTCCCTGAAAATGCTGTCGAATACTTCGTTAGTTACTACGATTACTATCAACCTGAAGCATTTATTCCAAGTTCGGGAACTTATATAGAAAAAGATCTTTCCATCAACGAGGAGATCGAGAAATTACGGTTGAGCACCACCTCTTCCCTGCTTTCCGGAAGAAGGGACATTATAGTCGTCGCTTCCGTCTCCTGTTTATACGGAATTGGGAATCCTGTGGAATTTAAGAAAAGTGTCATTTCTATTGAACGGGATATGGTCATCTCGAGAACACAGCTCCTTCACAAGCTTGTACAGAGCTTGTATTCACGGACAGAAGCAGAATTTACCCGTGGAAATTTCAGGATAAAAGGGGACACTGTAGATGTTTTTCCCAGTTACGCCGATAATGCCTTCCGAATTTACTTTTTTGGGGATGAAATAGAAGAAATTGAAGCTTTTGACCCGGCGACCAATGAAGTTTTGGAAAAATATGAGCGGCTAAATATTTATCCCGCCAATATGTTTGTGACCTCACCAGATGTTTTACAGGGCGCGATCCACCAAATTCAGGATGACCTGGTGAAACAAATCGATTATTTTCGGGATATCGGGAAACATTTGGAAGCAAAACGCCTGGATGAACGAACGAACTTTGATTTGGAAATGATAAGGGAACTGGGTTATTGTTCAGGAATTGAAAATTACTCCCGTTACCTTGACGGAAGACTGCCTGGAACACGACCTTTCTGCCTGCTGGATTATTTCCCCGACGATTTTCTGATGGTTGTGGACGAAAGCCACGTCACCATTCCGCAGGTACACGCCATGTATGGCGGTGACCGGTCGCGGAAAGAAACTTTGGTCGATTACGGCTTTAGACTTCCTGCTGCCATGGATAACCGGCCGTTAAAATTTGAGGAATTTGAGGTTTTGCAGAACCAGGTGATCTACGTGAGTGCGACCCCTGCCGATTATGAACTTCAAAAAACCGAAGGCCTTTATATTGAACAGGTGATTCGCCCAACAGGATTACTGGATCCTGTGATCGAGGTTCGGCCCAGTCTCAACCAAATTGACGACCTCATCGAGGAAATGCACCTGCGGATCGAAAAAGACCAGCGTGTCCTGGTGACAACCCTAACAAAACGAATGGCCGAGGAGCTTACAAAATACCTTAGTCGTATTAACATCCGTTGCCGATACATTCACAGTGATGTCGATACGCTCGAAAGGGTTGAAATAATG
>JAGXIM010000159.1 GCA_024635665.1 Salinimicrobium sp. | reverse complement strand
TGGATCTTCAGAAAATGCGGCATTCGGGTCATTGAATTTGATCAAAGTATTCTGAAAAAAGACTTCAAAGCCATAATTGTCATTCTTGTTGAAAAGCAATTCAAAATTCTCATTTCCGAAGATAATGGAGTTGGAAAATTTAGCCGAAATAATTGTTCCCTGGGATGCCTGATCTCCAACCAATATGTTTTCGATCAAGACGGCTGGATCTGGCCGAAATCCCTGGCGCCAATAATTGGCAAAGGTACAGTGGTTGAATTCATACTGTCCTCCAATAAGATGCAGCGAACTTCGGCCGTTGTTATTGACCACAAGGTTTTCCCCAGAAATATTTGCCTTTACGGCACGAATTCCATTAACTGCCGAATTGTATATCTGAGTATTCGAAAGCTGAAGCGGAGTAGGGGTTTTGGATGAACCTTCCACCAATAAACCAATTCCGGAGTTTTTAATGGTCGCATAATTTATATGATGGTTTTTGCTGCCTTCGCGAAGCCAAATCATTCCCCATTGCCCCGGAATATTCTCGAATTGTGGTTCCATCCGCGCTCCTTCAAAAATCACCTCATTTTCCAGCTTTTTTGGATCCTCGCTATATTCCCCATTAACTTGAAGGGTGGCATTTTCAGAAACAATAATTCCACTTTCTGCGTGGAAATGGATTCTGGAGCCGGCCTCTATGGACAGGGTCTTTCCTGAAGGCACCACTGCATAGCCATAAATAACGTATGCCTTGTTATTGGTGAACTGAAGGTTTTCTTCAGAAATATAAAACCCCTGCACAGTTTGCTGGTTGCCATTAATATCTAAAGGAATTCTCTCTGGGAAACCGTCTGTACCTTTGGCCGGATAAAGAAAAACAGCATCCTTCACCAAAGTTATTAGCGGAACTTCCTGTCGATGTCCGCTCGATATAAACTGGATAAAATCCTCATAAAGAAACATATTTTGCTCGTGCTGCGCATCCACCGTGGTTTCTATGAAAATATAAATACTGTCGTTGGCAAGAATTTCAACCTCTTCAAAAATTTTTCCAGGCATCCCATCCACGTTTAACCGGTATTCGGAAGTTTCCCCGAGGGCAAGAGAGATTTCGGGAATGTGAATATCTTCATTCCGCCGATTGTAAACTTTTAGGGAATAAGTAGAGGTGCTGGTATTGGTGAAAATTGTATCCAAAAAAACGGTATCCCTTGAGAATTCCAGATTCCCCATAGTTTCCACTGTCTCAAAATCTGACCTGCAGGAGCTCCAAAGCACCAACATGAGCATGAGGCAAATGGTAGAAAATTTTTTCATTGCTTATGAAAAACCGTTCGCAGGTCTTCGGTGATCTTCGTTGGGCGTTTACTTTTTGAATCCAGAAGACACCACATTGATTTTGCGGCCACTAAAACTTCATTGGTTTGGGCATTTTTGACGTTCACAAAACGTTCGGAAGTCACAAAAGTGGTTTCCCCCACATAGGTTTCTATCAGGATTTCATCCCCTAAAAAAGCCTGTTTTTTGTAGTCGATTTCGTGCCTTATAACCACCCAAATAAATTCCTTTTTTAGTTGCTGCGTTGCCCTCACTTCCCAATGTTCTTTGGCAATATCCTGTATCCACTGTACATATCGCACGTTGTTTACGTGCTCCAGATCATCCAGGTCGTCTTTTGTCACAGTACGTTTTTGGGTAAATATTTCTGCCGGGACGACCATTTTTAATTCCTTTTTATTTCTACTTCAAATAAAGTGTCCCAGTCTTTTCCTGTGACGTATAATTTCTGGGTGTTGGCATTGTAGGCAATTCCGTTTAAAACATCATTTACCGGATCCAGTTCATCCTGGTTCCCCAATCTTTCGCGCAGCCCCTGGAAGTTAATGACGCCTTCAATTGCGCCATTTGCCGGATTGATGATTGCTACCCCGTCTTTTTGATAGGTATTCGCGTATATTTTTCCTTCAACCCATTCGAGTTCATTTAATTGGGTTGAAATGGTGCGGTGGGTAACGGTTTGGATGAAATTTTCTTCAGCTAAAGTTTCCGGATTCAGGAACCAGATTTTTTCGGTGCCGTCGCTTTTGTAAAGTCGGTGGCCATCGTTGGCCAGGCCCCAACCTTGTTGGCTTTGGTTGTAGCCAAATTCCCCGAGCTTTTCAAAAGTATCTACATCATAAATAAACCCGACACCTTCCAACCAGGTTAACATGTAAATTTTATCGTTTAAAGCTGTAATCCCTTCCGCGAAATATTCTTTTGGTATGTCGATGGATCTTTGTACTTCACCCGTCATTAGATCCACCTTTCTCAATGTGGATTCCCCATATTGACCCGTGCTTTCATAAAGCTCGCCCTTATAGAATTCCATCCCCTGGGTATAGGCATCGGTGGCGTGCGGATAAGATTTGATAATTTCATAGGTGTAGGAAACAGGCGGTGTGTCATTGAACAGGGTAATTTCCTCCTGCAGTTCCTGAACATTTCCTTCGGAATAAATTTTTGCCGTAAAAGGCCATTTTCCAAGCTTTTCTTCCTGAAAAGTGTATGCCAGGCTTGTGCCGGGAAGGGTTTTCTCTAATCTTTGTGGGCCAAGGAAATACACTACAGAATCCAGACGGATACCATCGGCCATTATTGCTGCCCCAATAGTTTCCCCGAGCTGAAATTCCTTTTTATCATTGGTTATTTCCAGGGAAAATTCAGAAGATTTATCTTCGGGATCATCCCCGCACGAGATAGTAAGAATTCCTAAAAACAACAGGTACAGATATTTATATACACTCATTTTTGACCAACTTTTATTAGCAGCTAAATTAACTAAATCCCTTTAGAAAATCCTTGCAAAAAGTATGAAAGGTTGTATCTTTGCCCCGGCAAGTCCCACACAACCAGCTCCTGCTGAATCCCCCAGGGCGGGAACGCAGCAAGGGTAAGTGGTCGTAGCGGTGTGATGTGGGTCGCTTGCCATTTTTTGTTTCTGCTAGTGAAATTTTATTGCATCTTTGCAATATATGAAAGAGAGCACATCCTCAAAAGTTGTTTTTATCACGGGCGCATCCTCAGGAATTGGAAAGGCCATTGCAGAATACCTTCAGGCACGAAATTTTATAGTTTTTGGGACCAGTAGAAACCCGGGGAAACAAAATTCAGCATTTCCATTGGTTGCCCTTGATGTCACTAAACCTGAAACCATCCAAACTGCCATTTCTGAAGTTATTTCCCAGGCCGGTAAAATCGATGTACTGGTGAACAATGCAGGTGTGGGGATCACCGGGCCCATTGAAGAAACACCCGATGAGGAGATAAAAAAGGCATTTGACACCAATTATTTTGGACCTATAAATGTGATCAAAGCGGTACTTCCTGAAATGCGAAAAAATAACGGTGGGTTAATTATCAATGTCACCTCCATTGCCGGTTATATGGGATTGCCTTACCGCGGGATTTATTCCGCTTCAAAGGGGGCACTGGAATTGACAACCGAGGCTTTCCGAATGGAGCTGAAAAGTTTCAATATTAAAATGACCAACATTGCTCCAGGGGATTTTGCGACCAATATCGCTGCCGGAAGGTACCATGCACCTGTTATTAAAGGATCACCATACGAAACTCCTTACAGGAACACGCTGAAGTTGATGAACCAGCATGTAGATGAAGGGGAAGATCCAAATATTATGGCGGAAACTATTTTTAAGATTATAAAGGAGAAAAATCCACGCGTCCATTACAAAGTAGGGGAGCCGTTACAAAAGTTTTCGATTGCCTTAAAACGAATTTTGCCAGATAAACTCTACGAGAGGATTTTAATGAGGCATTACAAGTTGTAACTTTGCAAAACATCGAAAAATAGCATTTTTCGCACATTTTTTTAATTAAAATTCAACATAACTATGAAATTTTTTATTGATACCGCGAACCTCGAACAAATAAAAGAGGCCCAGGAATTAGGAGTACTCGATGGAGTCACCACCAACCCTTCCCTTATGGCAAAAGAAGGGATCACTGGCAAGCAAAACATCCTGGAACATTACAAAAAGATTTGTGAGATCGTAACCGGGGATGTCAGCGCCGAAGTGATTGCGACCAGCTTTGATGAAATGGTCAAAGAAGGGGAAGAACTGGCAAAACTTCATGACCAAATAATCGTGAAAGTTCCTATGATCAAAGAAGGGGTAAAGGCGATCAAATATTTTAGTGATAAAGGCATAAAAACCAACTGTACGCTTGTTTTTTCTGCAGGACAGGCACTTTTGGCGGCAAAAGCAGGTGCGACTTATGTCTCCCCATTTATTGGAAGGCTGGACGATATTTCGACAGATGGCTTGAACCTAATTGCTGAAATCCGACTAATTTATGACAACTATGGTTTCGAAACTAAAATTCTAGCTGCATCTATCAGGCACACCATGCACGTGATTGATTGCGCTAAATTGGGCGCCGATGTAATGACAGGACCTTTGTCTTCAATTACTGGATTATTGAACCACCCATTGACCGACATTGGACTTGAAAAATTCCTTGCAGACCATAAGAAAGGAAACTAGATATCCAAAAATGGCATTTTGAGCTTTCATTTTTCGGAATGAAGGCTTTTTTTATTCCTGGTTCAGGAATTCCAGGATTTGATTTTCCAAATTCCGTGAAGTTATAAAGGCATCACCAACAATTATTTTTCCAGATGAGTCTAAAAAGACCGTTTTGTTGAGGTAGTACTGGAAAAGTTTTTTGTTGACGTTGGTCTTCCTAAGCTGAAATTCTTTATCAGGGTTATAACCATACTTAGTCACCGCCTTTTTCCATTTTGAAACCTCCTCTATGTCGAGGTTGATGCCTATAAAGTTGATTTCGGGATATTTTAAACGTAATTCGTTTAAAAGCATGTGATAATTAGGATGGGTTTGATTATAAATGGACCATAGAAATATAACGGTTGGTCTTTTTAGAACATCATCAAACAAGACCTCATCTCCATCGGTGTTAATAAGCGGAATATTGGCAACGGTGCTACCTGGAAGATATGTCGATTGTATCGCCGCCAACTGCTCCATTTCTTCCATGTCTATCTCGGGATAATCGTTTTCTTGCAAGACGTCAAGGACGTCGTCAATATTCTTGTCATTTTTTGCCATTATAATTCCCAGGACGCCCAGTTTCGACAAGAAATATTTCCTCAAGGAAGGCAATTTTACCAGTTCACTTACTTTATTGATCCTGGCGATAACATTGGCTGTACTTGTAAGGTCATAGCAATCGTTTTCGTCCCTGGCACTGTCTGCACACCATTGAAGGGAATAATTGACCAGAAAGTCATCGATGAACCTTTTGTAGGTGGGGCTGCATTGCAAAGTTTCCAAATTAAAATTCACATTTGCGCGATAGGCATGGAAATCTTCGGGAAGGTTCCTGTAATATTCTTTGTAATACTTCTGGATAAGGTATGTATAACGCTCCTTTAGGTCGTACGACTCATATTCAATGATAGTTTCAGACAGATCTATAAAATCCTTTGAAAACCCATTCTTTTTCGCGGTCTCCTGAAGCGTTTGTAACCGTTTTTGCTTTATGGAGTCGGCTTTGCGGGCAAAATCTGAAGGTTCTGTTTCATTAAAGGAAAGCAGGAGATCTGCATTTTGTTCATCAACCAGAAACATTTCTGCGAGGAAGTTATTGCGGGCATTCCCGGTGCCGCTAAAATGCAGTGACTCGTCAAAAGCCACAGTGTTAACCCGTATTAAAAGGCTGTCTCCAGGTACTAGGTAGAGGTTCTGCGATTCTGGCCGGTGTTTTATGAGGTACAAACCTTTCTCAACATTTTCCAGTCTATAGCTAAACCTGTTCTTTTCATCGAGGTAAATGGTGTCTATAATTTTGCCATTTCTGTGAAGGACGATAGAGTTACTGGTTGGGTTGATTATTTCCCCTCCAATAAATGCGTGCCTGGGTACTTCTGCTTCACCCTGGCAGGCGGCGGTAAAAAAGATTAATGCGCATAAAGAAGCCATTGACAGGGCGCGTAGAAAAATATGGGCATTAATTGTCTTCAAAATTTTTGGAGGGCAAGTTTATGGGAAAAGCAAATGTAGAAGTGACTTCTCAAAATTGCTGTTAATCCTGAGTTAAATAGATAATTAAGAAAGTTAATCTTTTAGAAAATGAGCTTAAAAACCTACTTTTGCAAAAATTCAAATTTATATATGTTATCAGTTTCAAATCTTTCCGTCCAATTCGGAAAAAGAGTGTTGTTTGATGAGGTGAACACCACCTTCACCCAGGGGAATTGCTATGGGATCATTGGGGCCAATGGTGCAGGGAAATCCACCTTTTTGCAAATCCTGAGTGGGAAATCTGAACCTACTTCCGGGCATGTGCACCTGGAGCCGGGAAAAAGGATGTCTGTACTAGAGCAAAACCACAACCTTTATGACGAATTTCCTGTACTGGAAACCGTGATCATGGGAAACAAGCCGCTCTACAAGATCAAAAAAGAGATGGACGAGATCTATGCCAAAGAAGATTTTAGTGATGCCGATGGGGAAAGGGTAGGCGTCTTACAAGTTGAATTTGAGGAGATGAATGGCTGGAACGCAGATAGTGAAGCTGCTGCTTTTCTTTCAAACCTGGGAATAAAAGAAGACAATCATTACACCCTCATGAAAGATCTGGACAACAAGCTTAAGGTACGTGTGCTGCTCGCACAGGCGCTCTTTGGGAACCCAGATGTTTTGATCATGGATGAGCCTACCAACGACCTGGATTATGAGACCATTACCTGGTTGGAACATTTCCTTGCCAATTATGAAAATACAGTAATTGTGGTTTCCCATGACCGTCACTTCCTGGATTCGGTTTGTACCCATATTTCGGATATTGACTTCGGAAAGATCAACCATTATAGCGGAAATTATACCTTCTGGTATGAATCTTCCCAACTTGCAGCCAGACAGCGGTCTCAGCAGAACAAGAAAGCCGAGGATAAGAAAAAGGAACTTGAGGAGTTTATTCGGCGCTTTAGTGCCAACGTAGCCAAGTCCAAGCAGGCCACTTCCCGTAAAAAAATGATTGCAAAACTGAACATTGATGATATTAAACCCTCCAGCCGTAGATATCCCGCAATTATTTTTGAAAGGGAGCGTGAAGCCGGGGATCAGATCTTGAACGTCGAAGGACTTTCTGCTTCTGTAGAAGGGGAGGTTTTGTTTAAGAACGTGAATATCAACCTTCAAAAAAGCGATAAAGTAGTGGTATATTCCAGGGATTCAAGGGCTACATCTGCTTTTTACGAGATTTTGAATGGGCATGAAAAACCGGTTTCAGGAAAGTTTAGCTGGGGGATCACCACAAATCAGTCCTATTTGCCTTTGGATAATTCTCAATTCTTTAACAATGACCTTACCCTGGTTGATTGGTTGCGCCAATGGGCGAAGACTGAAGAGGAGCGGGAAGAAGTTTATATACGTGGTTTTTTAGGGAAAATGATCTTTAGCGGCGAAGAAGCACTAAAAACTTCCAGGGTACTTTCGGGAGGTGAAAAAGTGCGTTGCATGCTCAGCCGAATGATGATGATGCGGGCAAACGTTTTGATGCTGGACGAGCCTACAAACCACCTGGACCTTGAATCCATTACCGCTTTTAACAATTCATTGAAAAATTTCAAAGGAACGGTGATTTTTACCACACATGACCATGAATTTGCGCAAACTGTGGCGAACCGGGTGATAGAACTCACTCCTGGTGGTGCTATTGATCGCTACATGACCTTTGACGATTACATGGGTGACAAAAAGATCAAAGAGCAGCGGGACAACATGTATTCTAAAGCCTGATTTTGCACTATAATTGCAAAAAGCTACTCAAAAATGTCATTTTTGAGTAGCTTTTTTTATTCCTTTTGAACTGACTTAAAAAATTTCTGAAGGTCCCATGCTCCTAACAGTACAAAACCAATAGCAATAATTATCCGGAAAGTAGTGGAGGGGGCGCCATTCACAAAAGTGAACAGTCTATAGGTCCCATAGCCCAAAAATGCGATTCCTAGAATTAAGTTGAAATAATTTTTCTTTCGGGGAGAGTCGTCTTCCATATATTTATAGATCTTGGTTTGGGAAAGTTTCTTTAGCAAGTTTTACAGCTTCCTCGTAGTGAGAGGCCAGGGCAAGCAGCTGGACTTGTCCTGGCAGGCCGCCGCCAAATCCCCCGCGAAGACCAGACTGGAATTCATTGCGGACGATCGTCTCAATATCTTCTTCCTTAAGAAGTTGTTGTAAATACTGCACGTTTACTTCAGAACCTGTGTAAACACGTTTATATTCATCTTCTGAACTCATATTTTGGTTGTTTTGTTCCCTAAATTAAGAACTGATTGTTTTCTTCCCTAAATTTAGAAATTGAATTTCAACTGTGAACGTTTTTGGTTTCAGTTTAACATTTCTCAGGCATTATAAAACTTGCTGTTCCAATTTCCAGAACTAAAGTTCTTGCCCAGGCTAATTCCGTAGAAAAAGGTGAGCGCGATGACCGATTGAAATGAATACATGAACAGGATAAGGAATTCTGAAGTTTCCTGAAACCTGGCAAAAAAAACTTCACGAATCCCAAAGGTCATGAAAAAACTGAAAAAAAAGCTGAAAATTATCAGGTTTTCAAGGCTCCTCAAGGGCCACATTACAATTTTTCTCAAAGGATGCATATCATTTCCCCACTTGTGCACGAGATAGAAGTAATTGTTTCCTATTGGGGCAAAAAGTAAAGGATCATCTGCATTTTCCAGTCTAAAGTATTTCGCCGGCGCCACCATTTTGAATCCTCTAAGCGTAGTGTCATGTTTTCTCTCCAGCTCCCTGATGGCGAAAATAGCTTCGGCGGGAAGTTCGGCTTTAAAATATTTTGTATTCAGAAATCGGAGTCTATAAAGGACGCAGATCTGTTTGATTTGTGACAAATGGAAAATCCTTCCGCTTTCCAAAAGGTCAAAATTAAAGTCATTGTTTCGTACTTCATCCGTCTCCCCATTCTTCATGCGTTGCAGGATTTCTTCCTCAGTAGCACTTTCAGCTTGCAAGATTTCCTGCACCTCTTCTAAAAGAGTTTCCGCTTGTATGGCCTTGTTCCGGAGATTTTCAAGTTCGTGTCGAAGGTTCTTTCTCTCTAGCAGCATTTCCTTTTCCTTTAGCAGCACTAAAATAAGAAAATTACAGCGCAACATGCAAAAGCATTAAAATTAGATAATTATTAACCTTTTGTATTGTTAACATTAAGAATTTATGGTTAAATATCCTCTAAACTTTTTGCTGGCAAAAGAGGTTTGTCGTAGGAATGATTATCTTCCGGAAAACCATAAAAATAAAGATAAAATGAAGATTTTAAAGTCCGGTTTAAGTTTAAGCTTGATTATGGCCCTGCTGCTATTAAGCTGTGGACCAAAAGTGAATACTACGAAAATGACAGCAAAAGATCTGGATGCTTTTTCCAGTTTTGCCTTCCTGCCCAATCAAGACACAGTTAAGACTTCAGCTTATGACAATGCTTACGTAAATGAAATTGTTATTGATGAAATCAGTAAAAATATGCAGAGCCTAGATTACCGGCTGGATCGTAACCAGCCCGATTTACTGGTATATTACCATTTAATGCTGGATGAAGAAATGGCCGTAGGTGCCAGTCCTGTTTATACGAATTACAGTTACTACAGCCCCGGATATTTCGTAGGGCCTTATTACCGCAACTATGCCTACAATAATTATTTTACTATTCCCAGAATTGCCGGTACAGGGATCGAACAAATTCCTTATAAAGAAGGTACTATCGTAATTGACCTTATAAACCGTAGGACGAACGAAATTGTTTGGAGGGGAAAAGCAGAGGATATTGTGACGCCGAATAACCTTGCTGAAGAATTAAGGACCTACGTAAATGCTATTTATGACAACTTTCCGAAGTAATCCTTTGAGATAATAAAAATTCAGAAAATAAGAAAGCCATCTTTAAAATTAAGGATGGCTTTCTTATTTCTACCAGATTTCTTACCGAAGTTCTGCGCCCAATTGTTTTTCGAAATTCTGCTGAAGTTTGTTCATGGTCTTATCGATCTGCTTATCTGTAAGGGTTTTTGTTTCATCCTGAAGGATAAAACTTACAGCATAGCTCTTCTTGCCTTCCGGAAGGTTTTCGCCTTCGTAAACATCGAAAAGATTGACATTTTTGAGGATTTTTTGTTCTGTTTTAAAAGCTAAAGCAAAGATATCTTCAAACCTAACTGAATTGTCCAGGAGCAATGCGAAATCCCTTTTTACCGGCTGAAATTTAGGGATATTACGGAATTTGTTTTGTTGGGTTTTAGAAATTTCAATCAATTCCTCCCAGTTGAAATCTGCAAAAAGCACTTCCTGATTAATGTCGAAATTTTTCAGAATTTTCTTTTTTACCACTCCAAATTCGACTAATTTTTTCTTTTGGAAATTCAGAGTAATTCCTTCGGAAAAAATGTCATTTTTGACAGGTGAAGATTTGGTTTCAGAAATCCCCAGCCGGTCCAAAACTGTAGTAACGATACCTTTTAAGTAGAAGAAATTCCCTTTTTGAAGGGTGGTACTCCAATTTTCCCCACTACGGTTCCCCGAAATGAAAAGTGTTAAATGTTTATTTTCAACTTTTCCACTTTGGAACTGATGGTAAGATTTTCCGAATTCAAAGAACTTTAAATCATTCCGTTTCCGGTTGAGATTGTAACTCACTGCCTCCAGTCCCGAGAACAAAAGGGATTGTCTCAAAACAGACAGATCCTGGCTCAATGGGTTCAACATCTTTACAGAATGTTCCTCCTTTAACTGCTCGCTAAGCCCGGCATGGGCAGGAGAAGTGAGGGAATTTGCCATCGTTTCAAAAAAGCCCTGTCCCACTAATTGGTTGGAGATAAGGTTCTGGATCTTATAATCTTCGAACCTGGAGGAATTTGCAACTGAAGCATTTATTTTTTCTCCGAATTCGATATTGTTATATCCATAAACCCGTAGGATTTCTTCAATAACATCAGATTCCCGCTTTACATCCACCCGGTAAGCCGGGATTGTCAAGCCCATTCCGGTTTCGGTAACATTGTTCACCCTAATTTCAAGCGAAGTCAAAATAGATTTAACGGTTTCTTTGGCCAGGTTTTGGCCAATAAGTGTATTGATCTTATCAAAAGTGAGAAAAACCGGAAAATCCTCTATTTTCTTTGGATAATGGTCATCTATATCACTGGTAACATTGCCTCCGGCCAGTTCCTGGATGAGCAGAACTGCGCGCTTGAGTGCATATTCGGTAATGTTGGGATCAATTCCCCTCTCATACCTAAAAGAGGCATCTGTATTTAGTCCGTGGCGTTTTGCTGTTTTCCTTACCGTTATAGGATTAAAATAGGCGCTTTCAATAAACAAGCTGGTGGTTTCGCTGGTAACCCCGCTTCCAATTCCGCCAAAAACGCCTGCAATCGCCAACGGTTTCTCTGCATCACAAATCATCACATCTTCTTCGTGCAGGTCCCGTTCAACCTCGTCTAAGGTGGTAAACTTGGTTCCGGCAGGAAGCGTCTTCACATGGATTTCCCCACCCGATATTTTTGAAGCATCAAAGGCGTGTAAAGGCTGTCCCAATTCATGCATTACGTAATTGGTGACATCTACCACGTTGTTTTTTGGGGTGATGTTAATGGCTTTTAATCGGTTTTGGAGCCATTTTGGGGATTCTGCTATTTTGACTTCAGAAATGGTGATTCCGCAATAGCGCGGAACGAGCTCTGCATCTTCTATCTTAATGGGAATGCGGAGATTTCTACTGTCAACATGGAAACTACTCACCGAAGGGGTAATTAATTCCTGCTGCTCGCCTTGTTGTTGCAGTCCCGCTTTTAAATCCCTGGCCACACCCATATGGCTCATTGCATCGGCCCGGTTTGGGGTCAACCCGATTTCAAAAACATGATCATCTTCAATCTCAAAAAGTTTGGCGGCAGGTGTTCCTGAAGGCAGATTGGTGTCCAAAACCATAATTCCTTCGTGGCTTTTCCCGAGCCCAAGTTCATCTTCTGCGCAAATCATTCCGTGGCTGCTTTCCCCACGGATCTTACTTTTTTTGATCTCCCAGGGCGTTCCCTTCTCATCATATAAAGTAGTTCCCACAGTTGCCACCGGTACTTTTTGTCCTGTTGCCACGTTTGGTGCACCACAAACGATTTGCACAGGCTGCCCGTTCCCAAGATCAACTTTCGTGACTTTTAACCGGTCAGCATTTTCGTGTGGGCCGCAAGAAATCACCTCTCCAATCACAATTCCCTTCAAACCACCTTTTACGCTTTGAAAAGAATGGATCCCTTCTACTTCAAGACCCAGGTCTGTGAGTAATTCACCTGTTTCTTCGGGGGTGCGGTTGATTTTTAAAAATTGTCTGAGCCAGTTATATGAGATTTTCATTGAATCATTTTTTCCAGCTGCAAAGATAGTATTACGAATGGTTTTAGCATAATAAAAAAGGAAGGAGAACGATTCCTCCTTCCTTGAAAATTTCAGGTGTAATGGTTTTATTTAGTCATGTTCAAAGCATATGACCTTTGCCATTCATCATTGTCATTTTTTTCGAAGATCACCCAGTCCATTTCACCGTCTGAGATCTTTTTGATCTCATGTTTTAGTTTCATTTCTTCCCCATCCCTTGTGGTAAAAGTGTCTATGAATTCATAATGATTGTCGCTAATTGGCTTCATCTTCATTTTAGAAACTTCAATACCTCTTAGCCTGTCGGCATTAAAATAGGCTACGTCAAACTCATCATCGAGAGCGTCATAGGTCATGATCCTTATCCCTTCCGGTTCATTCTGTTCGTTGAAATGATGAATAAAAATAGAGTTTGTTTCTTCATTAAACTCGATTTTATCTTTTCCTTTCGTCTTCTGAACTTCCTTACCATTCTCATAAGCGGTGGCCTCAATATTCCAATCGCCCAGAAGGAAATCCATTTGCTTATGTTTCTTATCGATCTTAGCCATTTTGCTCCTGGTATTGGGATACAGGGTATTTTTTTCCCAATCGTCTTTGGAATCTTTTGAAATAGAAGCCGACTTTTTAAAATACTCTTTTGCTTCTTTCTCGTTGCCTTTTTCCACCAGGTAATCTCCATAAGAATCATAAGGATTGGCGGCTTTTGGATATTCTTTCATATTAAGTCTAAAGATCCTCTCTGCAGCATCCATGTCTTTGTCTTCATTCATGATCTTATAGCCTACAATATTAAGATCTGCCTGTGTGAGTTCATATTTTTTATCATTTTTGATCTTATGGTATTTGGAAATAGCATTTTCTATCCCATTTGCTTTGTATTCTTTATAAACTTCTTCCCCTATGGAATTTGTAGGGATCTCCTGTGCGAACCCGGTAAAAATGAACAGGATAAGCA